>JAIMBF010000116.1 GCA_023511585.1 Terriglobia bacterium
TTTTGCCTACGGGTAAAGTTTCATCGTGGTCCAGCCGTCTTTCGCCCGGAGAAAGACCGTTCGGTCATGCAGCCGATACGGCATGTTTTGCCAGAACTCGAAGCGTTCCGGGGTTAGTCGGTAGCCGATCCAATAGGGTGGGCGAGGGATCTCATCGCCCGGATAGCGGGCCTCGAACTCGGCCAATTTGCGTTCCAACTCCGCACGCGTAGGAAGCGGGCGCGACTGCGCGGACGCCCAAGCACCGAGCTGCGAAAGCCGTGGCCGAGAAGCGAAATAGGCATCAGCTTCTGCGGCATCGACTTCGGTGACGGTACCCTCGATTCGCACTTGCCGGCCCAGGCTTTTCCAGTAAAAAAGCAGGGCTGCGCGCGGGTTTGCCGCTAATTCCTGACCCTTGCGGCTGTCTCGGTTGGTGTAAAACACGAAGCCCCGTGAATCGGCCCCTTTCAACAGAACCATTCGCGCGGAAGGCTGGCCATTCGGGGCGGCCGTTGCGAGCACCATGGCGTTAGGGTCGATGGGTTCGGCCGCCTCCGCCTCGCCAAGCCAAGCATGAAATACGGCGAAGGGATCGAGACCGTGAGGCTCCGAAAGAAGGGGCTCCGACATAGGGCCGTTTTCCTCTGTTCAAACCGGCGCTTGCCACGACCATCGCAAGAGGGCAATGCCTTTGTGCTCTTGCCGCTCCCGCGGAGAGTGTGCGAGCAACAACCCTGAGCTTTTCTCAACTTGGGGAGCCCTTATGACCGAGATCACTGCCGGAACTGCTTTACCCGTCGTTGGAACACTGCTCCAGGGAAAAAGGGGCGTTATCATGGGGGTTGCAAACGAGCGCTCGCTGGCCTGGGGTATCGCTGCCGCGTGCAAAGCGCAAGGGGCCGAGCTGGCTTTCACCTATCAAGGCGAGGCGCTGGAAAAGCGCGTTCGCCCGCTGGCGGAAAGTGTTGGCTCCCAAATCGTTCTGCCTTGCGATGTGGCGGAAGAAGCGAGCATCGATGCCACCTTTGAGGCGATCGGCGGGGTGTGGGGAAGGCTCGATTTTCTGGTGCATGCGATCGGCTGGGCCGACAAAAACTATCTCCGCGGCCGCTACCTGGACACCCCGCGAGAGGCTTTTCTCAAGGCCTTGGATATCTCGTGTTACAGTTTTACCGCCGTCTGCCAGCGTGCGGTGCCCTTGATGCCGGAGCAGGGGGGCTCGCTCTTAACTCTTACGTATCTCGGGGCGGAACGGGTCA
Organism: Terriglobia bacterium; assembly: GCA_023511585.1. Classification (GTDB taxonomy): domain Bacteria; phylum Pseudomonadota; class Alphaproteobacteria; order Acetobacterales; family Acetobacteraceae; genus JAIMBF01. Next base: position 1,242 of record JAIMBF010000116.1, read on the forward strand.
TGCCGCATTACAACGTTATGGGTGTTGCCAAAGCGGCGCTGGAAGCTTCCGTGCGGTATCTTGCAGCAGATCTTGGCGCGCGCAACATCCGGGTGAATGCGATTAGTGCGGGGCCGATCAAAACGCTGGCAGCCAGCGGAATCGGCGATTTTCGCTACATTTTGCGCTGGAACCAGTACAATAGCCCGCTCGGGAGGAATGTGACGATCGAAGAAGTCGGCGGCGCGGCGGTCTATTTGCTTTCCCCCCTCGGTTCAGGCGTGACGGGAGAAGTACACCATGTCGATTGCGGCTACCATATCGTGGGAATGAAAAACCCGGCGGCACCTGATATTTCCGTGGTTACCGACTGAACCCCCAAGAAGGTCCGGTCGCGGCGATGTCACATAATACCTTCGGCCATCTCTTCCGGGTGACGACATGGGGAGAAAGCCATGGCCCGGCGATCGGCTGTGTCATTGACGGATGCCCTCCGCGCATTCCGCTGAGCGAGGCCGACATTCAGCCGTTTCTGGATCGGCGCCGGCCGGGCCAGTCGCGCTTTACCACGCAGCGCCAGGAAGCCGATCAAGTCCGGATTCTCTCCGGAACCTTCGAGGGAATGACCACCGGCACGCCAATTGCCTTGATCATCGAGAACACCGACCAGCGCTCCCGCGATTATTCCGAAATTGCGGAGAAGTTTCGCCCCGGCCACGCGGATCTTACCTACGAGCTGAAATACGGCATTCGCGACTGGCGCGGCGGCGGGCGGGCTTCGGCGCGAGAAACCGCAACCCGTGTGGCGGCCGGTGCGGTTGCGCGAAAAGTTCTGGGGGCCGATGTTGTTATCCGTGGGGCGGTCATTCAACTCGGCCCGCATCGGATCGACCGCAGCCGTTTTGACTGGGCCGAGACGGAGAAAAATCCCTTCTTCTGTCCGGACGCCGAGGCCGCCCGTGCGTGGGAAGCCTACTTGCTCGAAGTTCGCAAAAAGGGCTCTTCGATCGGGGCCGTAATCGAGGTGGTGGCCGAAGGTGTTCCGGTAGGCCTCGGGGCGCCGGTTTACGGCAAGTTGGATGCCGATTTGGCGCAAGCGTTCATGAGCATCAATGCCGTAAAAGGCGTAGAAATCGGCGAAGGCTTTGGCGCCGCCTTGCTAACGGGCGAAGAGAATGCCGATGAAATGTTCATGGAAAACGGCATTGTGCGCTTTGCTTCCAACCACGCCGGAGGGATCTTAGGCGGGATATCGACCGGCCAGCCCATCGTTGTGCGCTTTGCGGTCAAACCCACGAGCTCGATTCTGACCCCGCGTCATTCCGTGAATCGGAAAGGGGAGGAGGTAGAAATCAGCACCCGCGGTCGGCATGACCCATGCGTGGGGATCCGCGCCGTTCCGGTCGGCGAGGCGATGATGGCGCTTGTGCTTGCCGACCACTTGCTGCGCCATCGCGCACAGAACCCCAATGCGCCGAGCGTCGCGCGGCTGCCGCAGAATTGAACTTTATTCCACGCGTTCGGCGGCAATCAAAAATTCCCGATTGCCCTCCGGCCCGAGAATTGGGCTTTCGGTGATCCCTCGCACGCGCCAACCCGGTTGTGCTTCCCACCAAGCTGTAACCTTTGCGCAGACGGCTTGATGCACCGCAGGGTCCCGGACCACGCCTTTGCGTCCCACAAACGCAGTGCCGGCTTCGAACTGCGGCTTGATCAAAGCAACCGCCCATGCCCGTGCGGTACATAACCGAAGCGGGGCAGGCAAAAGCACGCCAAGGCTTATGAAACTCGCATCGCAAACAAGCGCCTCTATCGGTTCCGGTATGTGCTCGGCGGTCAGGTAACGCGCGTTGAGGCGTTCGCGCACCACCACGCGCGGATCATTGCGGAGTTTCCACGCGAGTTGCCCGTGGCCCACATCCACCGCGTAAACCCGTGCGGCGCCCTCTGCCAGCAGAACATCGGTGAAACCGCCTGTGGAGGCACCGATATCGAGGCAGATCAGCCCCTGCGGCGAAAGCCCGAAATGCGCCAAGGCGTGGGCAAGCTTCACCCCACCCCGAGAGACCCAAGGATGATCGCGGCCTTCAAGGGCGAGCACGGAATCGGCCGACAGCATTTCACCGGCTTTGACGATTCGCCTCTCTCCCGCACGCACTTGGCCGGCCAAAATCAGCGCCTGTGCCCGGCTTCGGGTGGCGGCAAGTCCCTGTTCTACCAGCAATTCGTCGGCGCGGCGCCGCGCGATCATTGCAAAGCTCTCAAGCCCTCACACTCACGCTCGCTTCGCCCAGCGCACCAAGAACGGTTTGCACGATATCAGGACAAGTCAGACGAGCCTCTGCCAGCTGGCGGGCAGGGGTATCATGGTCGATGAAGCGGTCCGGCAGGATCATCGGGCGCACCTTGAGCCGCCCCTCCAAAAATCCGCGCGTGGCCAGAAAATGCAACACCTGCGAGGCAAAACCGCCGATCGCTGCCTCTTCCACAATTACCAGCACTTCGTGATGCCGCGCGAGCTGGGTCAGCAATGCTTCATCCAGAGGTTTGGCAAAACGGGCATCGGCCACGGTGGTGGAGAGTCCGCGCGCGGCCAGCTCATCAGCCGCCTTCAGCGCCTCGTAAAGGCGTGTCCCGAGCGTCAAGATGGCCACCGTTCCGCCCTCGCGCAGAATCCGCCCGCGGCCGATCTCCAGCACTTCGCCGCGCTCGGGCAGCGTCACGCCAAAGCCTTCGCCGCGCGGATAACGCACGGCCGAGGGCCGGTCGTCGATCGCCGCCGCGGTGGTGAGCATATGCACGAGCTCGCTTTCATCCGCCGGCGCCATCAACACCATACCCGGGAGGCATCCGAGGTAGGTGACGTCGTAGCTGCCCGCGTGCGTGGCGCCGTCGGCCCCCACCAACCCCGCTCGGTCGATGGCAAAACGCACCGGTAGCGACTGGATTGCCACATCATGGACCACTTGGTCGTAGGCGCGCTGCAGAAAAGTCGAATAGATGGCGCAGAACGGCCGCATGCCTTCGGCCGCGAGCCCCGCGGCAAAAGTCACAGCATGCTGCTCGGCAATCCCGACATCGAAACAGCGCTCCGGAAACCGTGCGGCAAACCGATCAAGCCCTGTTCCCGACGGCATGGCGGCAGTGATGGCAACTACGCGGGGATCCGCCTCGGCAAGCTTGATCAGCGTGTCGGAAAAGACCCGCGTGTAGCTTGGGGGGCCGGGGGGTCCTTTTGCCTGCTCGCCGGTAACGACATTGAATTTGGTAACGCCGTGATACTTGTCGGCCGAGGCTTCCGCCGGCGGATAGCCTTTGCCCTTTTTTGTAATCACGTGCAGGAGAATCGGCCCTTGCACCGGCGCTTCGCGCACATTGCGGAGCACCGGCAGCAAGTGCTCCAAGTTGTGCCCGTCGATCGGGCCCAAATAGTAAAAGCCGAGCTCCTCGAACAGCGTGCCTCCGGTCAGTATACCGCGGGCAAACTCCTCCGCCCGCCGCGCGGTGCGCTCGAGGCCCTTCGGGAACACCCGAGCCATGCGTGCCCCCACCTCCCGCAGGCTGAGGAACCGCCGTGAGGACATCAACCGCGACAAATACGCGCTCATCGCACCCACCGGCGGCGCGATGGACATATCGTTGTCGTTGAGGATCACAATCAGCCGTGAGTGCATGCTCCCGGCGTTGTTCATCGCCTCATAGGCCATGCCGGCGCTCATGGCACCATCGCCGATGACGCATACCACATGGTAGTCATCGCCGCTGAGGTCCCGTGCCACGGCCATCCCCAGCCCTGCCGAAATCGAGGTTGAAGAATGCGCCGCGCCAAACGGGTCATAGATGCTTTCCGAGCGGCGGGTGAAGCCGGAGAGTCCACCACCCTGCCGCAGTGTGCGCATGCGGTCCCGCCGTCCGGTGAGGATCTTATGCGGGTAGGCCTGGTGGCCGACATCCCAGATCAACTTGTCCCTCGGCGTGTCAAAGACCGCGTGCAAAGCCACCGTCAGCTCCACCACTCCGAGGGAAGCGCCCAAATGCCCCCCGGTGACCGAGACGACCTCGATCACTTCCTCCCGCAGCTCATCCGCCAGTTGCCGCAACTGCGCCACTGACCAGTTGCGCATATCCTCGGGTGTTTTTACCCGGTCCAACAACGGCCGGTTTGCCTGCATTCTCTCAACCTCGTTCTCTTTGCTGCCGGTATGGCATATGACGAACATATCGCCTCGGGCCCACCGCCCTCATAGCAGGGCAGCATCGTTTTCCATAAACAATGTGGCGCTGCATAGGCCCTCAATGCAACCGCGAAGAGAAACGGAACTGCTACTTTACAGTTACACCCCGGCTTCGATTGTTGCATACATGCCACAGCAACGAATGCTTTCCAGGGCTGCCGCAGTCTTTCAAGAGGGAACGGCCGGTTGCGAAACCGGGCGGCGCATGTCATATGGCTTTTGCTGACCGGCGGCCTTTCTGTCCCAGGGCGCCGAGACGAGGCTGAGCAGGACGCAGGAGCGAATGCATGTTGCGGGTTGTTTTGGCGCAGCCGCGTGGCTTTTGTGCCGGGGTTGAGCGCGCGATCGAGATCGTCGAACGTGCCTTGCGCAAATACGGCCCGCCGATCTACGTCCGTCACGAAATTGTGCATAACCGCCATGTGGTGGAAAGCCTCCGGGCTCGAGGCGCGGTATTTGTGGACGAGTTGGACGAAATTCC
>JAIMBF010000117.1 GCA_023511585.1 Terriglobia bacterium
GAATATTTAATGAAAATCGCGGGATCTCGGTATCACACGCTCGTTGCGCGGATGGCAATGCACATATCGCGCCGCTTGCGCACGGCACATTGGCGCCTTGCCCTCATCCTCCGAAAGCCGGTCCAGCTCCCCGGTGCGATCGGCCAGCCGCTCCGCCACAAGATGCACAATGCCCTCCGGGCTGCGCTGCACCCTGCCTTCCGCCAACATCAGGCGCGCGCCCATCACCTCGCGGCGAAAATGCTCCACAAGCTTCGGCCAGACAACGACATTGCAAACGCCCGTCTCGTCGCTCAACGTAACAAACACCACGCCGGCATCGCCCGGCATCTGGCGAACCAGCACAATACCGGCCGCGGCCGCATGGGCGCCGTCGGGCGCGGCCGCAATCTCTGCGCAGCTCAGCACGCCTTCCGCCGCGAAAAGATCGCGCAAAAACTCCATCAGATGCGCGCGCAACGAAAGCCTCAGCATCTCGTAATCCGTAAGCACGTGCTCGCTCGGCGGCATGGCCGGTAAAGGGGCAAGCTCTTCGGGTTCTTGTTCCTCCACATGCTGGGCTTCAAACAGCGGCAACGGCGCAGGCGCGGAGATACGGCGCAGCCGCCACAAGGCCGTGCGCCGATCGATACCTAACGAACCGAAGCCATCGGCCTCTGCAAGAATAAGAAGCGCGCGTTTGGGCAGGCCCGCGCGGTGGATCACTTTCTCGAGATCGGCATAGCCGTTGCCGCGCGCGGCAACCAGCCTGGCCGCCCAGTCTTCGCTGAAACCGCCGACTTGCCGAAAGCCCAGACGCAACGCAAGCGCACCGTTTTCGGCTCGCTCGAGCGTATTGTCCCATTCGCTGAAATTCACATCGACATGGCGAACTTCCACGCCGTGCTCGCGCGCATCGCGCACGATTTCGGCAGGCGCGTAAAACCCCATCGGCTGGGAATTCAAGAGCGCACACGCAAATGCCGCCGGGTGGAAACGCTTGATCCAGGCCGAAACATAAACAAGATGCGCGAAGGCCGCCGCATGGCTTTCCGGAAAGCCGTATGAACCGAAACCCTCGATTTGTTGAAAGCAACGTTCGGCAAATTCGCGGCGATAGCCCCGAGCCGTCATGCCTTCGATCAGCTTGCAGCGAAACCGGTTGATTGTGCCAACATTGCGAAAGGTCGCCATCGCGCGCCGAAGCCCATTGGCCTCCGCCGGCGTAAACTTTGCCGCCACAATGGCAAGCTTCATCGCTTGCTCTTGAAACAGAGGAACGCCCAAGGTTTTACTGAGCACGGCATGAAGCTCATCCGGCGGCCCGTGCTCCGGAGCCGGCGATTCATAAGTAACCGCCTCCTGGCCGTTCCTGCGCCTGAGATAAGGATGCACCATATCGCCCTGAATCGGGCCCGGCCGCACGATCGCAACTTCAATGACAAGATCATAGAATGTTTTGGGCTTCAAGCGCGGGAGCATATTCATCTGCGCCCGGCTTTCCACCTGAAAGACGCCGATGGCATCGGCCTTTTGCAGCATGGCATAGACGGCCGACTCCTCGCGCGGCACGGTGGCGAGACTCAAACGCTTGTGCTCGTGCTTCTCGATAAGGGCAAAGGCTTTGCGGATGCAGGTCAGCATGCCGAGCGCCAGCACATCCACCTTCATTATGCGCAAGGCATCGATATCGTCCTTGTCCCATTCGATAAAGAAACGATCTTTCATGGTGGCGGGGCCGACGGGAACGATTTCATCCAGCCGATCATTGGTGAGTACAAGGCCGCCGACATGCTGCGAAAGATGCCGGGGAAAGCCGATAAGCTGGTTGGCGAACCGGACCGCCCTCGCAATGACAAGATTTTCGGGATCAAGCTTGCCTTGCCGCACCTCGCTTGCCTTGAGCTCATCGCCCCAGCTTCCCCACACGCCGGAGGCAAGCCTGGCCGTGACGTCTTCGGTAAGGCCGAAGACCTTTCCCACTTCGCGAATGGCGCTTCGCGGGCGATAGCAAATGCGGGCAGCGGTCAGTGCCGCGCGATGATGGCCGTAGCGTTGATAGACGTATTGAATAACCTCCTCGCGTCGCTCATGCTCAAAATCGACGTCGATATCCGGCGGCTCCCGCCGCTCTTCCGAAACGAAGCGCTCGAAAAGAAGGTCTATCTCGGTGGGATCGACATTGGTAATCCCGAGCGCGAAACAAACGGCCGAATTGGCCGCCGAGCCACGCCCTTGGCATAAAATACCCCGAGATTTTGCAAAGCGCACCACGTCGTAGACGGTGAGGAAATACTGCGCAATCCGCATCTTTTCGATCAGCGCCAGCTCTTTGCGCAAGGTCTCGCAGACGGAATCGGGGATGCCGCCCGGATAACGTTCCGCCGCGCCTGCCCAGGTAAGATCCGCAAGGTGCTGATCCGCCGTTTTGCCCTTGGGCACCGGCTCGTCCGGATAATGGTATTGAAGTTGATTAAGCGAAAAAGTAATGCGTTCGGCAAAACGGATCGTTTCGGCGATGGCTTCGGGGGTATCGCGGAAAAGCCGCGCCATTTCATCCGGCGATTTCAGATAGCGCTCGGCATTGGCTTCTAGAACGCGCCCTGCCGTTTCCAACGTGCAATGTTCGCGAATGCACGTAAGCACATCCTGCAATTCGCGGCGCTCGGGCGTATGGTAAAGCACGTCGTTGGTGGCGATCAGGGGCACGCCGGCGGCATGCGCCATGCGCTGCCAGTTTTTCAAGCGGCGGCGATCATCGCCGCGATAAGGCATAAAAGCGCCGAGCCACACGCGGCCGGGAGCCGCATGCCGCAGTTTCACCAAAAGCGCTTCCAATTCTTGATGGTTTGCAAGGAGCGTCTTTGCAAATTTCTCTTTCGGAATAACCCCAGGGCCGTCTTTTCCCTGCGCGAGTTCGCGGTTCCAGGTTTTCGCCGGCAAGCCGATTTCCGCGGCCTCCCGGCCGGGATGCGGCGGCATAAGAACAAGCAGCAGGCCTTCCTGCCATTTGAGCAAATCTTCCAAGGTCAGCAGGCATTCGCCTTTGGGCGCGCGCAGCTTGCCCGCGCTCAATAGCCGGCAAAGCCGGCCGTAAGCGGCGCGATCGGAGGGATAGGCTAGAATCTCGGGCGTGCCGTCCACAAACACCAGCCGCGCGCCGATCAGAAGCTTCGGAGCTTTTCCGGTATTTTCCTTGATCTCTTGCCACGCTTCGTAAGCGCGCACCACGCCTGCCAGCGTGTTGCGATCGGCAATGCCGATCGCATCGAGGTTTTTGGCCTCGGCGGCGTGCACGTATTCGTGCGGATGGGATGCCCCGCGCAGAAACGAAAAATTCGTGGTCACGGCAATTTCGGCATAGCTGTTCATGCGAACAGACCTTGAAGGAACCAGCGGCAAGCCGGCGCTTCGGGCGTCTCGCGGCCGGGAATACCTTCGCGATAGAGCCAGAAACGGCGGCCTTGCTCGTCTTCGATGCGGAAATAATCGCGTGTGGGCCGCGGCGTTTCATAACGCCACCATTCCATGGCGATGCGTTCCGGGCCTTCAACCCGGCAGACCGTATGCAGCGCGCTCCGCCAACGAAATTGACGCGGCGGGCCTTCCGGCGTTTCCGCCATTACCTCCACGGGCTCGGGGGGCGCGAAGAAGCGCAAGGGCCGGCGCGGTGCCTCACCCCGGCAGCGAACGGCAACCCACGCGTCTTGCGTCGGTTTTGTGAATTGTGCCGGAACAACAACAAAATCCGCTTCCGGAATATGCGTGTTGTTCGGCTGGAACAAAAGCACGCGCCCACTGCCGAAGCGCGCGCTAAGCCGGTCGATCAGGAAATGAATTTCCCTTTGTCGCTCCGCCTCTGTTTCGAAATCCGAAGGGCAGGTTTCGATGCGTTCGGTGCGGCTTGCGCAAAGCCGGATCATGTCAAACCCAAATCCCGGATCGAGCGGATCGGCAAGCGCATCGATCTTTTCCCGAAACAGCCGCGCGATGATGCCCGCCTCGCGCGTGGGAGCGGCGGTTGCGATCGCGATGCGGCGCACGGCGCCGTCGCTGCGAAAGAAGAAGGCCTCCAACGCGCGTGCGCCCATTCCTCGCCTTTCCATCATGGCGGCAAGAGAGCGTGCCAGCGCGGCGAGTGTGGCAAGGATCCCCTCGCGGGAGATGACGGGCTCGGCAAAGCGTTTTTCGGCGCGATAATCCGGCACCGGCAGACGCGGCGTGATGGGCAGCTCCGCACGGCCGAGGGCGTGATCGAGCATAAAGACCATCCGGCTGCCGAAGCGCGCCGTAAGCTCGGTGCGGCTGCGCGCGGCCACCTGGCCGATGGTTTTCAGCCCGGCGCGGCGGAGCGCGTGGGTGGTGGCGGGATCGAGAAAAAGCGCCTCGACGGGAAGCGGCGCGATGAGCTCTGCATCCTTCTCCGGAGGCGCGATCGCGCCGTTTTGGTAGCGTGCCAGCGCCCGTGCCGCGGCGGCCGTGCCGGCAATGGCGCCGCACACCGTGAAGCCACGCCGGGCAAGCTCTGCACGGATTTGGTCGAGCAAGGCTGCTTCGCCGCCGAAGAGATGGGCAGCACCGGTGATATCGAGCAGGAGCGCGCGCGGTGGATCCAGCGCCACGAACGGGGTGAAGCCCCCGCACCAATCGGCAATGCGTTCCAGGAGACGGAAGTCCGCGGCCTCATTGGCCTGGACAACCTCGAGATTGGGCACAATAGCGCGCGCATCCGCAAGCGTCATTCCAGAGGAAAGCCCGTGTGCGGTTGCTTGGCGATCGAGCGCGGTAATCCGTAGCGCATGATCGCGCTTGGCAACCATGGCCAGCGGCGAGGCGTTTGCGCTTGCCGCTTCGGCCTCAGGGCCGCGCGCCTGCCTGCGCCTATGCAGCCGATCGGTCGAAAGCCGCGGAAACCACAGCGCCAGAATGCGCCGCGTGCGGCTCCCGGAAACAACCGTCGTCACCATTCCACTCCATAACCCAGCGCCCGGTACGCCCGTGCCGGTTGCGCACCAGCTCGGCTTCGATGAGCGGCAAGCCCCAGGTTTCGGCATCCGCCGGCGAGCGCAGCCCGCGCACCTGCCAGCGCGTTTCCGCGGCGCTCGGCTCCGGATTTGCCTGCAAGCGCAGCAGGAAAGCGGCCACACCGCTGCGGGCGGCGGCAAGCGCAAGCCTTTTGCTTGCCACCAGGTCGAGAACTTTCGGATTCTTGGGGATTTCTATCACCACCGCCCCCAACGCGGCGGAGGAGAGGGCATCGTTCGCCGCCCGGAGCACATCGGCCACATGCGCAAGCCGCACAAAAAGCATGCGCGCCGGTGTGATGCCGAGTTCGAGCAGGCCCGTTGCAGCCGGCTCGCCGAATGCGCGCGCGGCGCAATCCTGGCCTATCCAAAGGAAGTGCTTTTCCGCCGATGCCCGGAAGGCCAAGCCCGCGGCAAAAACCGAGCCTGCGGCTTCATGGCCGGGATGGGCAAAGATTTCATGCAACGCCCCCCGGCCGAGCCCGCCATCCAGGCAAGCATCGGCGGCCCTATGGCCAAGCGGGATCCTTTCCCGTTTTGCCGCGGTTTCAAGTCCCGCCTTGGCCAAGGAGGCCAGGATTTTTGCGCGTGTTCCAACCGCCGGTTTCATCGGACGGTAAATTAGAACAAAGCAAGAACACGCGTCAACAGCGCAAGAGCTCAAAGGAGCAGTCGGCTACCCGCCCGACTTGGTGGGCGAAATCCGACAAGAGTGGAGACTACTTTCGAGCGACGATCCAATCCTGATAACTATATCTCTCGGGCGGGGGATATATTTTGACATCCCTAAAATAACGGCTCCAAAAGGCGACTGCGATTTCCTTCTTCCAGAAGACTTGGTTTTTGTCGATGTCGCCATAATATACGAAATCGGCAGGCATAAGCTTGTTATCGACAATCATTTGGCCGAGAGCATCGCGCGCCC
>JAIMBF010000021.1 GCA_023511585.1 Terriglobia bacterium
TGCGGGTTCGGGCACTATCGGCGTCACCTTGGATATCGGCGGGACCTGGACGAACAACCCGATCCAGACCAGCCCCTCGGTTCTCGCCCCAGCCGGTTTGGTCCAAACCCTTTTCAACTACGGTGTGATCAGCGCAACCGGAGCCGGAGATATCGGTGTTGCGTTGCGCGGCGCCGATACCCTGGTCAACGGGGGGGTGATCCGCGTCGACGGCAGCGCTTCTACCGGCGTTTATCTGCAATCTGTCAACGCCACTCTCACCGCCGTTGCCGGGGGAACCATCGCCGCGTCCGGCGCTTACGCCGCGGCGGTCGCCTTCGGCGCGGGCGGCGGCCGTGCCGTCATCGATCCGGGGGCCGTGCTTTCCGGCGGCATTTATGACCGCTACGGCGCCGGCACTTTGGAGCTTACGGCAGGCACGCAAAGCGGCACGCTGAATGGGGAGCTCTCCCAATACAGCGGGCTTGGCAGTGTCGGCCTCATCACCTTGGATGCCGGCGCGAACTGGACGCTCACCGGCATCACGACCAAACACCTGGTCGATGCCGGCACGCTCACCGCCAATGCGTTGCTCTCCACCGGCCCGGTCGTGATCGGGGCCGGCGGAAACCTCACCGTACCGCTCGGCGGCTCCATTGATCCCGGCACTGGCATTACCTTTGCCACAAACTCCGGCGTGCTTTCCATTCCGGCCGCTTCCGGGCCGGATGTCACGCTGTTCGGGTTTACCCCCGGCGATGCGGTGGTTTTGGAGGGGCTGACTTACGCCGGCGGGGCAAGCGCCACGGTGGGCGCCAACGGCATGCTTACCGTGGCCAGCGGCGGGTCCACCGCCTCGCTTTGGCTGAACGGTAACTTCGGTGGCCAGCAATTCGCTCTGCTTGCCGACGGCACCGCCGCCACCGAGCTCTTCTTGACCACCTCCGGGGCAAACACGCTCAGCGGCACGATTTCACAAATTAGTACGCTGAGCCCCGGCGAGATCATTCTCGCGCCCGGCGCGCTGCTCGAAAGCACTGCTCAGGGACCGATCGGGGGCAGCGGCGTGACCCTGATCAATCACGGCACCATCACCGGCCCGGCTACGGCGCCGGTGCTCAGCCTTTCCGCAAGCACCATCTTCAACGAGAGTGACGGGAACGTCACAGGCGGCCTTATCGTTCCAAGCCTTGCCAATTACGGAACGATCACCGCCCAAGGCACAAGCGCCGTCGGCACGCTGACGAATGCCGGGGTAATCCTAGTCAACGGCGCAAATTTTGCGGTTTCCGGTCCCCTTTCCGCCCCGGCTTCGGGTTCGGGCCTGATTGAGGTGGGGGCGGGCGGCAGCCTGTTCCTCGGCGGCAGTGTGGCGAGCCGCGAAACCATCGCCTTTGCCGGCTCCGGCGGGGCGAACCCCGTGGTTGCGTTGGCGAATGTGTCGGGCTTTTCCGGCACCATCAGCAACGTGATCCCGGGCGCCACCCTTGATCTTGTAGGCATTTTCCTTCCGCCTACCGGAACCGACAGCGGCAGCGCCGTGCTGTCTTTGCTGCAACGATACCGATCGGTGCAGTTTCCTCTCGCCAATCTGCTTGCGTCCACCCCCACGGTCGTTCTCTCTGCAGACGGGGCGGGCGGAACGGATATCGCGTTTACCCAAAGCATCGGTTCGGCTCCCACACCGGCTCCGCCCAATACGATTGCAACGGGCACGAATACGGGCACCGACCCGCCGCCTCCGCTCAACCAGAATGGCACCCTAACCATTGCCGCAGGTGGCACGCTCAGCAGTGGCAGCACGAACGCCACCTTCACCACTCCGGTCGCCTTGGCCGGTGCGGCAACCTTCAGCGCCACCCCCGGCACCACGCTTTCGGTCTTGGGCCAAGTTATGGGGGGCTCCACAATATCACTGTCCGGCGATGTCGTTATGCCGAGCATTGCGTTCAGCGGCACGGTTGTCGCCGCCGGCAGCGCCGACACGATCGGGGCAATAACCACCAACGTAGAGGTGGTGGCCGGCGCCGCGACGACGCTTACGTTTTTGGGCAGCGCCGGAGCATCGACGGTGTTCGGCGGGGGCGGCGGCGGACTGATCGAAGGGGGCAGCGGCGGGGGGAATGTTTTGGTGGCCACCGGCGGCGCCACCACCGTCTTGGGCAGTGCCGGCGGCGCGGATACGCTGGTCGCCGGCGGCGCGGCGCAATCCACCATGCTGGCCGCGACCCCTGATGACCTCGTGTTTGCAGCAGCGGGCAATTGCACGGTCTTCGGCGCGGCTTCGGGCAACGACACGCTGGTGGGCGGCAATAGCGGGGCGGCGACGCTCGTGGGCAGCACCGGCGATGACGCCATGTGGGGCGGGCTCGGGCAGGATATCCTCTTCGGCGGCAGCGGCCGCGAGACCCTCGGCGGAGGCGCGGGCAATACCACCGTGGTGGCGGGGGTCGGCTCTTCCACCTTGGTGGGGGGCTCGGGCAACCAAGTCTTTGTCGGGGCGGCTTCGGGCCAAGCCACGGCATTTTCCGGCACGGGCAACTCCACGCTCTTTACCGGCGGCGAGGCGATGCTTGCCATCCTGCAGAACCCGCTGCTAGCCACCGATACGGTGGTGCTGCAGTCGGGCGCCGCGACGGTTTGGGGCGGCACCGGCGCCGATGTCTATGCCGTCATCAACGGCGCCGCCGGCGGCAAGGATCTGATCGCGGGCTTCAAGCCGGGCATGGATTCGCTGAACTTGTTCGGCTATGCGCCCAACTCGGCCGTGGTAACGGGCAGTGCCGGCGCTACCTCACTCAAGCTTTCCGACGGGACCACCATTACCTTTGCAGGACTTTCACCCGCTCAGGTTCTTCCCAACATCCACTACGGCTAAGGGCATGCCCTGGCAGAAGGCCCGCAGCCTCGGGTCGGCCGAGGGCCTCGTTTGATCTAAATCAATATTCGCGCTTTGGCCGGATACTATCGTCTTGCCCCGCAAAAGCTTTCGGAACCAGCAAGCGCTGCCGGGAATCGGCAGGGAGGCGGGAGAGAATGCGCTATCTCGATCAAAAAACTTTCGCCGCACTTTCCTCGGAAAAGTTTTCAAACCGGAAACCCTATCCATGGGTTGATATCGCCCATCCGCTCACCGACCAAGGATTTGCGGAATTGCGCCGAACCCTGCCCGATATTTCCCAGTTCGAGAAAATGGTCGGCGTGAAACGGGGATACGGCCAGAAAAGCCACGACCGTGCCATTTTGCATTATCATCCCTCGCTGCAACTCAGCGGGCCTTGGCGGGAATTCATCGCCGAACTCCACGATGATTTCTATCAATCATTTATCCGCCGCATGTTTCACCTCTCTCCTGATGAAAAATTCATCCTTACGTTGGAATGGTACTATGCCTGGGCGGGCTGCTCGGTCTCGCCGCATTGCGATGCCAAACGCAAACTCGGCACCCAAATTTTCTATTTCAATACGGAAGAAGATTGGGATTTAAACTGGAGTGGAAACATTCTGATTCTGGACGACAAAGGCCGCTTCAAAGCGCATTCCGCGCCGGGGTTCGAGCAGTTGGAAGTCGCCGCTTCCCTGCCGGCGCGAGATAATCGCAGCCTGCTCTTTCAAAGAACGGAGCATTCCTGGCACGGCGTGCAACCGCTCGGTTGCCCGCCCGGAGTTTTAAGAAAGCTCTTCATCATCACCATTAACCTGCCCACGCTGCAGGTTTGGTGGCGGCGCGTGCGCGGCAAGGACCCCGACGGATACCCGTTGCGCGGTTTCGAGCGACAGCCCGCGCGCCCAGCAGCCAGCCCGGCGGCGTAACCCGGCAGCTGAGCGGGGCCGCGTCACACGGCGCGCGCCCGCCTGCTCGGAAGCGCAAAGGGCAGACGCAAACAACGCGATGGGTTCCGCAGCACCCCTCGGGTGCGAAACCCATCGCAATCGTTTCGTCTTCTTTGCCTCTTTGCTCAGGTATAGGGGCCGAGTTTGCAACCGAAGGCGTCCGGCGCCTGCATCAGCCCCTCGCCGGGAAGAATTTCGATCACATCCCAATAATCTTCCGGGGTTTTCATATCTTGCGGCTTCTTGCCGCGCTGAATGATCACCGGCCGCACCAGTTGATGATCCTGCGGACGGAACCAGACATCACCGACCAGCGAGTTGAAGTGCTCGCCCTTTTCATAGGTCTTAATCACTTCGACGGGGCGGAACGTGCCGGCTTCGGAAACCATGCGCGCCCAGCAGGCCAGTTGCAGATAGCCGGCTTCCGCGCTCCATTCCGGCATATATTTGTGTTTCTTGTAAAATTCATCGACAAACATTTTGGCAAGCGGATATTTGTCGCCGATCGTCCACCAGAAATCCGTGGCGGTGTAAACGCCTTGGGTCAGTTCCGGCCCTACTTCGCGCGCCAGGAAAGGCACCGAGTAGGCGACCACAAGCGGCATTTGCTTGAGGATACCGAAACCGTTCGCCTGCTTGATGGATTGAACGGCATCGTTGCCCCAGTTGATGTTGATAAAAATATCCGCGCCGCTGTTGGCGATGTTCAGCAGATAGCTGCTGTAATCGGCGGCGCCGAGCGGGCAGATCTGGTTGGTGACGACGGTCCAGCCGCCCTTGCTCAGATATTCCTGCATCGAGGCGCGAACCGTGTGGCCATAGGTATAGTCGGGCGTCAGGAAAGCAATCTTTTTGTTGCGCCCGAATTGTTTAATCAAAACCGGAGCGAGCGCTGCCGAAGAGGTTTGCCCGTAAAAACAGGTCCGAAAACCGTAGCGGACGCAATCCTTGCCGGTGGTATCGTTAGATCCACTGACGCCGGGGAGATATATCACCTTCTCACGCTGGGCGAATTTGTTTTTGGCGACGGCCTCCGCGCTGGAGCACGAGCCGACAAGCAACATCGCCTTGTTGTCGGCGACGAACTTGGCACAGTTCTGCACGGCCACGTTCGGGTTGGCTTGCGAATCCGCCACCCCGTAAATGACTTTCTTGCCCAACAATCCCTGCGTGACTTTCGGGGCCATCGCCCGGATGAGAGGATGGCCTTGATTGATGTGTTCGATCGCCAGCTCAAAACCTTTTAACTCGTCTTCGCCTTGCTGGGCATAGGTGCCGGTACGCGGTACGCTGATGCCGATAAAAACCGTATCGCCGGAAACGCCGTCCGGCCAGGTTCCTATCGGCGTGTTATCGGCAAGCGCAAACCGCGGCAGCCCGGAAAGGACCGCCCCAGCCGTCAAGCCTGAACCGAGTTGCAGCATGCTCCGGCGTGTTAGCGCCGGCTGTCGGCTTCCCTTCATCCGTCCCCTCCTTCATATGTAGCCTGTGAACGCATTCCTTCGGCCAATCACGGAACCGCGCCATTCTACGCGAGCCTCGCGGCTTCGCAAGAGCCGCCCCGGGGCAGCGCGCGCGTTGCAAAACCGCTGAACCCTCCCTTGCCGGAGATCTTGCGTCCGTGTCATTTCTCTGCCGATGATAGAGCCTTTGCGGGTGATAAGGACAACATGCCTAACCTTTCCCTTTTGCTTTCCCAAGCCTTCAATGGGCTGGCACTCGGCATCCTGCTTGCTTTGGTCGCCAGCGGGCTGACGATTATCCTGGGCACCCTCGGCGTTTTGAATTTCGCGCACGGCGCGCTCTTCATGCTGGGTGCCTATACGTTTTTTTTGATTTTCAGCCGAACCGGCTCGTTCCTGATCGGAATTGCGGCCGGCGCCATCTTCATGTTTGTCGTCGGGGCTTTGTTGGAACGTGTCTTAATCCGATGGTTTTACAACCGCCCGCCGGAAGACCAAATCCTCGCCACCTTCGGCGCCGGCATCGTCATTACGGAGGCTGTGCGCGCTATCTTCGGCCCGGATACGCAACACGTCGCCCCGCCGGTTTGGGGGCAGGGCGCGACTCGACTCGGTTTTCTCGTTTATCCCACCTACCGGCTGGAATTGATCGGCATCGTCGCGGCTATGCTCGCGCTCCTCTATGGGGTGCTCTATCGTACCTCCATCGGCCTTGTCGTGCGCGCGGGCATCGAGGATGCGCGCATGGTGGGCCTGCTCGGCATCAATGTGCGCCGCGCGTTTCTCTTGGTGTTCGCACTCGGGGTGATGGCGGCCGGGGTTGCCGGCATGCTGTATGCTCCGGTTGTCGCGGTCACCCCGGATATCGGCGATAGCTTTTTGGTGGAAGCGTTTGTGGTGATCGTCATCGGCGGCCTCGGCTCATTTCCAGGCGCCGTCTTGGGCGGGCTGATTGCGGGCGAGATCATCAGCATTACCAGCGCGTTCAATTCCGCTTACTCCGAGGTGATGCTCTACGCGGTCATGGCGCTTTTGCTGATTCTCCGTCCGCAAGGTTTGTTCGGTTCGGAGGGGCGGGTATGAATCGCGCGCGCGCTTCTTTTCTACCCGAAATCTGGCTTGCGGCAACCTTGCTGGTGGTTCCGTTCGTGCTGCCGCATCTCGGCGCGACCTTCGATTTGCTGCAGCGTGTGCTGATTATCGGGATTTTGGGCCTGGGTTTTGATCTTTTGTTCGGTGCCACCGGCTTGCTCTCGTTCGGGCAGGCGGCCTTTTTCGGCACCGGCGGCTTTGTCACCGCCTATTTGCTGGTGAACAACATCCTCAGCAGCGTCTGGATTTCGCTTCTGATCGGCACCCTCTGCGCCGGCGTTTTCGGCTTGCTCGTGGGTTGGCTGGCCGTGCGGCGGATCGGCATTTACTTTGCCATGATCACCCTGGCCTTCGGGCAGATGTCGTTTTTCCTTGAAAACTCCCCGCTTTCCGCGTTCACGGGGGGCGAAAACGGCTTGCCGGGCGTGCCGGTGCCGCGTTTGGGCAGTTTTCGCATCACCGCGGGCTGGCCGATGTATTGGCTGCTGGCGCTGATCTTTTTCGTGGGCTTTGTTCTGGCGCGACGTATTTTGCATTCCCCCTTCGGGCTGATCCTGCAGGCGATCAAAGCCAATATGACGCGCGCGGGGATGCTCGGGCATGCGGTGCCCGTCTACAAGCTTGCCGTTTTCGTGATTGCCGCGCTTTATGCCGGGCTTGCCGGAGGGCTGCTCGGCGTCTTTCAAAGCTATATGCCGCCGGATGCCTTTGCGCTCAGCACCTCGGGGGATCTTGTGGTGCAAACCGTTATCGGCGGTGTCGGCACATTGATCGGCCCGTTGGTGGGCGCCTCGATCTGGTTATATTTGCGCGATAATTTGCAGCTCATCGCCGCCGTCGGCGCATTGTGGAAACTGCTGCTCGGGCTCGTCTTCGTGGTGCTGGTGATCGCCTTCCGGCGCGGTATTGCGGGCGAAATTCGCTGGCTGATTGCCCGCCGCAGGGAAGCGAAGGCGGCCGCAAACGTGCCCGAAGAAGGCGGGCTTGCCGCCGAGATTCCCCCCGTGCCGAGGGCGTTGCCGCTCGCCGCGCCGCTGCTGCGCGCAAATCCCGAGGCGCCGGCTCTGCAGGCCAACGGGCTTTCCAAAAACTACGGGGGGCTGCACGCGGTCGAAGATGTTTCGTTTTCCGTGCGAACGGGTTCCATTCATGCGGTGATCGGTCCGAACGGCGCCGGAAAAACCACGCTCTTCAAAATGCTAGCCGATGAAATTCCGCCGACGGCCGGCGAGGTGTTGCTTTTCGGCCGGCGCATCACCGGGCTTGGCATCACCCGCACGGTTCAACTCGGCATCGGCAAGAGCAATCAGCTTAACCAGCTCTTTCTCGAAATGTCGGTTGCGGAGAATCTGCGCATTGCCGCGTTGGCGCGCCGGCGCGGAACATTCCGCGCCGATATCCTCAGGCGTGCGGACGCATTGGCCGATGTCGAGGAGCAGATTATTGCGGTGATGGAAACAATCGGACTGCGCCATCGCGCCGATGTTCCGGTGCATGTCTTGCCTTACGGCGAAAAGCGGCGGCTGGAAATCGGCCTGGCGCTTGCCTCCGGGCCGAATGTGCTCTTGCTTGATGAACCGCTGGCCGGAATGAGCCCGGCCGAGCGCACCGCCACGCGCGCCCTGATTCGCAATATCAGCCGAAACCGCACGTTGGTGATTGTCGAACACGATATGGATGCGATCTTCGAACTTGCCGAGCGGATCACCGTTCTCTATGAAGGCAGGCTGCTTGCCGAGGGTTCGCCCGAAGAAATTCAGAACGATCAACGAGTCCAGGATGCCTATCTCGGAGGGATGCACACGCATGAGCTTGCTTGAGCTCGATCACGTCAATGCCTTCTACGGTGATAGTCATATCCTGTTCGACGTCTCCATGAGTATCGAGGAAAACGAAGTGGTTGCATTGCTTGGCCGTAACGGTGCGGGCAAGACCACGACCTTGCGCACGATTATGGGGGTTTTGAACCCGAAACGAGGTGCCATTCGTTTTGCCGGCCAACCGATTCACGAACTACCGCCCTACGAGATCGCGCGGCTCGGGCTGCAGCTCGTGCCGGAAGAGCGCGCTATCTTCGGCGAGCTGACGGTTGAGGAAAACTTGCGTCTTGCCGCGCTGACGGCGGCAAAACCCTGGAGCCTGGAGGAGATTTACCAATTTTTTCCCCGGCTCAAAGAGCGGCGCCGATCCGGCGGGCGCCAGCTCTCCGGCGGCGAACAGCAGATGCTGGCCATTGCGCGCGCGCTAATCCGCAACCCGCGCATGATCCTACTGGATGAACCTTTCGAGGGCTTGGCCCCGATGATCGTGCGCGATTTGGTTCGCGTCAGCCGTGAATTGGCGGCGCAGGGACGCACCATGCTGGTGGTGGAGCAGAACGTCGTGGCCGTGCTGAGTTTTGCCGACCGCGTGTATATCTTGAACAACGGGCACGTGGTTTGGCAGGGAGCCGCCGCCGCGCTCAAAGCGGATCCGGCCATTATGAAAATGTATCTGGGCGTATAACGGACGCACACGAAACCCGGTCCCGTCAGGCGCTCCGGAATTTCGCAAGGCGTCGGTTTTGCCGCCGGGTTCTTGAACCCTCGCTGCGCCGCGTACGGTAGCCTTCCTCTCTAGCGTTTTCCCGCGCTCTTCTCGCCCGCTGTCCGGAATCCGGACAAAGACCTGTCTGTTCTTCCAACGCTCGCTCACGCCGATGCGCCGAAAGTCTTGGAAAATCCGAGCACAAAGACCTGGCACGCCGTTTGCTGAGTAGCCTGCGTGGCTTCCGCGAAAGGAGAAAGACGCAATGCCTCTCCGTTTTCTCTCAAGAACATCGCTTTGGCGCATCGGCATGGGCGCGGTGGCGCTGGGTCTGGCAAGGCTCGCGTCCGCGCAACCACCGCCGCCGCCTCCTGCCTGGGGCGCACCGCCGCCCCCGCCGGGATTTGGCCAGACCCAACCCGGCACCGCCTCGGGCATTGTCTCGCATTTCTTGCTCACGCCGCGTGGAGAGCTCGAAGGCGTGCTGCTGGCGGACGGCACCGAGGTCCATACACCCCCGCACCTGACCGATCAGCTCGGCGCCGCGGTGCGGATCGGCGATCAGGTGCAGGCACAGGGCTGGCGTATCGGCTCGGTCAACTTGATTGAGGCATATACCTTAACGGATCTCCGCACGGGCCAGACCGTCGTGGATCAGGGCCCGCCGCCTCCGGGAACAAGGCCGCCGCCTCTGCCGCCGGGCGTGCCGGCACCCGGCGCGCAGGCCGCCATGGTAACAAGCGTTGTGCAACAGCCCATCTATGGGCCGAGAGGCGATCTCAACGGCGCCCTGTTGCAAGACGGCACGGAAATCAAAATGCCGCCCCATATCGCTTGGCAAATGGCTGGGCTGCTCCAGCCCGGCCGGCAAATCGCCGCGCAGGGTTTTGTCTTGAGCACGCCCTATGGAAGGGTGATGGAGGTGCAGGCGTTAGGCCCTTCACCGAACCAGTTGACCGCCATCGGACCCTCCGCAGTGTTCGCTCCGCCTCCGCCCCCGCCGCCGCGCTGAATGCCGGCGCCGCGGGCTTTCGACTTCGCGCGCCTTTACCAAGGCAAAAGCGCCGCCAGCCCCGCCGCCAGCAGGCCGAAGAGAAAGGTGCCGAAGCCGAGCGCCGCAACCACGCGCCAGGGAAAAGCGCGGCCGAGCATCGCAAGCGAGGGTAGGCTCACGCTCGGCAGCGTCATCAAAAGCGCGGCGGCGCCGGGGGCGCCAAGCCCGAAATGCTGAAGCACCTGGATAATCGGCACTTCGCCTGCGGTCGGGATCACAAACAAAGTGCCGGCCGCCGCAAGCGCCGGGGCAAGCCACGGAGCATGGCCGATCTCCGGCGTCATCTCCGGGAAAAGCCAGGCGCGGAGCATGCCGAGGGCAAACACCAGCACCGCGTATTCCGGTATCAGACGCACCGCCAGGCGCAGAAAGGCCGCACCCCAGGCGAGAAGAAAATGCCGCTCCGGCGCACCCGGCGGGGATGCCGCCGGGGCCGGCGGCTGCAGCGCCCGCGCCGCAGCCTGCGGAACCCAGCGCGCCGCCCAGTGGCCGAGCGCAAAGACAAGCGCCACGCCGAGCACAAGCCGCAAGGCCATCCACTGCCAGCCCAGAACGAAGCCGATGAAAACCAGGGTCGCCGGATTCAGAACGGGGTTTGCAAGCCAATAGATCAAAGCGGCGGCGGGGCTGGTTTCGCACTCCATCAGACCGACGGCGATGGGTGCTGCGCAGCAGGTGCACATCATCGAGGGCACGCCGAGGAGGGCCGCGCGAAGCGATGCCGCCCGACCCGAGAAAATCCGCGTCAGCATCGCGCGCGGAAGCAGCGTCTCCGCCCCTGCGGCCAGCGCCAGGCCCAGCAGCAGCGCTTGCCAGACCGCTTTCAGGTAGGCCACCGAATACGCAACACCCGCCTGCCAGCTAAGGGGGCTTGCGGCGGCCCGGGTGCCGCTCAGGATGGAAGCGCCGATGCTATGCTGCGCGGCGGCGTGGAAGGCTTTGGCATAATACGGCGCCCATTTCACGTAATAGAGGCCGCCCACACTGATGCCGAAAAACAGCAGGAGCGGAATCCACATGGCGGGGCGCGGCAGAGACCGGGGCGCGACGGAATTCGTCATCTCAAAGCGTCCTGAAGCGGCGTTGCGGTGCGATCATCGCCTTGAGAGGGCAAAAGATGCAAGCCGGAAGCTTGAATCGTGCCGCGCTATATTCCCCAACCCGTCACCGCAATAATTTGGCCCGTGATTCCCGCCGCGGCCGGAGAGGCCAGAAACACCACCGCTTCCGCAATGTCTTCGCGTTTGACCCAGCGCTTGAGATCTTTCGGCTTCATGGCGGCGATGTTCGAGGCGGTATCCACCAGGCCGGGTGCGACGGCATTCACGCGGATTCCGGCATCTCTTCCTTCCAGCGCCAGAGTGCGCGTCAGGGCTTCAACGCCGGCCTTCGCGCAATTGTAGGCCACCATGTTGGCTTGCGGCAGCCCCGCCCGCGCAAAGTTCAGAATAACGCCGCCCCCGGCCTCCTTCATGGCGGAAAAGACGGCGCGCGAGGTGAGAAAAGCCGAAAGCAGATTGTTGTTCAGCTCCGTGGTCCAATCCTCCAGCGTGTGCTCGACCGCGGGCTTATAGCGCGTCAGGCCGCCGGCCAGATTGACCAAAATATCAATGCGTTTGTATTCGGAAAGAACGCGTTCCACCAGCTGCCGCACCTGATTTTCATCGGTTAAGGATGCGGCTTGAGCCAGCACGCGCGCGCCGGCCTCGCGCAGTTCTTTCGCGCGCGCTTCCACGTTGCTTGCCGTGCGCGCAGAGATTGCGAGCATCGCGCCGTTTGCTGCCAGCGCTTTGGCCACCGCTTGGCCGACTTGCCCATCATGGCTGACCCCGGTCACCAGGGCGACCTTACCCTCAAGACGGCTCGACACGGACCTATCCTCCAATTGTTCTGTTCGTCACCCCTCTCGGCCTTATACGACGATCCGCGCTTGCACAAAAGGCGCGCGAGCCTATTCCTCTCACCGGCTCGGCGCGTCGGCTCCGCTTAGGCCGCCGCCGCTTGCTCGCGAAGGCGGGTGAGCTCGGCCAACACCGCATGCGCGGCGCGGATCCTGGCTTGCGGCGGAAGTTCCTGGACAATGGCGAGTTTGTGGTCGGGCCGCAGCCGCACGCTGTCCCGCTTTGCCGCAAGCCAAGCCACCAGCCCGGCAGGGTTGGCAAAGCTATTACCCCGAAAGCTGAGCACCATTCCCTTGGGGCCGGCCTCCAGCCGCTCCACGCCCGCCGCCCGACACGCGCGCTTCAATCGCACCACTTGCAAAAGGTTTTCCACCTCTTGCGGCAGAGTGCCGAAACGATCCACCAGCTCCGCCGCCATCGCCTCTGTTTCGGCATCGGAAGAAAGCGCCGCGATGCGCCGATACAGTCCAAGCCGAACCGGCAAGTCGCTCACATAGTCCTCGGGAATCAGCACCGGCAGGCCGAGATTGATCACCGGCGTCCATTCCCGATCCTCCGCTTTCCGCCCGCGTTCGGCGCGGAGCTCGGCCACCGCATCCTCTAACATTTGCTGATAAAGCTCGATCCCCACCTCGCGGATATGGCCGGATTGTTCCTCTCCCAAAAGGTTGCCGGCGCCGCGAATGTCCAAATCATGGCTGGCCAGCGTGAAGCCCGCCCCAAGGCTGTCGAGCGTTTGCATCACTTCAAGCCGCCGTGCCGCCGCGGGCGAAAGCTTGTGGTTTTGCGGCCAAGTCAGATACGCATAACCGCGCTGCTTGCCGCGGCCGATCCGCCCGCGTAACTGATAAAGATCCGCAAGGCCGAAGAGGTCGGCCCGATGCACAATCAGCGTATTGACCGAGGGCATATCAAGCCCGCTTTCCACGATATTGGTACAAAGCAAAAGATCGTAGCGGTGGTCGCCAAACTCCGTCATCACGCGCTCGAGCTCGCGCGAGGAAAGGCGCCCATGCGCTTGTGCAATGCGGGCTTCGGGAACAATCTCGGCAAGCCGCGCGCCAAGCCGCGGAATGTCTTCAATGCGCGGCACCACGCAGAAAACCTGCCCGCCGCGAAACCGTTCGCGCTGAATCGCTTCCCGCACCACCACGGCATCGAACGGCATGATGAACGTGCGCACCGCGAGCCGATCCACCGGCGGCGTGGCAATAACGCTCATCTCCCGCACGCCGGAAAGCGCAAGCTGCAAGGTGCGCGGAATGGGCGTTGCGGTCAGCGTCAGCACGTGCACATCGGCCTTCATTTGCTTGAGCCGTTCTTTATGCGCAACGCCGAAATGCTGCTCTTCGTCGATAATCAAAAGTCCGAGATCGGCAAAGGCAATGCCTTTGGAAAGCAAGGCATGCGTGCCGATGATGATATTCACCGATCCATCGGCCAAACCGCGCTTGATCGCAGCTGCCTCCTTAACCGAGACCATGCGCGAAAGCTGCGCAATCTGCACCGGAAACCCGCGGAAGCGTTCGCTGAAGACGCGAAAATGCTGGCGCGCGAGCAGCGTGGTCGGCACCACCACCGCCACTTGCGCCCCCGCCATAGCGGCGACAAAAGCGGCACGCAAAGCGACTTCGGTTTTGCCGAAGCCGACATCGCCGCAAATCAGCCGATCCATCGGCCGGCCGGATGCCAGATCTTCTAACACGTCGTTGATCGCGCGCGCCTGGTCTTCGGTTTCAACATGCGGGAAGCGGGCGCAAAACTCCTCCCACAACCCTTCCGGCGGTTCCAAAATTGGGGCTTCTTGCATGGCCCGTTGCGCGGCCACGTGAATAAGCTCGGCCGCCATTTCGCGGATGCGGTGTTTGGCGCGTGCCTTGCGCGCCTGCCAGGATGTCCCGCCCAGCCGGTCCAGCGCCACGCCCGCGGTGTCCGGCCCGAAGCGCGAAAGCATCTCAATGTTCTCGACGGGAAGAAAGAGTTTTTCGTCTCCGTCGTAGAGAATGCGCAGACAATCATGCGGCGCGCCGTCCACTTTGAGGGTGGTAAGCCCGTCATAGCGGCCGATGCCGTGGTCCTGGTGAACCACCAAATCCCCTTCGGCCAGTTCGCTCGCCTCGGCAATGAAGGCCTCGGCGCGTTTCTGCTTCCGCCGCGGGCGGCTGATGCGCTCGCCCAAAACATCCTGCTCGGAGAGCACGGCCAGATTCTCGGCAAGAAAGCCGCGCTCAAGCCCAAGCACCACCAAGCCGATCGCGCCGGGCTGCAGCGCTTGGGCCGCCGCCCAGTCCTCGCAAAGCTCGACATTGAAGCCGTGCTCGCGCAACAGCAGCGCCAGGCGCTCGCGCGAGCCGCGCGTGAAGGCCGTTAGCAGCAGTTTGCGGCCTTCCTTGTCCCAACGCTCTTTCTGCGCGCGAAGCTCGGCGAAAACCTCTGCGCCCGCCCGCGTCAAAATCGGCGCGGGGCGACCGCCGCCTTCAATTCCGGCCACACCTTCGGCCCGCGCAAAGGGGCTTAAGGCGAAGACCTGAGCGGGGGCGAGCATCGCCTCCCAGCCTTCGCGGTCGAGATAGAGCCGCTCCGGCGGCAACGGCCGATAGGGCAATTCGCCCTCGCGCGCGGGAAGCTGCCGTGCGGCGTAATGATCGGCAATCATCTCGAGCCGGCTCGCCAGCACTTCCTCGGCCTGGTAATCCAGGCTGACAGAGGCATCCGGCAGATAATCCAAGAGCGTTTCCATGGCGGGATGAAAGAGCGGCGCCCAGTGTTCCATCCCCGCCACGCGGTGGCCTTCGGAAACGGCCAGATAGATCGGGTCCGAAGCCGCCGCGGGGCCGAACAATTCCCGCCAATTGCTGCGAAAGCGCGAGATCGCCTCGGCATCGAAGGGAATTTCCGCCGCCGGGCGCAACGTCAGCCGCGCAAGGGCCGCACCGCGCAATTGGGTTGCGGCATCGAAGCGGTGCATCTGCTCCAGCACGTCGCCGAAGAGATCAAGCCGCACCGGCTCGGTCTCGCCTGCGGGGAAAAGGTCGATAATGCCGCCGCGAACGGCATATTCACCGGCTTCCATCACCGTGGCCGCGCGCACATAGCCGTGCGCTTCCAAAAACTGCACCAACGCCTCGCGCTCAAGCCTCTCGCCCAACGCAAGCGGGAAGGCCGCCCCGGCCAGCGCGGTCCTGGGCGGCGTTCTTTGCACCAACGCATTGACCGTGGTCAGCACAATCCGTCGGCCCGCTGAAGGCTCAAGAAGGCGGCTTAAGGTCGCCATACGCTCGGCCACGAGGTCCGCATGCGGCGAGACGCGGTCATACGGCAGGCAATCCCAGGCAGGAAAGCGCAGCACTTCCAGCTCCGGGGCGAAAAAGCCGATCAGCTCGGCAAGCCGAGCCATGCGTGCATCATCGCGCGCCACATGCAAAACCGAGCCCTGATGCTCGCTTCTGCGGCGAATCAGCAAAAGCGCATCCCAGCCTTCCGGGGCGCCGTAAAGAGTGATGGCGCGACTCATGCCTCGCCCATCCTGCGGCGGACTTCCGCCTGCATCCTCCGCAAAACGGGGGCGTCGCAGGCGGCGGGAATCGGGCGCCGGCCCATCAGCCAATCGACAAGGTCGGGGTCGGGCAGGGCGAGCGCGGCTTCCAAGGCATCGAGATCCGTCTCGCTCAAGGTTGCAATTTCCGCGGCCACGAAGCCGCCGAAAAGCTGTTCGGTTTCCTTCATGCCGCGGTGAGTGGCGCGAAACAACAGCCTTCTCCGCCGCGCGTCCAAGGAAAGAGGGGAAGGACGTCGGTTTTGTTCCATCATGCGCAAGCTGGCATATAGCGAGAAGGTGATTGGCTGTCAGCCCATGGCGCACGAAGCTTTTGCGTTCCTGCTTGCACCGCTTGCAACCCTGCCGGGAGTGGGAGAGGCCCGCGCGGCCCTGCTCGCGCGCGCGGTGCGCGGGGAGCGCGTGATCGATTTGCTCTTGCATCTGCCCGAATCCTATGTGGATCGCAGAAAGCGGCTGAAAATCGCCGATCTCGCCGCCGGTTCCGTGGCCACCATGGTGGTGGAGGTGGTGCGCCGCGAGCCGCCCGAACGTCCGCGCCAGCCCTGGCGGGTGGTCGTTGCCGATGCCTCGGGCTTCGCCGAACTCGTGTATTTTTCCAAGCCCGTGCTTTGGGAACGCTTCGCGCCGGGCAAGCGGTTCCTGGTTTCGGGCCGCGTCGAGAGCTATCAAGGCCGGCCGAGCATCCCCCACCCCGATTATGTGCTTCCCCCCGAGCGGGCGGAGACGCTGCCTGCGATCGAGCCGATCTGGCCGCTCACCGCGGGCCTCAGCCGCTGGCAGGTGCGCAAGGCCATGCACGCTGCCTTGGCCAAGCTCCCCCCTTTGCCGGAATGGCAGGATCCGGCGCTGCTCCGGCGCGAGCGCTGGATGGGCTTTGCCGAGGCGCTGGCGTTGTTGCAGGAGCCGCAGGAGTGGCCCTCGGAAGAGCCGCGCCGTCGCCTCGCTTACGATGAGCTCTTTGCCGGGCAGGTGGCGCTTGCCCTCTCGCGGGCGCGGCTCCGGGCACGCGCGGGCCGCTCGCTTTTGGGCGACGGGCGGCTGCGCGCCGAAGCAGAGACGGCGTTCGGCTTTGCTCCCACCGCTTCGCAACGTCATGCGCTTGCCGAAATCGATGCCGATCTTGCCGCGCCGCGGCGGATGCTGCGTTTACTGCAAGGCGATGTCGGCAGCGGCAAAACCTGGGTTGCGGTGATGGCGATGTTGCGTGCCGTCGAGGCCGGCACGCAGGCGGCTTTGATGGCACCCACGGAAATCTTGGCCCGACAGCATTTCGCCACGCTGCAGCGCGTCACCTCCGTGCCCGTGGCGTTGCTGACGAGCTCCGTGCGCGGCGAGCAACGCCGGCGCGTCTTGGCGGGGCTTGCCGGCGGCGCAATCAAGCTGGTTGTCGGCACGCATGCACTCTTTCAGCAAGCCGTGAGCTATCATGATCTCGGGCTTGTCGTGATCGACGAGCAGCATCGCTTCGGCGTCTATCAACGGCTGCTGCTCGGCGCGAAAGGCAAGGCCCCGGATGTGCTGGTGATGACCGCAACGCCCATTCCGCGCACCTTGCTTCTGACCCAATGGGGCGAAGTGGATATCAGCCGCCTGCAAGGCAAACCGAGCGGACGGATGCCGGTGCGCACCACCTTGCACCCGCTGGCGGCGCTGGAGGAAGTGGTCGCGGCCATCGCCCGCGCCCTGCAAGCGGGCGCCAACGTCTATTGGATCTGCCCGCTGGTGGCGGAAAGCGAAGCCAGCGACGTGGCGGCGGCCGAAGCCCGTTACGCATATTTGCGCGAACGTTTCGGCACCGAAGTGGGACTTGCGCACGGGCAGATGGAGCCCGCTCGCCGCGAAGCGGTGCTGGCGGATTTTGCCGCCGGCCGCATCCGGCTCTTGGTGGCGACAACGGTGGTGGAGGTTGGGGTGGATGTCCCGGCCGCCAATGTCATGGTGATCGAACACGCCGAACGTTTCGGCCTGGCACAGTTGCATCAATTGCGCGGGCGCGTCGGGCGCGGCAATGCCGAAAGTTTCTGCCTCTTGCTGCATGATGTGGGTCTGACCGAGGCGGCCGAGCATCGGTTGCGGCTTTTGCGCGATATCGACGATGGCTTTCGCATAGCCGATGAAGATTTTCGCCTGCGCGGCGGCGGGGAAATTCTCGGCACGCGTCAATCCGGCCAGCCGCTTTTTCGCATTGCCGAACCCCTGGGCGATGAAGGCTTATTGCATATCGCGCATCGCGATGCCGCGGTCTTGCTTGCGCGCGACCCGGAGCTTACCTCGCCGCGGGGGCGTGCGGTGCGGCTGTTGTTGCGCCTCTTCAACCATTCGGCGGCCGCGCGCACGCTGCTTTCGGGCTGAACGAACGCGCCGCGCCGAGAGGCCATACCGCGAGGTTCAGGTATTTCACTTCACTTCCACCAACGCGACGCGGTTGATACCGCTTTCGGCCAGCACGAGCTCGCCATCCGATGTTGCCATCATATTGCGAACAACGCCGCCCCCGGATGGAATTTCCCAACTCTGAAACCGTTCCGTTTTCGGGTCGAAGCGCACCAGCGTGTTCGGTTTCACGCCGGACTCGCTGTACCATACTGCGCCTTCCAGCACGGTGATTCCATAAGGTGCGGCCCGTGGTCCGCCGGGTGAGGGCCATTCTGCAAAACGGCCGGTTTTGGGATTGAAACTGCCCAGATATCCGCGCGCATAATCGGTGTACCAAATCACGCCGTCATTGCCGATCGCAATTCGCCGCGGGCGGCTTTCCGGGTTCGGCAGCGCGTATTCTTCAATGCTCATCGAGACGGGGTCGATGCGGCCCAATTTGTTGGCGCCGAATTCGACAAAGAACGGAATTCCCTGGGGATCGATCGCGATTCCATACGGTCGCGCATGCGCCGTCGGGACGCTCACCAGCCGAATTGCGCCGCTTTGCGGATTAAGACGCCCGACCATGTTGGCGTTCTGGACGGTAAACCAAAGAATTCCGTTGCGATCGAATACCGGCGTATGCGGGTCGCGCGCCCGCGCATCCGGCATCGGGTAAGCCGTCAGCTGTTTCGTGTTCGGATCAAGCTTGCCGATGGCCCCGGCAAAATTGGCCGTGAACCAGATCTTGCCGTCCTTATCCTCGGCAAGGCCATGCGGCCCGGCAAGCGAGGTCCCCGTGGGAAACTCGGTAAACCGGCCGGTCTTGGGGTCAAGCCGGCCCAAGACGTTTGCCATCTGGCCGGTGTACCAGAGCATGCCGTCACGCGCGGCCAGCGGATCATGCGGCCGTGAGCCCGGCGTGGGCACGGTCCATTCTTGAATCGCAATGCGCACCTGCCCGGGGATGGTGACCGCAGGGGGCGAGCGGTCCGGAAAGTTCTGCGCGAGGTAATCGGTCAGCGGGCCGATTTGCTCGGCGCGCAAAGGGGCGCCGGCATTCTTCATCATTTGTAACACGATGGTCCAGTCCGCGCGCGTGTGGCCGCTTTGCGTGATCCGGCTGAGATCATGACAGAAAGTGCAATCTGCCCGAAGAATGTCTCGGCCTTGGCCGGCCGGCAATTGGTCCTGCGCGGCAAGAGGGGCATTCCAGCCCAAGGCGCCGAGCAGCAAAAGGAAGCCGCGCCGCAGTTTGCAGCCCATTCTTCGTTCCCCCGAAAGGCCATAATTGGCAAGATCTTTCGCGATTTCGGCATGCTTGGCAACAGCCCTTCGGCCCGCTTGTCGCAGCCGGCAGCGGCGAGGGGCCTGCGGCTGCGTAAAGTGTGTTATGTTTTTTGATTTTAAATATTATTTTTTATACATTCCAATGATTGACAATTTCCTAAGATACGTTAAATATATGTGAACGAAGAGGGTATTTTGCAACTTTTCGGCGAAATCGCGCCACACGCCCATCCCGGGAAAGACAGCCTGCATGGATGAAAGCACTCTTCTTGCCCTGATGCTGGGCATCAGCCTGCTCATCAGCATTTCCTCGCTGGATGATGCTTTCATCGATCTTTTGGCTTTCGGAATCACCCGCAGACCCTTCGCCCGCAGTCTCGCCGCGCAGCACGAGATTCCCACCACCGCGGTTTTCGTCGCCAACTGGCACGAAGCCGATGTGCTCGGCCCGATGGTGGAAGGCAATCTGGCGCGGATCGCTATCCCCCAAGTCAAGCTCTATCTCGGCGTGTATCCGAACGACACCGAAACGCGCGACGTCGCGCTGGCGCTTGCCGCGAAGCACCCCGATCGGGTTCGGGTCGTCGTGAATACGCTGCCCGGCCCGACTTCCAAGGGCCAAATGCTCAATGAAATGTTTCGCCAAGTCTACAGCGCGCCGGATGCGCCCGAGCTCGTTGTGTTGCATGACAGCGAAGACGTGATCGATCCGCGCACGTTCCAAACCTACGCCGCTTATGCGCGTGATTACGACTACATCCAGGTGCCGGTCTTCTCGCTCCGCGCCACGCACCGTTCCAAAGTTGCCGCCACATATATGGACGAATTCGCCGAGCGGCACACGCGCGAGATGATTGTTCGCAACGCGGTTGGCGCGATGATTCCCTCCGCCGGTGTCGGCACCTGCATGACGAAGCGGCTCGTCGAACACTTCCTGCGCGCACGCGGAACCGTGCTGATGGGCGGGTGCGTCACGGAGGACTACATCCTCGGCGTTGAGGTCAAGCGCGCCGGCTTCCGTGCGGCATTCGCGGCAGTTTCGGCGGATGCCGAGCGCGGTTTGGATTTCGTCGCCACGCGGGAGTTCTTTCCGAAAACGCTCTCCGCATCCATCAAGCAGAAAACCCGTTGGGTTTACGGCACTTGCTTTGAGGCGATGCACAAGCTCGGCTGGCGCGGCGATCTCTGGGATCTTTATTTCTTCTTCCGCGATCGCAAGGGAATCATAACCAACTTTCTGCCGCCGATCGCGTTTATTTTTCTTGTTCTTGTCATAACGGGAACGATCGATCCGGCGGTGGTTCCTCCTGCTTTGCAACCGATATTTTCCGCATCGCTTTTGTTCAATCTGTTCGCGTTTGCGCTGCGCTATATCGTGCGCGTCGCCTCATGCCGGCAGGTTTACGGGACGTTTGAGCCGATCGCGGTTGCGGTGCGGTGGCCCGTTGCCCTCTGGGCCAACATGATGGCCGTGTTCCGGGCATGGAAAATATACCTCACGGAATCCGATTTCGCCAGAAAACCGATCGTGTGGGCCAAAACGGCGCACGAGCTGCCTGAAGATTTCGTTGCCCTCAGTCGCTGAAAAATCATCAAAGCGGAATAGACAAAATGACAACCCGCATCCTCGTTGTGCTTGGAACCCGACCGGAAATCATCAAACTAGGCCCTGTCTGCCGGGCGTTACAACGACGGCGCGATGTCGAAACCCATGTTTTCTGGACCGGGCAACATATCGAGCTCGCGCGCGGTTTGCTGGATCTCTTCGGCATTACGGTCACCCACAACGGCGCAGAGATCATGGCGCAGCCGGGGTTGGCCGGCAAGTTCGCCTTGATGATGCAGCAAATCGAAACTGTGCTGCGCAAAGGCAACTATGACTGGATTGTCGTGCAAGGCGATACCGCAACCGCCGCGGCCGCTGCCACCGCCGGGTTTTTGAACCGCGTGCCGGTTGCGCATGTGGAAGCGGGGCTCCGCACCGGCGATCTTGCCTCGCCATGGCCGGAAGAATTCAACCGGCGTGTTATTACGCTCGCTTCCGCGCTGCACTTTGCCCCTACCGCTCGCGCGGCGGAAAATCTGCGCGCCGAAGGCGTGCCCGATGCAAACGTCATGGTGGTCGGCAACACGGTTGTGGATGCGCTGCTTTTTGTTCGCAAACATGTACTGCAGGAGCCATATCGGCCGATCGACCCGGTTCTCGAGACGATTCCCGCCGACAAGAAACTCATCCTCGCCACATTGCACCGGCGCGAAAACATCGGTGCACCGATGCGGGAAGTTCTTCGTGCGCTGCGCACGCTCGCCGAAGATGGCGACAAATACTTTGCGCTTCCGCTGCATCTGAACCCGGAGGTTCGCAAAGAAGTACTGAGCATTCTCGGGAATGCTACGAATGTGCGTTTGCTTGCGCCGCTGCAATATCCGGACTTTGTTTATCTCTTAACCAAAGCTTGGGTTGTCGTCAGCGATTCGGGCGGTGTGCAAGAAGAGGCGCCCACCTTCGGCCTGCCGATCCTGATCACGCGCGAGACCACCGAGCGGCCGGAAGTGATCGAGGCCGGGGTCGGCCGTCTCGTCGGCACCGATTATCAGCGGATCATCAACGAGGTCCGCGCACTCACGGCCACAGAGCAGCGTCCATTGTTAAGCGGCGCCAATCCGTTCGGCACCGGTGATGCGAGCGAACGGATTGCCGAATCTCTTCTCGCCCGATTTCCTCAAACCATACCGGCAAGGGCTGCATCTTAATGAGTGCTTTGAGTACGCCCGCCGATCAAACGCTCCAGGCAAGCCAGATCAATTGGAGGCGCTTGCGCCACCGTTTGTTCAACCTCGGTTTGGTGATCGTCGCGGTAGGGGCCGTGGCGCTCTATCTGAACAGCGCCGCGGGGGGCTTCTTTTTCCACGCCGAGGGCTTGGTGACGCGCGAACGCGTGGCCGTCGCCCCTTCGTTCGAGGGCAAAGTGGTGGAGATGTTCGTTCACCCAGGCGATAAAGTCACGCGCGGGCAAAAGATTGCTTTGGTGGAATCCGCCGCGCTCAGCCGGAGCCTCTCCGATCTTGCCGCCGAAAAGGCCCGGCTGATTTCCAAAATCGCCGAGCTGCAAGCGCGGCGCCGGATGATCGCCGAGACGCTGCCGATTGCGGAGGAGAGCGCACGGCGGAGCGCGGCCTTTCTGCAGACCTTGACTGAGGCAAGCCGCAGGGGGCTTGTGGTGAACCGTTCTCTGCAAGAAATAACCATGGCCGCGCTCACTGCCACGGAACGCGCCGCCTCGTTCAAGGCGGAACAGGCTTCGCTTGGGGCGGAACTTGAAGCAAACAAGAACGCACTCATCGAAACCAGCCAGGCGTACCAACGCCTGAATGCTCTCTATGACAACGGCATTCTCGCGGCGAGCGTCAGCGGCGATATCGGCAGCGAGGTTGCCGCCGTGGGGCAGGTGCTAACCCCGGGCAACGGTGCGGTCGCCGTGATCTATACGGGCGAGGATTTCGTGCTCGCTTATGTTCCTGATGCGTATCTTTCGGAAATTGCCGAAGGCCAAAAGGTCGGCGTGAAAATGCGCGGCAAAGTCTTCAACGGCAAAATTCAGCGCATCCTTCCGATTAATGCGGCATTACCTGCCGATTTGCAAAACTCGAGCAGATTCCGCGAACGCGGGCGTTTGGTGCGCATTGCGCTTACGGATCCCAACGCGCTGGCGATCGGCCAGAAAGTGGAAATCGTCCGTTGCTTTGCCGAAGATTGCCGGCTCGGCCCGCTGCGGGCGCTCTGGCAAGGGCTGCTCGGCGTGTTCGCTTCTTCCGACTAGCGCGATCTACTTTACGGCGCGTTCTCTTCGCCAAAATCTTGTCCTAAACCTCGGAAAATACCGGATATCCGAGCACGCGACGATATTACGGGCGTTATTCCCAAGCCCGGGATTAAATCCGTTCATAACGTTTCGGCGCTTTTTTCGTTGTGTACCCCGAGCCGCGAGGCCATAATCGTGGCCAGGTGCGCCGCCGTAACATCGGTTTCAGAATGACCAACGCGCTCACCCTGATGATCGAAGCGCTCGGCCTCGAGGCCGCTACCATTCGCAAGCGGGGCCGCGGAACGGAGATTGCGTTACGCGACGGTGAACGCGTTTCTCAAAGCGAAAGGGCTTGGCTCTATCGGTTCGTCGTCGCGGAGGAACTCTCGGTTCGTCTCTTCCTCCGTGACGATACGCCGGTACGGGTTATAGCGGGCGAAGAGGAGGTGCCGGGCGTGCTCGTATCCTTCCAAAACGGCATAGTGCGTGTTGCGCTCGAGAAGGACCTAGGCCCGACAATCGCCTCCGCGCGTCTGATCTCGAACGATGCGTTTCTGGTCGAGCAACTTCGAGATCGTCTGCAGAAGGTCCACAGAAGCGAGGCCCGTTTCTGCAAACCGGCTGCGGAGCGCGCGCTCGGCTTGTTGCTTCCTAAGACTGCGGATGCCGAGCCCGACCCATCGGTCACGTCCGGCGGTGACCTCAACGCAGACCAGATCAGCGCGGTTCGCCGCTCCTTGGGCAGCGAAACAACATTTGTTTGGGGCCCGCCCGGCACGGGAAAGACCAAGACCCTCGCTCACGTTGTCGAAGCTCACTATCGCGCCGGACGCACCGTGTTGTTGGTCTCCAATACCAATATCGCCGTTGACACCGCGCTCGAACGTATCGCCGAGCGACTGAAGGGAGAGCCGGATTTTCATCAGGGCCTTGCGATCCGGTTAGGGCCGGTGGTCAAAGAAAGTTTGCGTCTGAATTTCGGCGCGCAGGTGATCCCGGAAGAGATCGTGGCACGGCTCGGGGAGCGTTTGCAGCACGAGAAAGAAGCGCTCACGCGGGAAAAAAATGCCCTCTTTTCGGAGGAGAAGATAAATCTCGCCAAGCTCGAAGACTTGCAGCAACTCGCTCATGCGCGCCGAACGCTCTCCGAGCGCGAACACGAGCGCAACGTTGCCAACCTCACGATCGAAAAACGGAGAAAAGAGGCAGCCTCGTATCGAGAGCGCGCCGCGATGCTGCGGGTCAAACTCGAACGGGTGCGCAACATGGGCAGCGTTCGGCGATTCCTGGGATTGGTTTTCTTGGGTCTTGATCCCAAGCAGCTCGAGCAGGACGCGTCGGTGGCCGAGCGCGAGGCTCAGGCGGCGTTGGCGGCAGCAGAAGCGCTGGCCGCCGACCTTCCGAAACGCGATGCCGAGATCCAAAAGCTTCGCTCCGAAGTGGCGCAGATGGCTTCAAAAACGCGCGATTATCCGCCCCAAGCGCAAATCGAGGCCGATCTTGCCGCTCTCCGCTCTCGCTTAACGCGGCTCCGCGAGCGCCTCTCCGTGATCGAGCGCGAGCTCGCTGACCTAGAACAGGAAGTTCTCGCACGCTGCCGGATTGTCGCAACCACGGTCTACAGGACCTATCTCGGGAAGTTCCCCAAGGAGCAGTTCGATGCCGTCGTGATCGACGAAGCGTCGATGCTCATACCGCCGCTTGTCTTTTATGCGGCGGGGCTTGCAGAGGTATCTGTTACCGTGGCGGGCGACTTCCGCCAACTGCCCCCGATCGTCATGTGCGATCAGCCGCTTGCACAGGAGTGGCTCAAACGCGATGCTTTCGAGATCGCCGGCATCCCTGCAAAACTCAAAGCCGGCAAGCCCCCGCCGTACCTGATCCGTCTAGGCATTCAGTACCGCATGGAAGAGCGGATTTGCACCGTTCTCAATCGGCTCTTCTATGCCGACTATCCCTTACGCTCGATCCCAAACGGTGCCGAAGTCAATAGCGATTTTCCGCTTGGGACGGCGCCGCTGCTCTATTTGGACACTGCGTCGTTGCACCCGTGGGCGGCGCTGCGCGCGGGCTCCCATTCTCGTTATAACCTTCTCCACGCGCTCTTGGTACGCGCCATCGTGCAAAAGCTTGCAGAAAGCGGGTTCATTCCGCTTGCAGGTGAGGCCAACGACGCGGTGGGTGCCGTCAGCCCGTACGCAGCACAGGCGCAACTGATCCAAGCCCTGCTCGATAGCCGCCTTGGCAAGCGCGCGGCAGGCATCGTCGCCACCGTCCACCGATTCCAAGGTGACGAAAGACGGACAATGGTGCTCGACCTCACGGATTCCTGGGGTGTCAAGCTGGGAAAGTTTTTGGGGGCCACGAAACTGGAGGAGGACGGCGCGCGGCTGCTAAACGTCGCCGTGAGCCGTGCGCGGCGTCACCTCATCTTGATTGCGAATTTCGAGTATCTCCGTAAGAAAGCGCCTCAGCAGAGCTTCGCTCGCCGGCTTATCGATCACTTCGCGGATCATGGCGAGCCGCTCGATCCCAACGCCGTGCTTCCTCTCATCGAGCAGGACTGGATCGACGGTCTCCATCGCATCCTGCCTCCGGACTTCGAACTGCCTGAAGGAGCGGCCGGCGCGTTTTGTCATGCCAACTTCTTTCCGGCGTTTATCAAAGACCTCGAGCATGCCCGTCAATCGGCGGTGATTCTCTCGCCCTTCGTCACGCGCAGAGGGATCGCTCGTTTGGCGGACGCGTTCCGCCTTGCGGTGATGCGGGGCGTTCGTATCCATATCCTGACCCGCCCGCCCGATGAGTCCGGTGTTGGCGGCATTGAAGAAGGGCGTGAGCACATCGCAGAATTGCGAGCGCTCGGCATTCTTGTGGACCTGCGAAAACGGATGAATGAGAAGATTGCGATCCTCGATGAGCGTATCCTCTGGCATGGCTCACTCAACATCCTCTCCTACCGCGACACGGAGGAAAGCATGTTACGTCTGGAGAGCCCCGCGGCATGTAAAAAAATCCTGCAATTCCTCAGCGCGCTGACCGGCCGCCGCTTGGAACAGATGCCGGCATTTACGAACCCTCGGTGTCCGAAGTGCGGCGGGCCTGCCGTTTGGAAGGACGGTATCCACGGTATCTTCTTCGAATGCGAGGACGATGCCTGCGGCGGCAAACGAGATGCACGTAACGGCTTTAGCGCGCGCCGAGCTCAAAAGGTTCGAAATGAGCGCAGCCGCTTCGGTCATCATGACGATACGGAAATAGAAAAACGCGCTGCGGAATGGTGAGACCTTGCCCGCCCAAAGGTCGTTCGGCGCGATCCCGACAAAGTCCCGCATCCACGCGTTCGCGTAAATATATCGCCCGATGACCGTCCCAATGCGGCGAATAAACGCCGCCCCCGCCATTTCCCTCTCGCGGCAGCGCGATCGCATCGATAACGAGGCAACGCGATGCTCTCACTCTTGGTAAAGTCGCCGGGCTTGCCAGACGAAAAAGTCGCAGGCGCGTATCGGGTGGCAATTCCTTAGCTCCGGGATTCGGTCGCAGGCGTTCCCGAGAATTCTCTCAAATCGGGCATCTTTCAGCCATGCCTCATAATTTGTCTTTAAAAGGACAAGATTCGAAACAAAGCCCGCGATGCGCAAATCAGGCGAATCCGATTGCGGCACATCCAGACCAAAAAACCGTCTGACATTGGTATCAAACAGCGGTCGGGATTCGTCGAGAATCGAAACAAGCTTGGAAACAAACGAGAACTGCAGCGATTTCCTGCCTTTTTTGCCTTCGTGCCTCGGGATCTCATAAAGCTCCCACAATAGCCGATCGTAGCAAGCATCGTCGATCGGCTTGCCGCGCAGCTCGTACAAGCGATCAAAATACGCCTCACGAAATTTGTCCGTAATACCGCCGGAGTTCAGCCCGTAATAGGCGATGAACATTTTTTCGAAAATCTGCCGCGCATCCGCGTCGTCCCGCTGCAACAGCGCGCGAAGATATCGGTAGGTGGCAACCTCGTTGGGGTCGAGCCTGTTCGCGGCTTTTTCGATCTCAGCAAGCTGCGCGGAGAGAAACGCGTTCACCGCCCGGTCTTGCCAAACCCCGGCACCGTTGATGCTGTTCTTGCACATGCTCTATGCTTCCCCCCTTGCGGAACGCCTATCTTGTCCCGATAGAACGCCTCCGGACGTTCCTCTCTCTTGCGTGCGGCCGTGCCCGCGTTGTGCCGCTTTTCGGCGCGGCGTTCCACTCTTTTCCGCTTTTCCGTCGGTTTCACGCGACGTGTTGGCGCGCCCTGAGGGATTCGAACCCCCGACCCGCAGCTTAGAAGGCTGCCGCTCTATCCGGCTGAGCTAAGGGCGCCCCATGCATGTCCGCGCGGCGGTCGGCACTTCCGCACGGCGGCTTGATCAGTGCGACCACGCTTCCGGCCTGCCGTAACGAAAATTATCCGCATACGACTTCGGCCGCAGCCGCCGCCCGTGCGGCAGTTCGATATCATACGGAATGCCGTGCCGCTCGGCATAGGCAATCGCCGCCTCGCGCGTGGGAAAAGAAAGCCGCACCTGCCGCAAGGTATCGCCCCCGCCGATCCAGCCCATCAACGGGTCCGGATGCTGCGCCGATGCCGGCTCGAATTCCAGAACCCAATGCTTCGTCGGCGCCCAACCCGACTGCGTAGCCGGCTTCGGCGGCTGAAAAATGCGCGCCCGCGCGATTCCGTTGCCACTCATTTTCTTCGCACTCTCCGGTTGCTGGTCGGGGCGGCCGGATTCGAACCGGCGGCCTCGTGTACCCAAAACACGCGCGCTGACCAGGCTGCGCCACGCCCCGCTTCGGCCTCGTTCCTTGTTAGGTGGGAGAATAGGGCCGCGCAAGAGAGGGACACAGCAAATCCGCCTCCGCAATGCCGCTTTGGTTCCGGGCGTGGCCCTTCCTCTTCATGGCGTTCATTGCGCCGGAGGGAATTGCCTGGCCTCCACCCGATCGCCCACCCGAATATCAAGCTTTGCCGTCACTCCGCCGGCAAGCTCCAGCGTGGCCCGCACCGGCCCGCCGCTGGAGATAATCGCCAGGCTTTCCGGCACGGTGTTCTCCACAATGCGGCGGATGATGCCGTTCGCATCGATAAACACCATATCCAGCGGCACCTTGGTGTTGCGCATCCACATTTGGCTCTCGCGGGGGCTGCCCCAGTCAAAAAGCATGCCGCCGTTCTCCGGCACGTGCGTGCGGAACATCAGCCCCACCATCTGCTGCTGCTCGGTCTCCGCCACTTCCACCTCAAAACTGTGGCGTTTGCCGTCATGGGTGATAATCACCAAAGGCTCTTTGGCGAGCTCCGGCTGCGCTTTCTGAACCTCCGGCAGGGATTCCTGCCCTTGCGCAGCGGCGGGAAGCAGCAGTGCCAAACCGAGCAGCAGACGGCGGGAGAGATGCATCAAACTGGCCTTTCCTCAAGAACATATTCAGCAAGCGCGCGGATCTCCGGGCGCACCGGCCCTTCGCGCGGCGCATCGGCAAGCCGGGTTAACCAATGCTCGGGCGGCTTGCGTCCATTCAAGCCTCTATAACTCAGGCCCCGCAGCACCGCTTGCGCCGCCTCCGGCAGCGGCTCGGGAACGCGAAACCCGTTCAGCGTCGCCCAAACCAAAGCCCAACACCGCGCCACCGCATAAGGGTGATAACCGCCTCCGCCCAGCACCAAAAGCCGCGGCGCAAGCCCGATCACTGATTCTACCACCTCGCGATGCGCATTGTTGGAAAGCAGCAGTTTGGCTTGCGGATCTTCCGCCAGCCCATCGGCGCCGCATTGCAGCATAATCGCCTCGGGCCGGAAGGCGGCGATGCGCGGCAAGATCACCTCATGCAGCAGAAAACGCATTTCGCTGTCGTTGAACCCCGCCGGCACCGGCAGGTTACAGGCATTCCCGCCGGCATCATCCGAGGCCGCGCCGCTGAACGGCCAGCGCTTGGCTTCGTGCACGCTGATTATCAGCACCGCGGGATCGCCCGCAAAGGCATCCTGCACCCCATCGCCGTGATGCGCATCGATATCGAGATAGACAATGCGCGAAAGGCCAAGCTCGCGCCACGTCAGAATCCCAAGCACGCAATCATTGACATAACAGAACCCCGAGGCGCGCGCCGGCCTTCCGTGATGCGTTCCGCCCGGCGGGCAATGCACGATGCCGCCTCGGGCAAGTAGCCGCGCTGCCGCCATCACCCCGCCGGCCGAGGTGGCGGGGCGGCGAAAAATTTCGGCAAAGAGCGGGTTGCCGTCTACGCCCAGACGAAATCGCTCGCGCTCCTCGCGGCTCACCGTGCCGGTGGCCTCCGCCCGTTGCAGCGCGGCGATATAGGCCGGGTGGTGAAAACGCCAAAGCTCTTCGGGGCTCGCCGTCGGCGCCTCAACCACCGTATCCGGGGCCAGCCAGCCCAAGGCGTCGCAGAGGTCGGTCAGCACGGAAACCCGCGGAATCGACAGCGGATGCCGCGGCCCCAACTGGGAATGCCGGTAAATCTCGTGCGTGATGAACAATGGCCGGTGGCGAGGATCGGCAGCCATGGCCGCAGCGATAACGGATCGCCGCCTGGCTGACAACCGGCCCGACAGGGCCATCATCCCCACGGTTGTGCCCGCCCGATCCAGCCGGTAACATTTCTCCTTCTTTGGAAAGGTAACCCGCATGGAAATGACCAGCGAACGGCGCATCCCCGCGCCGCGTGAGAAAGTATGGGCGGCCTTGAACGACCCCGATATTCTGAAAGCCGCAATTCCCGGCTGCGAAAGCCTTGAGAAGGTTACGGATCACGAGCTGAAAGCCGCCGCCGCGGTGAAAATCGGGCCGATTTCCGCGCGCTTCACCGGCAAAGTGCAGCTTTCCGATCTCGATCCGCCGAACAGCTATACCATCAGCGGCGAAGGGCAGGGCGGGGTTGCGGGCTTTGCCAAAGGCACGGCGCGGGTCGAGCTTTTGCCCGACGGCCCGGATGGAAACGAGACCTTGCTGCGGTATTCCGTCAACGCGCAGGTGGGCGGCAAAATCGCTCAGCTCGGCGCACGGCTGATCGACGCTGCGGCGAAATCCATGGCGGATCAGTTTTTCAGCCGCTTCGCCGCGGAACTCACCCCGCCCGTGCCCGCTGCGGCCGAGGAAGCTCCCGCCCGGGCGCCGGAACGCGTGCGCATCGAGCCGCTCGGCTTGCCTATGGTGGCCTGGATCGGCGTTCTTATATTTTTAGTGATTCTTTTGCTCATGCTTGGAGGCTCACTCTAGTGGCTGATCGCTTGCCGGCAAGTGTCGCCGAAACTCTCGCCTTGCTCGAACGCGGCGGCTATGTTGCCGACCGTGCGCTTGCCACCACGGTCTATCTTGCCCTGGCAATGCAAAGGCCGCTCTTCCTGGAAGGCGAGCCCGGCACGGGCAAGACCGAAATCGCCAAAGTCCTGGCCGACGGGCTCGATCGCCGGCTGGTGCGCCTGCAATGCTATGACGGGCTCGATCTCGCCGCCAGCGCCTATGAATGGAACCACGCCCGCCAGCTCATGGCTATCCGGCTTGCCGAGGCGGCGGGCGAGACCGACCGCGACGTGCTCACCCGCAGCATTTACACGCGCGAATTTTTGCTGGAGCGGCCGTTGCTTTCGGCCATCGACCCGCTCTTGCCGCCGGCGGTGCTGTTGATCGATGAGCTCGATCGCGCCGATGAACCCTTCGAGGCGTTTCTTTTGGAACTGCTCGCCGATTTCCAAATCACCGTGCCGGAATACGGCACGATCCGCGCCGAGGTGCCGCCGCCCGTGATTATTACGTCCAACCGCACGCGCGAGGTGCACGACGCCATCCGCCGCCGCTGCCTCTATCATTGGGTCGATTACCCCGATGCCGTGCGCGAGCGCGCCATTCTAGCCCGCAAAGCCCCGCAAGTGCCGAAGAAACTCTCCGCCCAGGTGGTGGCGTTCGTGCAGCGCCTGCGCGAGCAGGATTTGTTCAAGCTGCCCGGGGTTGCCGAAACCATTGATTGGGCCGCGGCGCTGCATCATCTGGATCAGCACGAGCTCTCCGCCGGCGCGGTCGATGAAACCTTGGGCGTGCTTCTGAAATATCAAGACGATATCGCGAAAGTGCGCGGCGCCGAAGCGGCCCGCCTGGTCGCGGAAGCCCATGCGGACGCCTTGGCATGACCGCCGAGCCCGAACCTAGGCTTGCACCCAATATCATGCATTTTGCCCGGCTCCTGCGCCGCGCCGGGCTGCCCGTCGGCCCTGCCGAGACGCTCGCCGCCCAGCGCGCGCTCACCTTGGTCGATATCGGCAACCGCAAGGAAGTGCGCACGGCGCTCCGCAGCGTCATGATCCACCGCCACGAACATTTCGAGGTCTTCGAACAGGCCTTCGCCTTGTTCTGGCGAAGCCCCGAGGCGGCGCGCGCCATCGCCGCGCAAGCCCTGCTCGGCGGGGCCAAGGAGCCGGAAAACAAAAAGCTGAAGGCCGGGGCGCGCCGGCTTGCGGAGGCTTTGGCGTCTGCGCGCGAGCGCACGCCGAATGCGGCGCGCGAGCAGGAGGAGACGTTGGATCTTGCGCTTTCGGCCAGCGAGCGCGAACGGCTTCGCCAAATGGATTTCGAGGCGATGAGCGCCGAGGAAATCGCGCTCGCCAAAGCCGAAATGCGCAAGCTTGCCCTGCCGCTGGATGAACGCCGCATC
The DNA here is from genome assembly GCA_023511585.1 of Terriglobia bacterium. Lineage (GTDB taxonomy): Bacteria > Pseudomonadota > Alphaproteobacteria > Acetobacterales > Acetobacteraceae > JAIMBF01. Next base: position 31,569 of record JAIMBF010000021.1, read on the forward strand.
CGCCGCACCCGCCCGGATCCCTCCGGCGCGTTGGTCGATTTGCGCGGCACCATGCGTGCAAGCCTCCGCCAGGGCGGAGAAATTCTGGAAATCAGCCGTCGCCGCCGCCGCACGCGCCCGCCGCCGCTGGTCATTCTTTGCGATATTTCCGGCTCTATGCAGCGTTATGCGCAAATCCTGCTGCATTTCATCCACGCCGTGGCGAATGCGCGCACCCGTGTGCATGCCTTTCTCTTCGGCACGCGGCTCACGAACATCACCCGCCAGTTGCGCAACCGGGATCCTGAAGTGGCCTTCGAACTGATCTCGCACATTGTCCCGGATTGGTCCGGCGGCACGCGCATCGGCGAATCGCTCGCTCGTTTCAACCGTATCTGGGCGCGGCGCGTGCTCGGCCAAGGCGCGGTGGTGCTGTTGATGACGGACGGGCTCGATCGCGAAGGCGCGCGGGGTTTGGCCGAGGCCATGGAGCGGTTGCACCGCTCTTCCCGGCGCCTGGTTTGGCTCAATCCGCTTTTGCGTTGGGAAGGTTTCGAACCCAAAGCCCAAGGCGCGCGCGCCATGTTGCCGCATGTGGACGAGTTTCGCCCCGTGCACAATCTGGCCAGCCTCGCCGCTCTGGTCGAGGCGCTCTCGCGCCCCGCGCCGCCCCGCGATGCCAATCCGATATGGAGGAAAGCCGCATGAATACGAGCGAAACCGAGGATGTTCTCGCCGTTGCCGCTGCCTGGCGCGCGGCCGGCGAGCAAGTCGCCATCGCCACGGTGACCGAAACCTGGGGCTCTTCGCCGCGCCCGGCGGGCAGCCAAATGGCGATTACCGCAAGCGGGCGCATGGCCGGCTCGGTCTCCGGCGGCTGCATCGAAGGCGCGGTTGCCGAAGCCGCGCAGGAAACCATCCGCACCGGCCGGCCGCAGCTTCTTGATTTCGGCGTCTCCAACGAACGCGCCTGGGAGGTCGGGCTTGCGTGCGGGGGTAAAGTGAAAGTCTTCGTGGAGAAGCTTTCATGACGCCGGAACTCATTGCGGCCATCGAGCGCGCGAAGGCGGAAAAGCGCCCGATGGTGCTGGCCACCCGCCTTGCCGACGGCACCCAGCTTCTGCTGCCCGATCCGGCGGCCGCCCCCGCGCTTGCCGAGGCCGCGCGCGCCGCCTTGCGCGATGATGAAAGCCGCACGGTGCATCTTCCCGACGGCGATTGGTTCCTGCATGTCTACAATCCGCCGGTTCGTCTCGTGGTGGTGGGCGCGGTGCATATCGCCCAGGCGCTGGTGCCGATGGCCGCGCTTCTCGGGCTCGACGTGATTGTGGTGGATCCGCGCCGCGCCTTTGCCTCGGAGGAGCGCTTCCCGAACGTTAAGGTGATGCAGGAATGGCCGGACGAAGCCCTCGATGCGATCAAGCCCGATTCCCGCACCGCCGTGGTGACGCTGACGCACGATCCGAAACTGGATGATCCGGCGCTCGATCGCGCGCTAAAATCCGAAGCCTTCTACATCGGTGCCTTGGGCTCGAAGAAAACGCATGCCGCGCGGCTCAAGCGGCTGCGCGCGCTCGGCCATGACGAGGCGGCGCTGGCGCGCATCCATGGGCCGGTGGGGCTGGCCATCGAGGCCGTCACCACGCCGGAAATTGCGCTTGCCATCCTGGCCGAGCTGGTCGCCGTACGCCGCGGCGCCCTCTTGGCGGAGAGAGCGGCCGCATGATCTTCGGGGAAATTCCGCTGGAAGAGGCCGAAGGCGCAGTGAATGCGCATACCCACCGTCTGGAGGGGCGCGTGGTGCGCAAGGGCCAGATTCTTGATGCCGCCGCCATCGCCGCGCTGCGTGCGGCAGGGCATACGCGGATCGTAGCGGCGAAGCTGGAGCCCGGCGATGTGGGCGAGAACGAAGCGGCCGAACGGCTTGCTGCCGCTTTGGAAGCGCCGCATCTCCGCCGCACCCGCGCGGCCACCGGGCGGGTGAATTTCGCCGCGGAGCGCGCCGGGCTGTTCGTGGTCGATCGTGCGGGCGTCGATGCCATCAACGCGGTGCACGAATCCCTTACCTTGGGCACGCTGCCGGATGCCACGCCGGTGGCTCCGCGCGATATGGTGGCGACGGTGAAAGTGATCCCGTTTTCCGTCCCCGGCGCGCTCTTGGAAGAAGCCTGCCGCTATGCGCGCGCCAACGGCGCACCCTTCCGCCTCCATCCCTTCCGGCCGCTGCGCGCGGGCCTGGTGCTGACGGAACTGCCGGGCATGAAGGAGAGCGTTCTGGAAAACACCATCGCGGCCACCGAGGCGCGCATCGCCGGTTTCGGCGGTTCGCTTCTCGCCCCGCGCCGCAGCGCCCATGCCGAGGCGCCCATTGCCGCGGCGCTTCGCGGCTTGCTTGATGAAGGCGCGCAGATCGTCATGGTGGCGGGTGCCTCGGCGGTTGTCGATCGGCGCGACGTTGCGCCGGCCGCGATTGTCCGTTTGGGCGGCGAGATCCGCCATTTCGGCATGCCCGTCGATCCCGGCAATCTGATTTGCGTGGGCCGGATCGGCGAGATTCCCGCCCTCGTCCTACCCGGCTGCGCCGGAAGCCCGAAGCCGAACGGCATCGATTTCGTCTTGCAGCGGCTTTATGCCGGCCTCGATGTCGGTCCGCAGGAGATCATGCGCCTCGGCGTCGGCGGTTTGCTCAAAGATATCAGCGCCCGGCCCTTGCCGCGCGCCAAAGCCTCGCCGGTTGATCCCGCGCCCGCGCGGCGGCCGGCCATTGCCGCGGTGGTGCTCGCCGCCGGCCAATCCAGCCGTATGGCGCCCTACAACAAGCTGCTGCTGCCCGACCGCAGCGGCAAGCCGATGATTGCCCGCGTGGTGGACAATCTGCTGGCCTCCGCCGCGCGGCCCATCGTCGTGGTGCTCGGCCATCAACGCGAGGAGGTACGGGCGGCGCTCGCCGGCCGGCCGGTGCGCTTCGTGGTGGCCGAGGATTACGCCAGCGGGCTTTCCGCCTCGTTGCGGGCAGGGGTGGCGGCCTTGCCGGAAGACGTCGCGGGGGCGGTCATTTGCCTCGGCGATATGCCGCTGATTACCGCACGGGTGATCGAGCGGCTCATCGACGCCTACGATCCCGACGAAGGCCGCTTGATTGTGGTGCCGACGCATCAAAACCGCCAAGGCAACCCGATCCTCTGGGATCGGCGCTTTTTTGCCGAAATGCAGGCGCTTCGCGGCGATGCCGGCGCGCGCTTTCTGCTTTCACGGCACGCCGAGGCGGTGGCCGAGGTGGAAGTGGAGACCGATGCGGTGCTGCGCGATTTCGATACGGTGGAAAGCCTGGCCAGCCTTCCCGAGCGCTTCCGCCCTGCCTTGCCCACCAACACGGGATAAGGGGAATAAGGCGTTATTGCGGCAGCGGCGCCTTATTGCGTCGGTTGCCAGGGGCCGGTGACAAAGACGGCCTCTTCCGCACCCGGCCAAGGCGGCATGGTCACGCCGACCGCGGCAAGCGGCGCATCCCCGTCGCAGCGGAATTGAAACCGCGTTCCCGTCGGGATGGTGAGGGAAAGGCCCGGAACCAGCTCGGTGATCTCTTCCGCATCATCGCCCGCGCGCCACATTCGCCCCCTGCCGGCCAGAATGAACCAAATTTCCTCCACCGTGCGGTGGCGGATTGCTTTGGAAACGGCACCGGGGGGCAGCGTGAAATGGGCCATACTGCCGCGGCTGGCGGCGGCAAGAATGCGCACTTCGGATCCGTCCGGCGCGATCACGTCCGCGTCTTTGCCAAGGCGTCGCGTTTGCAGCTGCATTTGATGAAATCTCCCCGAACTGGCATGGCAAGCGGCAGGTTCTCATAAAGCGGCGCTCCTGGGGAGCGGCTTATTTCCGCAACCGCAGGTTTTGCCCAATCCGGTGCAGCGCGCGCAGCGGCGCCGTAAGCCGCCAGGAGCGCGAAGCCCGCAACGCGGCAATTTCCGCTTCCAGCATGCGGATCCGATCGCTCTCGGTGGGGCCTCCGCGCGTGCTTTCTGGGCCTGCAAACGGTGAGGGCGTCTTTTTACGCGCAATCAGCGTCGAGCCGGCCGGTATCGTGCGCAAAGCCTCTTCCGAGAGGTTTTTGCAATACGGCGCTGCCAGCTGCGCATCCGGCGGGGTTGCTAGAATCTCGCCGATTGTCAGCTGTTCAAAACGTTCCCGATCCGCCCCTGCAAGCCCCTCTCGCCAAGCATGAAGAATCCACCAGATCGACTGGATCGGATGGTTGTTCGCCTCGATGGTGCTGGAAATAATCTCGCACTGGCGGGCAAATAAACTCACGGCGCCGAGCGGCGTGGCATTGAAATAATGGTGCGGATAACCGTGCACGCCTTGCAGAAACGGATAGTCCACCAGAAGCTTTCCGCCCGGCTTCAGAACCCGGCAAATCTCGCGCGCCACATCCCACGGCCGCAGCGTGTGCTCCAGCACGGCGCAACAGATCACGTAATCGAATTGTTCATCCGCAAACGGGAGATCTTCGCCCACGCATAAAACATCCGTGCTGATCCACGGATAAATCTCGGTATTGACGATGTTGCTGAAATAGCTGGCGCGCAACCCCGCGCCGAGATCCAGGCAAAGGCGTTCCGGCTGGCTGAGAATTTCCTCGATGAACGGGCCGCCATAGAGGTTTGCGGATACCGGCGGGTGTTCCGGAATATCGAATTCCGCAATCGTCTGCGCATCGAGGAAATTGGCAGGTTCACCCCGGCGCCGCAGCGCGGAGGGCTCGCGGCGAAAGCGCAAGCGGCGGAGCTTCTGCTCGCGCATCTCGGCAACCCGTTCGTGGTTGATAAACTGCATTCGTCCTTCATGCACGCCGTAAGTAACGAAATGCTCGCGTGCGGACATGCCGGCTTTGCGCACATCCGGGTTGGCGTCGAGATAGCCCTTTTCGTCGATATCCTCAGCCCGTTGCGGCTTTTGCACGCAAATAACCTCGGCCGCGCGGCCGCCTGCGCCTTCCTGTTCCATGTTTGTCCTAGCGTGCGTTTGATCCATGCTCCGAGAATAAAGCAAAGAGAAGCGGCGCGCTGCCCCCGCAACTCTGCTGTACCCCCCCCGCCGACGCGGCGCTCTCCCTGCCCCCCGCACACCGTGCCGGCCGCGTCAGAACGGGAGCAACGCGGCATGGCGGATTGGGGCAACCCGAAACCGCCTGCGTTCCGACGCTCCGGCATGGTTGATCCTGCTCAATGTGTGCGCGCGCGTTCAGGGCTACGATTTCATTTTGGGCAAAGCCTTTGCGCGGAGAAGCACAAAATGGCCGATGAGAAAGACGTGCTCGATGCCGTCCGTCGCGCCCTGCACAGCGAGGCGCGCATCCGCCCCACCCAGGGGCCGATCCGGCTTTCCTTCGCCGACGGCACGCTGACGATGGAAGGCGAGGTTGCGGATATCGCCGGCAAGAAACTGGCATTGGAGGCGGCAGCCAAGGTGCCGGGGGTTCGCGTGATCATCGATCGGCTGCATGTGCGTCCGGCCACGCCGATGGGAGACGGCGAAATCCGCGA
>JAIMBF010000118.1 GCA_023511585.1 Terriglobia bacterium
CGCATCTTGACCCTCTCTTTCCAAGGCAAAGTGGAGGGCCAATAAAAGCGCAACCCTTGTATGGGCGAACCCCGGGAAACGCGCATGGCCTGTTGGTCGTGGCGACCGAAACCAATTTTGTTTGCGGCCTTGATGCGGTCTCCCCTGTGCCGGTTTGGAGCAAGGCCCTCGGAACAGCGGTTCCAAATGCCTTGCTCTCGTGAAAGAGCAGAACACCCCGCGCCATCGCATATTTGCGCCGCGTCTCAATGACGGAGCGATTTTGCCGGGCCGGCCTTTGGATGTGGAAAAAAGATGTCGTATCGCGGTCCTTTGCCCGATTGCCCCATGCGGGCGCCGATGCCGATCGGCAACGGCTGATATCAGCATTCAAAGCTGCTGCGTTCGAAGACCAGACACGTTCAATTCTATCAGGTGCTGCACCAGCGGATTGGGAAACCGTCGACTCTGCACGATCGCGTAGAAATTTTCGCTGAGATCCGGAATGCGGCAGCGTTCCACAAGAAGGCCTGTCGCAAGCTCGTCTCGCACCACGATTGGCGGCACAAGCGCCAGCGTGCCGCTCGCGCGCGCGAGCAGGCGCAGCATGGCCATGTCGTCGACCTCGGCCACAATGATGGGGCGAATGCCGGCCAATTCCAGCGTGCGATCGAAGGCCGCGCGTATGTCGCTCTCATGGCTCGGCAAGATGACAGGATGATCCTGCAAGTCGTCGGGAAACATAAAGCTTCGGCCGTCTCCGATCGGAGGGCCAACGAGGCTGACCGGCTGCCGGTCGAGGAGGTGGCTGTGCAAGGCTGTACCGGCTTCCCGGCGGACGGCGGCGTTGGCGAGCACGATGTCGAGAGTGTGCGCCTCCAACTGGGCGAGCAGTTCACGCATCGTCCCGGAACGCAAGACAAGTTCGATGTCGGTCCGGCCGATGAGCGGGCGCAGGAACTGGAGCTGAAAGTTTCGCGACAAATGGGTGATCGCCCCGACGCGCAGAACCTGTCGATTTGAGCGTGGACGGCCGGCCAACGTGCTGACGAGCTCTTCTCCGGCCTTAAACACCGTATCCGCATAGTCGAGCGCGATCCGGCCCGCCTCGGTCAGGATCAGCCTCTTGCCCTGACGATCGAACAGCCGATGGCCAAGCTGCTCCTCCAGCTTCCGAAGCTGCGTCGACAGCGCCGATTGCGACAGGTGCAGCCGCGCCGCGGCGCGGGTAAGGCTGCCATCCTGCGCGACGGCACGGAACAAGCGGAGATGGTGGTAATTCAGCGTGGCCATGTGAATCCTTCTATCATATAGAACGATATGATGAAATCTTTGTAGTTAATAGAAAGCAAGATTGTCCTTAAAGAGGGTCGCCTCTTACGGGAGACGACCATGACCGCAAATCTCATCTGGCTGATCGCACTCGGACCGCTGGCGCTTGGGGTGACCGGATTGCTCGTCGGACACCGGAAAATCTCCGCACAAGCGGCCGTAGGGTGGGCCATCCGATTTGCCGGCTTGGTGATCACAGTTGCGTTTGCCGTTGCGTTTGCCGTTCTTCTCATCCTCGGCGGCCCGCTACGGACCGAAACGATCGGCTGGCGCGGGGCTGGGTTCGCGCTTTTTCTCGACTCGCTGAGCACGATCATGTTCCTGCTGGTCGGCTTTATAGGCCTGATCGTCCTCCGCTACAGCCGCAATTACCTCGACGGAGATCCCGGCCAGGGCCCCTTCATCCGCTGGCTGTGTTTCACGCTTGCGGCGGTGCTGTTTGTGATAGTATCGGGCAATCTGTTCCAGTTTTTTCTCGCATGGGTCGCAACAAGTCTTAGCCTGCATCGCCTCCTGCTCTTCTACCCGGAGCGGCCGAACGCCGTCCTTGCGGCGCGTAAAAAATTCGTGGCAAGCCGCTTCGGCGATGCGTGCCTCTTCGCGGCAATGATCCTGATCTACCGGGTGTTCGGCAGCCTCGACTATGCGGCGCTATTCAGCGGCGCGGCGGCTCTTCGGGCGGCCGGGGCCGTCCCGGTGGCGCTCCATGCCGCTGCTGTCTTCCTGGTTGCCGCAGCCTTGCTCAAATCAGCGCAGTTTCCGTTCCACGGCTGGCTAACCGAAGTCATGGAAACCCCGACACCCGTCTCCGCTTTGTTGCATGCGGGCGTCATCAACGCCGGCGGTTTCCTCGTGCTGCGTTTTGCCGGGTTGATTTCGCTCTCCGTTCCCTCGCTCGACGTGATGGTGCTGGTGGGCGGTGCCACCGCCTTGTTCGGATCGGTGGTGATGCTCACCCAGACTTCGGTCAAGGTCTCGCTCGCCTATTCGACCATCGCCCAGATGGGTTTCATGATGCTCGAATGCGGGCTAGGGGCTTTCTCCGCCGCGCTTCTCCATATTGTTGCGCACGCGCTTTACAAAGCGCACGCTTTTCTCTCTTCGGGCAGCGTCATCGATCTCGCTCGCGCCTCCTGGTCACCGAGTCCCGGCGGACGGCCGCATACTGCCCGGACCGCCGTGGCAGTGGTCGCAGTGCTGGCTATGATGACCGCCATCGGGGCGCTGTTCGGGGCCTCGGTCATTCGCCAACCCGGCGTGTTCGCGCTCGCCGCAGTGCTTTTGCTGGGGCTGACCCACCTTATGACGCAGGCGCTCGACGAACGGCCGAGCCTGTACGTGCTCAGCCGCGTGCTGATGTTCGCCGCGCTGGTTGCAGCCACCTATTTCGGCCTGCAAGGTGTGATGGAGCAGCTCACGGCCACGTCGTTACCTGCAGTAGAGCCGCTGCGCGGGCCCTTCGACCTCGCCATCATCGCGCTTGCCGTGTTGAGCTTTGCCGCAGTGACGGTTCTGCAGAGCATGCTCCCGGGCCGGTCAGGCAACACGCGTTGGCTTGCCCTCTACATGCACATTTCGAACGGGCTCTACGTCAACACGCTGGCCAACCGCCTGGCGCTGCGCTTCTGGCCCAATCCGCCGCCCCGCCCCAGCGCATCCGCCTATGGGCTCGAGCTCGCAAAGGAGCCCAGGGCATGAGCGCCGGACTGGAGATCGACACGTTGGACATCTTGGACACGCTCGCTGCGGATTCCTCATCCACCGAATTGGATCGCAGGGCGGTTGAGGCGGCGATCGCTGCCGCTTGCAACCGGGTTGCCCCGCTTTGGCCGCTGAAAAACTTCGTCGCGGTCAATCCCTTCTTGGGCTTCAGCGACCGCAGCTTTGGCGCGACCTGCGCAGCGCTTCGCCGGGTGGCACGCGTCGACATGCTGATGCCGAGAGCCTTCTATCGGGAGGCCGTCGCGGCGGGCCTGGTCGAGGAGGATGATCTTGCCGCCGGCCTCGCTGCGCTGCCCAAGGAGGTGGCCAAGCCGCGCGATCTCGCGGCGTTGAAGCGGGCGATCAACCGTGACCCGAAGCCGCTCGAGCAGTCGAGCGCGGTGGTTGCCACTGTGGCAGAGGTGCTCGATAAGCTGTCTTCCGGCGACAAACAGGCCTCGCGCACCGCCTTCATGATCGATGAGATCTCGAAATGGTGCGCCGCTTATTTCGATGAAGGCCAATCGGCCTGGCGGCTGCCGGTGCGCAGCATGCCGCCGTATGCGGCTTGGCGCGCGTGCATGCGCCACGACCGCAATCCCGAGGTGATGGGCATAAAAGGTTTTCGCGCTGCAATCGCGGCGTTGCCCGAGGATCCGGTCGAGGCGATCGCCGCTGTGGTGCGGGACATCGGAATTCCGAAGCGGGCGCTCGAGGATTATTTATTCCGGGCGCTCTTCGACATCCGCGGCTGGGCGGCTTATGCCCGCCACCTCGTCTGGCAGAATGCGCTCTACGGCCGCACGGACGATACGCTTGTCCAACTTCTCGCCATTCGGGTGGTCTGGGGTTATGCTTTGTTCCTGGAGCGCCGGGATGCTGCGTTTCGCAATGCCTGGGCTCGCGCAATGCGGGCGGCGGAGGCTCTGCCGGCGGACGAACGGCTCGGCGATGACCCCGAGCTCGTTGTGGATCTCGTCCTGCAGGAAGCTTTCGAGGCTGCCTATCAGCGCCGGCTGTTGGCGCAGCTCACGGCCCATATGCGTGGACCGCAAAGCCGATCCACATCCCCGCGGCCATCGGTGCAGGCGGCATTTTGCATTGACGTGCGCTCGGAAGTATTCCGTCGGGCGCTCGAGACCGTTTGCCCCGATGCCGAGACGATCGGCGTCGCCGGCTTTTTTGGCATTCCGATCGAATATGTGCCGATCGGGCATGAACGCGGCGGTGCGCACTGCCCGGTTCTGATAAGGCCGAACTTCATTGTCTGCGAGGCCGTGAAAGGCGCTTCAGAACAGGAAGAGCGCCGCATTCTCAGGCTGCGCTTGCTCCGTCGTCGCGTGATCAAGGCCTGGAAGGCGTTCAAGCTCTCGGCTGTGTCGTCTTTTGCGTATGTCGAAACGACCGGCCTGCTGTTCGGCGGCAAACTGATTGGCGACAGTGCCGGTCTGACGCGGCCTGTGCTGGATCCGAATACCGATGGCCTTGACCGCGACCTGATCGGCCGGATCGGGCCGGAGCTCGCACCGAAAGAGGTCGGCGGGCGCGCGACCGGCCTCACCCAGGCGCAACGACTTGATTTGGCGGAGGCCGTGCTCAAGGCGATGTCGCTCACGGACCGCTGGGCGCGCCTGGTGCTGCTGACCGGTCATGGGTCAACCACCGTCAACAATCCACACGCTTCGGGACTCGACTGCGGTGCCTGCGGTGGCCACACGGGTGAGGCGAACGCTCGCGTTGCGGCTGCCATCTTGAACGATCCCGCCGTTCGTGCCGGGCTTCAGGGCCGCGGGATTGCCATTCCTTGCGACACCTGGTTTCTCGGCTGCCTGCATGACACGACGACGGATGAATTCAGAATCTTCGACGTCGACCAGGTTCCGGAAACGCACCGCGAAGATCTCGATCGGTTGCGTGGGATTCTGGCCAAAGCCTCGACGCTGGCGAGGTTCGAGCGTTCGGCCCTGCTTGGCCTGAAGCATACGGACGACGTTTATGCGAAGGTTTTGGCCCGCAGTCGCGATTGGAGCCAGGTGCGTCCCGAATGGGGGCTTGCCGGCAACGCCGCCTTCATCGCTGCGCCCCGCGCACGCACGCGTGGACTCGACCTCTCCGGCCGCGCGTTTCTTCACGAATATGACTGGCGCAAAGACCAGAACTTTGACGTGCTCGAGCTAATCATGACCGCACCAATGGTGGTCGCCGCCTGGATCAACCTGCAATATTACGGCTCGACGGTGAACAATCGCGTCTTCGGCAGCGGCAACAAGACGCTCCATAACGTCGTCGGCCAGCTCGGCGTGCTGGAAGGCAATGCCGGAGACCTGAAGGTCGGTTTGCCTTGGCAGTCCGTTCACGACGGGGCCCGCTTCGTGCACGAGCCGCTCCGGCTCAACGTCTTCATTGAAGCGCCCGAAGCGGAAATCAATCGCGTTATCGAAAAGCATCAAAGCGTGCGTCAGCTCGTAGACAACAGGTGGGTGCATCTCTTTCGCATCGCCGATGCCGGCGCGGTTTATCGCTATTTGGGAAGCTTCACTTGGACCGAGGCGCAGCCATGAACGTCTGTGCCGTGGCACAGCAGGCATGGACACGACTTCCCTTCGAGCACGGTGCGGCGCCCTATAGTGAGGGGATGCGCAGCCAACCGCTGTCAGAGCCAATGGACGGGTATATGCTTCCCATTTTGGTCCGCCTTAGGGAGTCGATACCCTTATGTCTCAGAGTTCGGCGCTTGCGCGCTTGGCAATCGATATCGGTGGCACCTTCACCGATCTGGCACTGGAAACAAAAGCGAAGCTTTACACCACCAAGGTGCTGACCACCCCCGCCGCGCCCGAACAGGGTGTGCTCGAGGGG
>JAIMBF010000119.1 GCA_023511585.1 Terriglobia bacterium
GATATCAGCGCCTTCCTGACGGAATTCGGGCTTGATACGCGCGAAGGGATCGCGCTGATGTGCCTGGCCGAGGCGCTTCTGCGTATTCCCGATGCGGCCACCGCCGACCGCTTGATCGAAGACCGCATCGGCACCGCTGCTTGGGAAGAACATCTGGGCCACGCCACGAATTTTACCGTGAATGCTTCGGCTTTTACATTCATGCTCACCGGCCGCGTGCTTTCGCTGGACGAAGCAAGCCATATGCCGCGGGCAATCGGCCGGCTGATCCGCCGGCTGGGCGAGCCGGTGATTCGCGCGGCGTTGCGCCAGGGTATGCGGTTTTTGGCGCGCCAATTCGTGGCCGGGCGCAGTATCGAAGAAGCGTTCGCGCGCCTGAGCGAAGGGGACGGCAAGCGCTGGCGCTACAGTTTCGACATGCTGGGCGAAGCTGCCAAAACCGCGGCCGACGCCGCCCGCTACATGCGCGCGTATCAGGACGCTATTGCCTATATCGGCAAGGCAAGCAACGGGCGCGGCGTGATCGAAGGGCCGGGAATTTCGGTAAAGCTTTCCGCCCTTCATCCCCGCTACGAGCCGTTGCAAGCGGCGCGCTGCGTTCCGGCCTTGGTGGAAGCGCTGGGCACGCTTGCCGAGGCCGCCAAAGCTGCCGATATCGGGCTGACGATAGATGCCGAAGAGGCCGATCGGCTTGAGCTCAGCCTGGATATTTTCGCCGCGCTCCGCCGCAACCCCGCTCTTGCCGGCTGGCATGGCTTGGGGCTTGCCGTGCAGGCCTATCAGAAATGCGCCCCGGCGGTGATTGCATGGGTGGTAGAGCTGGCTCGGGCAACCGGCCATCAAATCCCGCTGAGGCTGGTGAAAGGCGCCTATTGGGATAGCGAGATTAAATTTGCGCAAGTCCAGGGCCTTGCCGAGTATCCGGTGTTTACCCGGAAAGCGGCCACCGATGTGTGCTGGCTGGCTTGCGCGCGCCAGATGTTGGCGGCCGGCGATGCGCTCTACCCCGCCTTTGCCACTCACAACGCCTTGAGCCTTGCCGCCATTTTGGAGCTTGCCGGCTCGGCGCGGTTCGAAATGCAGCGTCTGCACGGCATGGGCGAGGCGCTCTACGAAAACGTTGTCGGCCCCTCTTGCCCGGTCCGGGTCTATGCCCCGGTCGGCTCGCACGAGGATTTGCTTGCCTATCTGGTGCGGCGGCTTTTGGAAAACGGCGCCAATACCGGCTTTGTGCATCGGCTGGTGGATCCCGCCGTGCCGGAGGAGGCGATTGTGGCAGACCCGTTGGCCAAGCTGCGCGCGGCGCCGGGGCGGAATACGCGCATTCCCCTCCCCAAGGCGCTTTATCCGGACCGCGCGAATTCCGCCGGCCATGATTGGGCGGATCGAGAGCAAACCGCGGACTTGATTGCCGCTGTCATCCGTTTCGCAGGCTATGAGCGGCATATTCCGGGGGAAGGGCCGACGCGGGAAATCCGAGATCCATCCGATCGTACGCGTCTGCTGGGCGTGGTGCATGACGCCACAGAGGCGGAGATCGACGCCGCGCTTGGCCTGCTTGCTGCCGCTTGGCACGACTGGGACGCGCGCGGCGGCAAAGCGCGCGCCGATATTCTGGACCGCGCTGCCGCGCTGATAGAAGCAAACCGGGCCGAATTCCTTTATCTGCTCGCGCGCGAAGCCGGCAAAACCCTGCCCGACGGAATTTCGGAAGTGCGTGAGGCTGCGGATGCTTGCCGTTGGTACGCCGCCCGTGCGCGCGAGCAATTCGCCGGACCCCGCGAGCTTGCCGGTCCGACCGGCGAACGCAACACCTGGGAGCTGGGCGGGCGCGGGGTTTTCGCCGCGATTTCGCCGTGGAACTTTCCGCTCGCGATTTTCGTGGGCCAAATTGCCGCCGCATTGGCTGCGGGAAATGCCGTTGCCGCCAAACCCGCGGAGCAGACCCCGCTGATCGCCGCGCGCGCCGTCGAACTCTTGTATGAAGCTGGGGTGCCGCAAAATGTTGTGCGCCTGCTTCTTGGCGATGGGCGCGTCGGCGCCGCTTTGGTTCAGGATCCCCGTATCTCCGGCGTGGTCTTCACGGGCGGAACGGACACCGGACGGGCGATTGCGCAAAGCTTGGCGGCCCGCCCCGGCCCGATCGTGCCGCTGATTGCCGAAACCGGCGGGATCAACGCCATGATTGTGGACAGCTCCGCCTTGCCCGAGCAAGTGGTGACCGACGTGATTGCCAGTGCCTTTAATTCCGCCGGCCAGCGCTGCTCGGCGCTGCGCTTGCTCTGTCTTCAGGAAGAAATCGCCCCGAAGGTGCTGGCGATGTTGCGGGGTGCGGCGGAAGTCTTGCAGATCGGCGATCCGCTGGAGCTTTCCACCGATATCGGGCCGGTGATCGATCAAGAGGCTCTGCAGCGCCTCTCCGATTATTGCGCGCGCATGCCGCCGCCGTTGTTTGCACTGTCGCTGCCCGATGCCTGCGCCCGCGGCACCTTTTTCGCCCCGCGCGCCTATGAAATTGCAAGCCCCGCCGATTTGCGCGAGGAAGTCTTCGGCCCGGTTCTGCACGTGGTGCGCTTTGCCGCGGCTTCTTTGGACGCCGTGCTCGATGCCATCGAAGCAAACGGCTACAGGCTGACGCTTGGGGTGCATTCGCGCATCGAAGCGGTGCAAAGCCGTATCGTGCGCAGGCTGCGGGTCGGCAACACCTATATCAACCGCAACCAGATCGGGGCGGTGATCGGCGTTCAGCCTTTTGGCGGGCATGGACTGTCGGGCACGGGACCCAAGGCGGGAAGCCCCATTACGCTCTATCGGTTTGCGGAGGAACGGGTGGTAACGGTGAACACGGCCGCGGTTGGGGGCAACGCCGCGCTGTTCGCCACCGATGAGGGCTAACAGGCGCCGAGCGTCGCGCCATCCTCCCCAAAAGAAAAACCCGATCCCCTTCAGAGGGGATCGGGTGGCTTAGGAAGTAAAGCCGAGGGAGAGATGTTAGTTCGAGTGGCCGAGGCCAGGCAAGCCCAGCAAACCGTTCAGCACCACCACCGTTGCAAAACCGACGACGAAGGAGTCCTTCACCTTCGGATTGTAGACTGGAGCTGCAGCCTGGTCGGGGTTGGTGAAGTATTGGATGAAGGGTTGGAACGCGAGCCCCGGGGCAAGTGCGATAGAGTAGCTCACTTCCACCCAGTTTTCCGTTTGCGCTACGAGTGAATCGGCAATGCCGGAATCGAACGCTACGGCATTCGCAAAGCGGTGGTTATAGGCCGCCCAGTCGAACGCCACGTTGAAGGTGTCATGCGGCCGAGAAGCGAACGGGCCTTCAAACACCGCACCCACCACGAAGGAAGCAGGGATGGGCGCTTGACCTTGCACAACCCATTGCGGTTCAAAGAACACCAACAACTGCCGAGAACCCTTGGGATCCGGCTTATAGACGGTCTGCTCGATACCGAAATAGACATCTGTCCGGCCGCGATCCGCAAACGACAACTGGCTCGCAGTCCCTGGAACAATATAAGGAGAGCTATCGTACCACCCGCCGAGGAACAGGTGGGTCGGGTAGTTTTGGTTGATACTGTCATAACCGATCTGGAACGGGACGAATACGCCAGTTGCATGCGCCAAACCCCAATCGGTGAAGCCGTGGTTTGTTGTGCTATAGAAGGGATCCCCGCCCGCCTCGTTCGCATAGATACCGGCGCGGATATAGGTGGAAAGCGTCGGCTTCACGCTCGCCCGGAAGCCCCAGGTAGACATCGGGTTAAGGACCGCGCTGTTGTTGAAGTAATAGCCCGGAGGACCGTTGCCGCAGACGCCCTGCGAGTAGAAGTTGCAGTACACGTCGAAGGTGGAGAAATCCCCCAACGGACCGATACGGCCGAAAAGCAAGCGCAGGTGATCGTCGAGGAGCGACTGTTCCCAGGACAATTCCGAGAGCTGGAATGTTTCTTCCGCACCGTATTCCGCTGCAATGCCCCATAATGAACCGGTAAATTTCGGCGGGAAGGCAGAGGCGCGGTCGTCAAACAGGATGTGCGCCTTGGCACCCGGAATGCCGAGCAGCTTGGTCATGTCGAAGTCCATGCCGGCCGAGGCATCGTTGGTCCACCACGCGCCTGTTTTGAGTCCATCGGAGGCGTTGTCATAAAACACGCCGACGTTTGCGCCGTTAAAGTAAATGCCCATATCGGCAAGCTGCTGGCCGGTGGACTTTAACGGATCGCCCAGCGTAAACAAATACCCGGGTGGTGTTTCAGACGATGTGCCTTGGGCTTGCGCTTGCGTGCCGGTACCCAGCACCAGCGAGCCAGCCAGCACTGCCGCGGAAAGCGCTGTTGCGCCCCTGAGGCTTCTGGCAAAAGAAAATCCCATCGAGCTTCTCCTCCTCCCACGAAGCGGGGATGCATTACCTGCCGGCAAGGCCACCACGGCCTGCTCATTGCGGTTTTGTGATACGCTTTTGTTTTTCCGTCTATAGGCTTCCGCCATATTGGGAACGAAGACTCCATCGCTGTAGCAGAGTTGCAACAACAATGGGTTTCGGATGCAACGCCCACGCGTTCGGAAGGAGTTTTCCGCCGAGGGTGAGAGCGATCTCCGCTTACTGCGCGTTCCGCGGATCCTACGCGGTTTGAATCACATTGCTGGCCGGCAGGTTGGAAAGCCCCAAGAGCGTGATATGCGTATTGTCCGGCAAGGTGAGCATCACCCCGCCGCTTACAGGCTGCTCATGCTGCACGACGTTGGCGGCCGTCCCCGCCGGATAAAGCTGCAGCATGATCGAATCCAAGGCCAGATTGAACCCCTGAATCGTCATCTGCCCGCCGGCGAAGCCTTGGGCGAATCCGAACACCTCCGTCCCGGAGCCCGCCTGGACGAAGGTCGTGCCGCTGCTTCCCTCGATGAAATCCCAGGACTGCCCGCCGATGACCGTGTTTGCACCGGGGCCGGTGAACATCACGTCGGTATTAATCGGTCCGCCGCCGGCAAGGGTCACCGCCCCGCCTCCGGCCACGAGAAGATCGGTGCCGTTCGGGCCGCCCTGAATATAGGTGTTCGTCCCGGCGGCTGAGCCGGCCAGTGTTTCGTTGCCGGGGCCGGCCAGCAGCACCGAGGACGCCGTGCCGCCGAAAATCGAATCCCCCGAGCCGCCGCCTTGCAGCGTCTCCGCCGCAAAACCGCCAACCAAAAGATTGTTGCCGAGCGAACCGCCGACGATATCGCCCGAGCTTGCACCCCCGAACACGGTCACGCTGGCATTGCCGCCGTTGATCGAGGAATTGCCCGAGCCCGCGAAAATTGTGGCAACGCCGCTTCCTCCGACGAAATTCAGCGCCCCCGTGCTCCCCGCGATCAGGACGGAATTGCCGACATAGACGGTATCGTTGCCGGTTCCGGCCCAGACGGTGTCGGTTCCGTCGGAATAGACCAAATCATTGCCCGAGCCGAGCGCGATGATGTTGTTGCCGCCGACACTGTTCACGGTGTCGTTGCCCATATAGGCACCGATGAAATTGTTCCCCCCGGCAAGATAGTAGTACCATGCCTCGGGCTGGACCGGGCCGAAATTGGTGGGGGCGGTCTGCTCATAAACCGCGTTGTTGCCTCCGCCGAGCGCAAGCTGGCCGGTCGGTGCGGCAAGATCGAGCGTCAGGCCCCCGGTACCGCTGATAATGTCCTGGTAGGTTGTGCTGGCATCGCCGATCGTGATCGGCACCGGGCTCGCATTCACCACGGCAAACGGAGGGGTGCCTGCCACATACAGGGGACTATTGCCTGGATCGGAGGATAAATCCACGAACAAAACCGTGGGTTTGCCTTGATAGTTGATCGGGGTGAAGAGTTG
>JAIMBF010000120.1 GCA_023511585.1 Terriglobia bacterium
AGAACCTGCCAGGCTACCTTCATGGTATCACCATCGATGGCGGTGTAGACAGACCAGTAGTTTTTCTTGGGGTCCTCTAACACTTTTCCATCATTCGGAATCGGGATAATATGCTCGCTGTTTGCGAATACATAGCCGGTGCGCGGGTATTTCTGCGGACGTAGACCATGAATGTCGCTGGCGTTCGGGATTTCGATGATCTTATCGCACTTCATGACGTCGCAGCGAATCCGCGCCACCCGGCAATTCGCTTTGTCGTTTGTGAAAATATAGCGGCCGTCGTAAGCCCCGTCCGTGTAGGACATATGGGGATGGTGGGTATCTCCGTTGGGGAAGATACCGCCGCGCTTTTCCAGGAACTTTTTTGTTGCCGGGAGCAGTCCCTCAGTGAGAATCTTCCTACTCTCGTTGGTAAGCCCCCAACCCGTGGCGCCGTCATAATTGAAGACCGGAATGCGCATAAGCTCTCGACCCGAAGGAAGGCCGATTATGCGCACCTCCCCGGACTGGCCGCCGCTGGCGATGCCGTAATACTCGTCCAGATCGCCGGGCCTTACCTCCGGGTTCTTGCCTCTGCGGCCCTGCGCGAACCCTTCACGAGCAAGCCCAACCGCACCGGCGCCCCCCGCTAGCCCGGCCAGCGCCGCCGCGGCCGCCGTGGTCCCAAGCAAGCCACGCCTTGGAACTTGCAGTTGATCTTCTAAACGGGGCGTTTTCTCTTTCTCTTCGCTCATTGTGTTCCTCGCTGTTTTCTGTTGGATGCGTCAGGGTTACTTTCCGCCATCGTCACTGGCTCTTCCCGCACGGCGGAAATTTTCGGACGTGGCGGCAAAGTCTCGGAAAGGGCGGCGGCATAACGTTCTCGCTTCAGCCGTCGCTGGATCATGACGGGGCATAACTGATCATGGTGATAAAGCATCTGACAATGCAGACACTGAATGCATTCGTTGGGATTGATGTGCCCCTCGGGATGAATGGCTTGCACCGGGCATTCATTCCCGCAGCGCTGACACGGGTTGCCGCATTCGCGATAACGTCGTAACCAGTCGAATATGCGCAGCCGCGCAGGTATGGCGAGCGCCGCACCAAGCGGACAGAGATAGCGACAGAAGAAGCGTTCAACGGTAAGGTTCGCCGCGAGCAATGCCAGCGCGTAAAGCACGAATGGCCAAGTGCGGGCAAAACGCAATATGATTGCCGTCTTGAACGGCTCGACTTCGGAGGCTCGTTCGGCAAGCGCAAGTGAATCGAGGGAAATGCCGAACAGCACGAGAAAGATAATGTATTTCAGCGCCGTCAGGCGTTGATGTACTCCGAAGGGAATCTTCAGCTGCGGGATCTTCAGCAAACGTGCAAGCCGGTTTGTCAGCTCCTGCAGTGCGCCGAACGGACAGAGCCAGCCGCAAAACGCGCCGCGGTTCCAAAACAAAATGGAGGCGGCGGTGGCAAACCAAAGAATGAAAATCAGTGGTGCGGCAAGGAAATAGCTCCAGCGAAAGCCGGAGCGCAGCGCATCGAAAAACGCGAGAACGTTCACCACGGAAAGTTGCGCCTGGGCGTACCAGCCGAGCCCAAACAACGTAAAAAGCAGAAAACCGAGTCTTACGCGATCGTAGAGGACGGGCCGCCTTACGAGCCAATCTTGGAAGAAGAAAATCCCCGTCAGCAACACGATCGCGGCAACCAACACGACAATCTCGCGTGTTTTTGCTTGCCACATGATTTTCCACACCGGCGGCCCGGCCGCTTCGGTGGAGACCCCCGATGGAACGGAAGGCTGAGCGGCGCCAACTTGCGGCGCAGGTGCCGCAGCCGGCTTTAAGTAAGCATCCGGAAGCTGGTAGCCAAGATTGAAGGTGAGAAACGACTTTCCGCGGGCTTCATAAGAACGTTCGACAAGCAGCTGCAGCCGCCACGGCTGAGTAATATCCAGTTTGTTTTCAGCGGGAATACGAAACAGATCGATATCATCGAAGTCCGGCACCCCCGGCGCGTGCAAATCACCGATACGGGTATGGTCTTTATCGTGGAACCGGATAGATTGCTCGCCTTGCAACACGGCAATGCGATCGAAAATTCCGCCGCGCACATAACCCGATCCTTTAAAGGAATAGAGGCCGTTGGCCATTATCAATATCGCTTGCTGGCCGGGAGCCAGACTCTGTTCGAGCTGCTTATAATCTCCCTCGTCGAGAAGCCTTTTGCCGATTGCGGGAACCGAGACGGGCGCAACATAAAGATCGATCAGGATATCCTGAGGATTGGAGGATTCGGGATGCTGCGCCGCCTTGGTATCGCCCATGCGCGCAAACGCATCGCTGACTTCGCCAACCGTCAGCGTCAGGCGGCGCACGGTGCCGTCACCCAGCAAGCCGATCCAGTCCCGAGGCGCGGGATGCGTGGGGTCGAGTTCGCGGGCCGGCGCTTTCCCCGCCGCCGCTTCCGGGCTTATCATCCCCTCGGCATGCGCGACGCGAAGCGCCGATCGCACCATGCTTTCGGCGATCACCATCACCGTAACGGTCGCGCCGCTGACGATATCCACCGGCGGTCGGGCAGCGGGCCCGGCTTTGGCAATAGCCAGCACATCACGCCCGATATAGCCCTTGATGAAATTCGCAATGCGCGCGGGCGGAATGCCGATCAGCACGATCGGCTCATGATGATCCATCAGCCGCGCTCCGGCGATTTTTCCGCTGGTATCAAGCCCGACCAGAATCTCGATCGGCTTGCCGGAATAGCCGGTGGAATCGACCCAATCGGCATTCACGAAAGCGTAGCCGAGCACGCGGCTGCCGGCTTTTACGACGGCAACCGGCGGGCTGCCCGTAGGGGCATCATAATGGTCGGCCCCGGGAATGAGCTCGGCAGGGGGAACCTTCGCCAAAAACTCGGCAAGCCGGGAGGGAGCTTGAGCAGCAGCCGGCGCAACCCATAATGCGATCGCAAAAAACCATGCATACAAGAGATAGACAATCCCTTGTCGCAATGAACGAGAGATAACGATGCGGTCCGACACGGCAAGTATAGCGCCTTCTTTCTGTGTGCGCGCGATGCTTAGCAAGGCAGAGAAAGCTGTAATTGATTTACATCAATATCTCCTCGTGAATTTTCAGCATTAATTTTGGCGCCCATTTTTCGGCAGACGGATCGATTGATGATTTCGCCCCAGACAATCGCCTCTGAAGAAGAGCTTCTCGCAGTTGCCGCGGCGTTGGAGGCCGAGGCCGCGCGCCGTTACCGTGCGCTTGCACAATGGGCAGAGCGGCGTGGAGAAAAGGCTCTCGCCGAGCTCTTCAGCAATCTGGAAAAGATGGAGCAAGGGCACGAATCGGACATTGCCGGGCTCGCACGAAAGCGACTCGGCCATGCCATCAATTTAAACCTTGCGCGCGACAAGATACCGCGATTGTTCGATGACGAAGCATTGCGTTCTGCGCTACTTACGCCGTATCGGGCTCTTTCCCTCGCTGTGCGGCATGAAGTGCAGGCTTTTGCCTTCTTCACCGATGTCGCGGCCTACGCAACAACACCAGCGCTTCGTGCACTTGCGGAAGATCTCGCGCGCGCCGAACTCGATCATGCTGCGATCCTGCGTCGATTCCGTCGAGCGGCGTTCCATGCCGAACAGCCGCGGCCTACGCTTCCCACAAGCCTTGAAGCCCTGCAGGCACAACAAAAAATATGGGAGACCGAAGTCAATGCCGCTCGCGGACGCTCGGAAGAGCTAAGAGCGCTTGCCCGCAATGCGGAGCGCTATTTGATCATTGCGGATTCGGCAAAAACCGAGCCTCTGCTCGCCGAAGCGCAGCGACTTGCAGGCCAGGCGCTCAAACGGCTGGCGGATCGGCTTTCCCTTTGGCAGAAGCCGGAAAACACGGAGAACGGTACACCCCCTTTGTTAAAGGGCAAATAAGAGAGCCAAAAACTTGCCGTTTTCAGAAATCAACGACAGGGGTCTCCGGCACGTAGTCTTCGAACAACGCCCAAAATGGCCCGGTATGCGTTGCTTCGTACCATTTCTCGAAAGCCGTGAGCTCCAAGAGCAGAGCCGGAGCAGATTTCGTGTCGGGGTCGATTCGCAAAGCCGCAAAAACAGCAGCCGCCACTTTGCCAAAACGTTCAACAACTTCGTTACGCGCTTCGCTCTCGCCTGTCCATCCGAGTTCTTCCCGAAGCACCGATTTCGCCCGTAAAAGCGCCGCTTCTTCCTTTTCTATGCTTTCAAGAGCGTCTGTTAACGCTCGCATCAGATGAACCCGGCGAAAGGCAAAGGCGCGTTCGCGCTCCAACACGGCCAATCGTTCTTTGATTTCGCGGCGGAACACGGCCTCGGCAGCAGCAGCGCCATCAGCTTCCGCTAGGAGCGTCGAAAGCAAGCGATCCACGGCATCAGTCATGAGGTTTTCCCTCGTGCAGGCGGAAGAGAGTGGGGGTCGAACCCACCAAGGGCCGGCTTACGGCCCCTTCCGGATTTGAAGTCCGGCCGCCCCACCGGGGGCGTTTCTCTTCCCTCTCCCTGTTTTCTTGCCACGGAGGCCACGGCCATCGGAGGCGCGAATAAATCCAAACGGGCAGGGTTAATACGTCGCAAGTCTCCGCGGCGCAATGTCACGCCGTGGCGGTCGAAAAATTCAAGAATCTGAATCGCCACTTTGCGCCCGTTTCCCAGCAGGTCACGAAGCTGAGCGGCTGTGAAACTGCCATCCGCTTGCCGGCGCGCGAGATCTTGCATGATACGAACAATTTCCGCCACGGTTTCGCGTAAAAAGAAATGATCGGGCGCGATCTCATCCACCCAGCCCAACCGGGAAGCAAGTTTGAGCATGCGGCGGATGCTTGCCTCCGGACAATACAGGAAACCTGAAATATCACGCACGCGCGGCGGGCGAAACCGCTCCTTGCCGCTTAAATACGGTCGAATTTTGAACCAAAGGGCCTCTTGTTCCGCCGTCAATCGCACGTGATGGTTGGGAAGCCTCACCCATGCACCGTCGCGCACAATTTCTCCCCGGTTGGCGAGATCCTGCAGCGCTGCAAGGAAAAGCGCAGGCGGTAAACGCAAGGCCAGCATGGCTCGCAGTCTTTCGCAGCCGATCCCTTGAAGATCGGGATTCTCTGCATGAAAAGCCGCGAGTTTTGTCAGAACATCCGATCGAAACGCCGCCTGTCCTTCGGCGGAAAGCGCGAATGTCGCACCTTGTGCCGTGAAGCGAACCAACCCTTGTTGCGCAACGATGGCGTCAATCTCGGCGGGAGCTAGTGCACGGTCGCGGGCAAATGCGGAGAGATCGACAACACCCGGAGAAACACGCAGGAGAGCAGCCAGGGCGCGAGCGGCATCGGCCTCAGCCATCGCGGCAAGAGTTGCAAGCCGCTCCGGCGTACGGCGCTTCCGCGTGGGGGCACGAAGATCAACCAACGTCCCTCCACCGATTGTCCGTTGCGCGGATGTATCGCGTAAGATGAAACGATCACCTGCGGCGACGGCAACCGGACGGTCCAAAACGAGCTGCACCCAGCCTTTGGTTCCCGGAGCAAGCGGAGCATCGCCGAGAAGAACCACACGAGCTCCGCATTCCATAGCGCCGCAATGAAAACGGGCGGGCAACCATTGGCCGATCAGCCGCTGCTCGCTCGGCAAGACGCTGAGAAGCGCATCGATTCGCGCCGTCGGTGCATGAAGTTCGGGATCAAGCACCACATCACCGCGGGCAATCGCTTCTTTGCTCACGCTCTCTCCCACGAGATTCAGCGCACAGCGCTCACCGGCTCGCCCTCGCTCGGCAGGG
>JAIMBF010000121.1 GCA_023511585.1 Terriglobia bacterium
GTGGTAAACGGTACCGTAATTTATATGCGCGATATTGCCTACACGCATGACGGTAACCCCCCGCAGGTCAATATCGTCCGCGTCAACGGCACACGGGCGGTGCTGATGCCGGTTGAAAAAATCGGCAATGTTTCCACCCTGAACGTGATTGCCGAAACAAAAGCCACACTTCCGCGCATTGAGCAAACGGTGCCAAAGGGCATTGAAATTCACGCCGTCGGCGATCAATCGGTGTTCGTGAAAGCTGCGGTGGACGGGGTGATTCATGAAGGTATCATCGCCGCGGTTTTAACCGCGTTGATGATTCTGCTGTTTCTCGGCAGTTGGCGGTCAACCCTGATTATCGCCATTTCCATCCCGCTCTCGGTGCTCTCCTCAATCATCGTGCTATCCGCGATTGGCGAGACCATCAACACCATGACGCTCGGCGGTTTGGCGTTGGCGGTGGGGATGCTGGTGGACGAAGCCACGGTTACCATTGAGAATATCAATTATCACCTGGAAATGGGCAAAGATATCGAAACCGCCATTTTGGACGGCGCGCAACAGATCGTTGTTCCGGCATTCCTCTCGTTGCTGAGTATCTCGATCGTGTTCGTGCCGATGTTCGCACTGGGCGGCGTGGCCGGCTATCTCTTTCGCCCGATGGCGGAAGCCGTGGTGTTTGCCATGACGGCTTCGTTCATTCTCTCGCGAACGCTGGTGCCGACCATGGCCATGTATCTGCTTGCCCATGAGCACAAGGGGCACGGAGAAGGCGAGGAAGGTCATTCGCACAAGCCTTCCCGAAATCCCTTGGTGCGTTTTCAACGGGGTTTTGAGCGTCGGTTCGAGGCCATGCGTCATGCCTATCACAACACGTTGGCGGGTTTTCTCGCCCATCGCGGACGTTTTGTGGCGGTTTTCATGGGTGGTGTGGTCGTCTCCTGGATGCTTGCGCCGTTTCTGGGGAGGGATTTCTTTCCCTACGTCGATGCGGGTTCCATGTATTTGCATGTCAGCGCGCAGACCGGCACGCGTGTCGAGGAAACCGCCCGCCTCATCGATGAGATCGATAATGTTATCAAGACACGTTTGATTCCCGCGGATGAGATCGATTCGATCGTCGACAATATCGGCCTGCCGATCAGCCTCACCGCTCTTGCGTACCTCAATACCGGCACCATCGGCCCTCAAGACGTCAGCACCCTGATCACGCTCAAGCCCAATCATAAGCCGACCCCGATCTATATGCGGCGTTTGCGGCGTGAATTGCCGAAATTGTTTCCGGGCGTAAAATTTTCCTTCCTACCGGCCGACATCGTCAGCCAGATTTTGAATTTCGGCTCTCCGGCACCGATCGACATCAAGATCGCAAGCCCTAACGAGGATGCGGTTTATGCCTATGCAAACGAGTTGATGAAGCGTCTCGCGCGGGTGCCGGGGGTGGTGGATCTGCGCATTCAGCAACCGCGTAATTATCCCACGGTTCGTGTGGATGCGGATCGTACGCTGGCCGGCCTCGTCGGCCTCACCGCCGGAGACATCGCCAACAGCCTGCTCACCGATCTCTACGGCAGCTTCCAGGTGGCACCGAGCTTCTGGCTCAACTACGACAACAACGTCGAGTACCAAGTCTCCGCGCAAGTTCCGCAGTATCGGGTGCAAAACCTCTCGGATCTTGCCAATTTGCCGATGACCTCGGTGACATCTACGGATCCTTCAGATGTCAGCCGCGCTGCGGGGGCGGCCGGTGTCCAAGGGCAGCTTGCTGCCCCGCGCAATCCGGTGGACCAAAATCTCGGCTATCAGATTTTGGGGGCGCTCAGCCGGTTCAACCTCTACGGCTCGCAGGCAGTGGTCTCGCATTTTAACGTCCAGCCTGAGGTGGACATTTATCTCGCCAATCAGGACCGCGATCTCGGCGCGGTTGCCGATGACGTGCAGCGGGTGTTGGACGAAACGAAAAAAGATATTCCGAGAGGCGGCTTTGTGCTGTTTCGCGGCCTCGTGACCACGATGCAGGAAGCCTACGGCCAGCTGAGTTTCGGCCTTATCGGTTCGATTGTGTTAATTTATCTGCTCTTGGTGGTGAACTTTCAATCCTGGCTTGACCCGTTCATCATCATTACCGCCTTGCCTGCGGCGTTGGCGGGCATTGTCTGGATGTTGTTTACCACGCACACAACCCTCTCCGTTCCCGCTCTGACCGGGGCGATTATGTGTATGGGCGTGGCAACGGCGAACAGTATTCTGGTGGTCTCCTTCGCGCGTGAAAAACTGGCAGAGGGCTTGGATTCCGTCAGCGCGGCGCTTGAAGCCGGGTTTGTGCGTCTGCGTCCGGTGCTGATGACGGCCTCGGCCATGATTATCGGCATGGTGCCGATGTCGCTCGGCCTCGGCGCCGGCGGCGAGCAGAATGCGCCGCTGGGCCGCGCCGTAATCGGCGGGCTCCTGTTTGCGACCGTCTCCACATTGTTCTTTGTGCCGGCGGTCTTCAGCATCATGCACCGCAACGCCAATACGGAGAAGGAAGAGGTGCATGAAGCCTGAGCCGATAAAGCGCGATCTGTCTAACCGCAGATCGCCTTGTTCGCCGGCAGAAACGCCTCCGCTGCAGGAACAGTCCGCAAAGCCTCGTAATAATCCCACGGGGCCCGGCTTTGCTGAGGTTCTTTCACACGATAGAGCGTGAGATCATAAATCACCCGCCCATCGCTTCGCACGTGCGCGGGGCGGCCATGATAGTCCACCGGCAAGGCTTTCATCGCCCGCGCTACGGCAAGCGGATCATCCGAAGCCGCTTGCTGCATCGCGTGCAAGAAGTGCCGCGTTGCCGTGTAAATGACCGCCTGATTTTTCGTCGGCATGGCTTTGCGCACGGCGAAGAATCGTTGCGCAAACGCGCGTGATTGCTGATTTTGGTCCCAATAAAATCCGGCAGAAAAAGTAAGCCCGCGCGCAACCGCCAGGCCCAGGGCATGAATATCGGTAATATAGGTCAGAAACCCGACGATCGTCGGTCCTCCGGGCCGCAGCAAGCCGAACTCCGAGGCTTGTTTGATCAGGTTGATCAAATCATTGCCCACCGAAGCAAGCCCGATGGCATCTGCGCCTGATGTTTGGGCGCTTATGATTTGCGAGCCGTAATCGGTGGCTCCGATCGCATGGCGCGCCGCACCGAGAACGCGCCCGCCTTGCTGCTCGATCACGGCCGTTGCATCGCGCTGCAATGCAAGCCCGAACGTGTGATCGACGGTGATGAAAAACCAATTTTTCGCGCCGCTGTTTAGAACTTCCAGCGCAGTTCCGGCAGTGAGCGCATGCGTGTCGTCGGCCCAATGCGTGCTGGTCGGCGCACAATACTTGGCCGTGATGTCGGACGTTGCCGCAGCCGTAATCATCACGGTTTTGTTGCGCTCGCGTGCGACTTGCAACACGGCAAGAGCAATCGCGGTTACCGGCAGATCGACAATAGCATCCACGCCTTCGGTATCGTACCACCGTCGCGCAATTGCTGCCGCAACATCCGGCTTGTTTTGATGGTCGGCATGGACGATTTCGATCGACCGGCCGAGCACGGTATTGCCGAGATCATGCGCCGCCAACTCTGCGGAAAGCACGGAACCGAGGCCTCCGCTATCGGCATAAGGGCCGGTTTCATCCGTCAGCACGCCGATCCGCACGGCGCGCCGCTGCGCTTTGGCATAAGGGGCTATGGCAAGACCGGCACTGGCAAGCGCGAAGGCGCGACGGGAGAGTGAACGCATGTCTCAAGCAACCTCGACAGGGATGGAGAGAAAACCGCGAAAACGGGCGCGGCCGCCGCGAACCGGCTTGCCGGCCAAACGGTAGTTCGGGAAGCGCGCAAGAAAGCGGCTGATGGCGATGCGCGCTTCCATGCGCGCCACGTTCAACCCGGCGCATTGATGGATGCCAAAACCGAAAGCGAGATGCCGGTTCGGCGATCGTCCTACATCCAGCCGATCGGGCTCGGGGAAAACATCCGGGTCTCGATTCGCCGCGCCGATGCAGAGCGTAATAAACGCTCCGGCGGGAATCTCCACCCCGCTGATCACCGTTTGCCGCGTTGCCATTCGGTTGCCGAATTGGTTGGAGCTTTCAAAGCGCAGAAACTCTTCCACCGCCGTCGGCATCAAAGCCGGGTTAACCAGAAGCCGCTCTCGCTCGCTCTGCCATTCCAAAAGCGTAAAGAGCGCATTGCCGATCAGGTTGGTGGTGGTCTCATGTCCGGCATTCAAGATGAAAATGCAGTTCTGCAAAAGCTCGACTTCGGTCAGGCGTTCTCCGTCGTGTTCGCCTTGAATGAGGCGGGTGAGCACGTCGCGGTTCGGATCGCCCGGGCGGGCGCGACGATCCGCAATAAGTTTGCGCAAATACTCGAGGAACTCTTCAACCGCACGGTTTCCGCGCGCGGCGGCTTCTTCGGTCAGCACCGGTTCAAGCGCGCCCAGAATGGCCAGTGACCACCCCCGCAACGGGCCTCGTTCATCATGCGGAACGCGGAGCAAATTTCCGATAACCTCCACCGGGATCGCGGCGGCAAAATCTTCGATCAAGTCTGCATGATGCTTTTGCGCCATCATATCCAAAAGCCGTTCCACCAGCGCGGTGACGGCCGGCTCCATTTCATTCACCGCCCGCTGGGTCAACGCGCCGGCAATCAGCCGCCGCACGCGCGTGTGCAGAGGCGGGTCGTTAAACACGAGGCTTGTCGTATGGTGCTCATAAAGCGGGGTTTTTCCGAATTTGGGAAGAAATTCGGCGTGTTTGTCGGAACTGAATGTAGCCGGATCACGATAGACCGCGACGCAATCGGCATAACGGGTCAGAAAATAAGAACCATCGGGCATGCACCGGACGGTGTCAAAGCGGCGCAGCGCGTGGTAGGTGGGGTAGGGGTTTTCATAGAATTCCGGGGTAAGCGCGCGGAGATCAAAATTCTCCGCCAAAGCGCGCGCATCTGTAAGGCTTGCCTCCACCATGGCCACTTTCGTCCGTCTCCTCTCCGAGAGGCGAGGCTAGCGAAGCTGCCGGAGAGGTCAATCAGAAAAACTCGGGCAGGGAAGCAAGGGCGCCGGTGGTTTTTGGGCGTCGGGGGCGGATTTTAAATTTTAAAGAGGCGAGGATAGCGGCTTTTCTCTTTGCATCCTAAATACCAAAACCGAGGGGAATGGCCGATGCGCCAAGGCAAGCCGGGAAGACCGGCGCGAAGAGGGCGGCTGATTGCGGGCCGGAGTGCCCTAATGGTTTTTCTCGCCGGCGTTCTGTTGGTGGGATGTGATGAGCCGCCCTTCGGCTGCTCGGTTTATGTCATTGACGGGACCGAAGCCCAACCCATTTGCGCGATGACGACGCAGAACGGCCCCACCGCCGGATCGAGCCAAATCGGGGCGGTACCGTTACCGGTGAAAAACGTGCCGTGTCCCGCGGGGATGGAGAAAGGCGGCAGTCTAGCGCCGCCGCTGCAGCTGCAGGGCTCACCGGTTGTGGTTTATAATGCCATTCGACATGATTTTACCCCCTGCCCGTATCGGGATTGACCCGCTTCCGTCATGGTCGTATCTGATTTTGTCGCGGGTGAAATAGATCGGCAAACCCGTTACGGAGCGCTCCCGTTTTTCTTGCCGAGGGCAGGCGGCACCAAGCCGTAGGCACCGCATTCCGCTTTTCGCACCGCAAACCGGTCGGTAATACCGATCACGGTTTCGGAACCGCCGAGGAACAGCACGCCGTCCGGCGCCAT
>JAIMBF010000022.1 GCA_023511585.1 Terriglobia bacterium
GAAAACTTTCTATTCCGCGGAACGGTGCGCGAAAATATCTTGGCGGGAAGGCCCGGCCTGACGTTAGAGGATGCGATCCGGGCGGCACGTCTTGCAGGGGCTGAGGAATTCATCGAGCGCATGCCGCTCGGTTATGAAACGTACATCGAAGAGGGCTCGCCCAACCTTTCCGGCGGCCAGCGCCAGCGCTTGGCCATTGCCCGCGCGCTTGTGAACGACCCGCGCATTTTAATCCTCGACGAAGCAACCAGCGCCTTGGATCCCGAGAGCGAAGCCTTAGTGAATGCCAACCTGAAACGCATCGCGCGTGGGCGCACGATGGTGATTGTATCTCACCGGCTCTCCTCCTTAGTCGACTGCGATGCGATTTTGGTATTGGAGCGCGGTCAAGTCGCCGATATCGGCAAACATGACGAACTTGTGGAACGCTGCGCCGTCTATCGCCAACTTTGGCTGCAGCAACATCGCCATATGCAGAATGCACCGCATCGCTCGGTTGTGCCGAGCCCCGTTCTGGTGCAAGGAGATGATTAATCGAGAGGCGAAAACCCACGTTAGCGCTCGGAGAAGACGTGCATGAACGTAGTCGCCAACCCGAAAAAGTCCGAACGACGTCTGGCAAAACTTTCGGTAGAGCCGCTGCCGCAAAGTGTTTTGGAATTTGAGTCTCCTACCGCGGCGTTGATCGCAACTCCCGCTCCTCGTTTTGCACGTTCAACGATTTGGCTTGTCTTCGCTCTTGTTGCTTCGCTTTTGGCGACAGCGAGCGTGGTACCGATCGACCAAGTGGTCACCGGGCGTGGTAAACTCGTGGCAAACGCCCAACCGATTGTCTTGCAGCCTCTGGATCCCGCTATCGTGCGCGCAATCAACGTACGAGAAGGCGAGTTTGTCCATGCAGGCCAGCTTTTGGCGCAGCTTGACCCGACCTTTGCGGCGGCCGATCTCGGTTCGCTCGAAGCCCAAGTGAGCAGCTACCAAGCGCAGGTAGACCGTTTGACGGCGGAAGCAAACGGCGTTCCGTATCGTCCTACGGTTCATAACATTGATACCAATATACAAGCGGCGGCATACGCCGAACGCCATGCGGAATATGTGCAGCAAATTGCCAATTACCAAAACCAAATCAATAGCCTTCAAGTTCAAATCAGAAGCAGTTTAGCCCAAGCGGCACTGCTGCGCCAGCGGCTTGCGGTTGCCGGAAATGTGGAAAGTATCCGCAAGGAATTGGAGCATTTGAAAGTGGGCAGCCGCTTGAATTCACTTGCCGCAATTGATAATCGTATTGATATGCAAACGAATTTGGTAACCGCCGAACAGTCCGCTGCATCGAATGAGCAACAAATGCACGCGATTGAAGCGCAGCGTGACGCGTACATTGCCGATTGGCATGCCCAAGTTGCGAAAGACCTTGTGGATGCCAGACGCTCGCTGGCCGATGCCTCGGAACAGCTGAAAAAAGCCAAATTGCATCGGCAACTGGTTGAGTTGCGCGCGCCGCAAGACGCCGTCGTGATGACGGTAGCAAAAGTCTCTGCGGGTTCGGCGATTCAGCCGGGCAATACATTGCTGACACTCGTGCCGGCCAACGCCCCGCTGGAAGTGAATATGATTGTGCTCGGTGATGATGCGGGTTATGTCCAGACCGGAGACCCGGTCGTCGTGAAGTTCGATACCTTTCCCTATATTCGCTATGGCTACGCGGAGGGTAAGGTGCGGGTTGTCAGCCCCGATAGTTTTCTGCAAGGCGGGAATACCGATCCGGATCTGCAGCCATTGCATGATCCGATGTTAGGG
This sequence comes from Terriglobia bacterium, assembly GCA_023511585.1. Taxonomy (GTDB): domain Bacteria; phylum Pseudomonadota; class Alphaproteobacteria; order Acetobacterales; family Acetobacteraceae; genus JAIMBF01. The sequence goes on from JAIMBF010000022.1 coordinate 1,798, forward strand.
GATCAGGTCTTCTATCGCGCCCGCGTTACGCTGGACCGCGTAAAGTTGCACAACACACCGGCAGGTTTTCGCCTCGTGCCGGGCATGCCGGTGACCGTCGATATCAAAGTGGGCAAGCACACGGTCCTGGATTACTTGCTCGATCGCGTCGTGCCGGCGTTCCAAGAAGGAATGCGGGAGCCGTATTAGATGCGCGCTTTCCGCTGTATGGTTGGTAGTCTCCGGGCATGAGCCTGTTCCGTCGGCTGGCTGCTCTGGCCTCTCCCCGCGCGCAACTGACGGAGGCGCTGAGGCTTCTGGAAGCGGGAAAGGGAAAGCGCGCCTTGGCGCTGCTCGCACGTGCCGCGGAGGCAGGCCTCGCGGAGGCGCAATATCGGCTCGGCCGGTTGTATCTTGAAAACAAAGTCGTGCCGTTCAGCCCGGTCGAAGCCGCCCGTTGGCTGATACAAGCATCCGAACAGGGCCATGCAGAAGCCCAGGTAACCCTGGCCACGCTCTATCTCCAGGGCTTGGCCCCGAAAACCGCTCCCAAGGCCGGCGCAACGGATGCGTTGTTTAATAAAGCTTCAGCCACGCTTGCCCCCGATTTCGAAAAAGCGTTGGAGCTTGCGCGCCGGGCAGCCGAAAGCGGCGCGGCGGAAGGCCAGGCGCTGTTGGGATATATCCTCACTTTCGGCCCGGAATCGATGCGCGATCTGGCCGCCGCCGAAGAGTGGTATCGCAAATCCGCCGCGGCGGGCTGCCCGCAAGGCCGGCTGGGTTATGCCATGGCATTGTTGCGCCAGGGGCAAAAGCCCGAAACTCTGGAAGAAGCGAGCGAACAGCTGCGCCTGGCCGCAGAAGCCGAGCTGCCGACGGCGCACTACCTGCTCGGCATGATGGCGGAGCAAGGGGTCGGCATGGCCCGGGACCTTGCGGCCGCAGCCGAGCACTATCGTATTGCGGCCGAAAGGGGACTGCGCCCGGCCCAGGCACGTTGGGGTTTGGCGCTTCTCGAAGGGCGCGGCGTCGAACGCAACACCTTGGAAGGCGAGTCCTGGTTACGGCGCGCCGCGCTGCAAGGCGACCCGGAGGCCGGAGCCCTGGTCGGTGATCTCTATTCTCGCGGCGGCGAGCTCCCTCCCAATTACGCTGAGGCTGCCCTGTGGTTTCGCCGCGCCGCCGAAGCGGGACATCGCACGGCGGCGCGCACGCTGGGGCTGATGAGTCTGACCGGTGCCGGAATGGCGCCGGACCCGCAGGAAGCCGCGCGTTGGCTTCGCTTGGCCGCCGAACGCGGCGACCAACAGGCGCTGATCAACCTTGCCATCCTGGCGAAACAGGGCGTGATTACGGCAGAGGATGCACTGCGGGTTCACGAACAGTTTGAGCGCTTGGCCGCCGAAGGTGATTTGATCGCCGCGTATAATTTGGCGGTCTGTTACGCCGAAGGTGTGGGGGTCGAGCGTAACGAGCAGACCGCCGCACAATGGATGCGCAAGGCCGCCGAAGGCATTGTGAATGCACAATATTGGTACGGGCGGATGCTGCTGGACGGAAAGGGGGTTCCGGCCGATCCGGTCGAGGGGCAGCGCTGGATTGAGAAAGCGGCCATCGTGGGCATGGCGGATGCCGAAGTGGCTTTGGCGGAACTGCTGCTAACCGGTCGTGGCGGCCGCAAAGACCATGCCGAGGCTTTGCAGTTGTTCCAACGCGCGGCCGGTCGCGACCATGTGGGCGCGATGTTCGCTGTCGGCGCCATGCTCGGTGGCGGGCACGAGGTTCCCATGAACCGCGTGGAAGCGCAAACCTGGTTTCAAAAAGCGGCCGAACGCGGGCACCCGCATGCGCAAATGATGCTGGGGCGATATCTCGCACGCGGCCTTGCGGGAGAGCGAAACCCGGAAGCCGCGCGAGTTTGGCTGCAACGGGCCCTGGATCAAGGGTTGAAAGAAGCGGAATTGGACCTTGCCCACCTGCCGCCGCCCGCGCCTGCTCCGCCGACTGCGCCACCTTCCGAAGCAAAAGCAGAAGCAAAACCGACGGAAGCACCCGGAGCGGAAGATCACGAACTTGCCGGCCACGGACATTAAGGAACAAAGGGCAGCTCGGTGAACGCCTCTTACGCGGAAGAGCTTGCACGTCTTGCCCGGCAACGAGCGGAGTATGCCAAGGCCGCGCTGGACCGTGCGCAAGAGGCGGCGGCGCGCGGGGCGGAGGACACAGCGGCTGCTTGGCTCGAGCGCGCGCATCGGTTGGCCCCCAAGGATGCCTTTATTCAAATGTTGCTGGCGGGTAAGCAGCTGCAGAGAGATCCCGCCAGAGCGGGAGATCTCTTCCGGGCCGCCTGCGAGGCTTTCCCTTTCTCACGCACGGCCTGGCTCGGGCTGGCCGTGGCCCGCCGTTTGCTCGGAGATGCCGAAGGTGCGGCGGAAGCGTTGCAGCAGATGCTCTCTTCAACGGTCGGAATGGACCCGGCACTTGCCGAGCATGCCGATCTGATTGCCGCAGAAGCCGGAGTTCCCGGTTGGTGTGCGTTGACCGTTACGGGCGAGGTGACGTTTCGGGTGCGAACGGGCAACGCGCACGCGGTGCGTTTGATGCTTGATGGGAAAGAGATCGCCCCCGGCCCGAGCCGATCCGGGCTGATCCGGTTACCGCCTTCCGCGCGCAAGGCAAAGCTTCTCACGGTTACGGTTTCCGGGCGCAACCTGCTGGGCAGCCCGCTAGCGCTGGGGCTTGTGCGCGCGGCCGATGGCTTTGTGGAAGCCAAGGATGGGGGCATCACAGGCTGGGCCTGGCATCCGGCGGATCCCGATCGCGATCCCGTCCTGGAGGTTCGGGACAAGTATGGAACCTCCTTTCGCATTCTTGCACGTGCCGTCTTGGATGAAGCGCTCCCCAACCAGCCTCTGTCCCGGCCGCGCCGCATTGAAATTCCACGGCATCGGCTGAAAGGATTTCGGGGCCTTATCCACGTCCTGGCCGAAGACGGGCAGGATCTCGTCGGGAGCCCGCTCGATCCGATCGCCGAAGCAGAAAGCGCGATCGCCATTGCCCGCGCGGCGGCCAGAGGGTTTCGCCGGGCCGCCGCGATTCCTTCGCGAGCCGCAATCCCCGCGGATATTCCGGTGCTCACGCCGCCTGCGAAAGCTGCCGTTCGCCTTAAGCAAGAACCCATCACCGTCGTGATCCCGGTCTATCGCGGGGTTGCGCGCACCCGGGCATGTCTGAACTCGGTCTTCGCCTCCATTCCTTCCGGAACCCAAGTGATCATCATTGACGATGCCAGCCCGGAACCGGAAATGGCGCCGCTGCTCGAGGAATTTGCCGCAAAAGAACGGGTGCTTTTGCTGAAATTTCCGCGCAATCGCGGCTTCCCTGCTGCGGTCAATGCCGGGCTTTCGCGCGCCGAGGGCGATGTGGTGGTGCTGAACAGCGATACGCTGGTTGCCCCCGGCTGGCTCGATCGGTTGCGTGCGGCGGCATGGTCTGCGCCACGCATCGGCACGGTCACGCCTTTTTCCAACGCCGGCAGTATCTTGAGTTATCCCTCGCCAACCGAGCCCAATCCGGTGCCCGATCTCGCCGAAACCAAGCGCCTCGCGGCCTTGGCACATAAGGCGAATGCCGGGCTTGTGGTGGAAATCCCGACCGCGGTCGGCTTTTGTATGTATATCCGCGGCGATTGCTTGGCCGAGGTTGGACTGTTTCGCGAGGATGTTTTTGCCCAAGGTTACGGCGAGGAAAACGACTTTTGTCTGCGCGCGCGGCATTTGGGCTGGCGGCACGTGGCCGCGCCAGGCGTGTTTGTTGCGCATGTGGGCGGTGTCTCGTTCGGGCCGGCCCGCGCGCAATTGATGGCGCGCAACCAAACGTTGCTGGAGCGGCTGCATCCCGGATACTCCGCGCTGATTGCGGCTTGGCATCAAGCGGATCCGTTGGCGAAGGCACGCTTCCGCCTGGATGCCGCGCGTTTTCGCGCGCTTCGCCCGCGCCAAAGTTACGGTGCCGTTTTGTTTATCACGCACGATCGCGGCGGCGGTGTGGAACATCTGGTCTCGACCCGGGCCAAGGCGGCGCGGGCGGCGGGCTTGCGCCCCCTCGTGCTTTGCCCACTCTTTGAGGGCGAACCGCCGGAATATCGTGGGCTTTGCCGGATCGAAGAAAGCGGCGCCGCCGAGCGGTTCCCGAACCTGCGGTTTGCGATGCCGGCCGAGAAAGCCGCTTTGGTGCGGTTTTTGGGGCCCGAACGCATAGAGCGCGTCGAAGTGCACCATTTGCTCGGTCATGATCATTCGGTGCTCGAGCTTGCTCAGGCACTACAGGTTCCGTATGAGATGTTCGTGCACGATTACGCCGCGTTCTGCCCGCGGATAAGCTTGCTGGGAAGAGAGGGCCGCTATTGCGGCGAGCCCGAGCCGAGAATTTGCGCAGATTGCGTCGCCGATGTCGGATGGCAGATCGAGGAAAAAATCACCCCGCTTGCGCTGCGGCGGCGCTCTGCGGCGGATTTCGCGGCAGCGCGGCGCGTGGTCTGCCCCTCCCACGATGCGGCACGCCGCCTGCAGCGGCATTTTCCTGAAGTTCGCCCCCTTGTTCTTCCGTGGGAAACCGATCTTTTACCGCCTTCGCAGACCTTTCCTCCAGCCGCGCCCGTGGGCGCGGAGGGAAAAGCGCGCGTGGCGGTGATCGGCGCCATCGGCCCGGAGAAAGGTTACGAGGTATTGCTTGGGTGCGCGCGCAATGCCGGAGAGCGCGCTTTGCCGCTGGAGTTCGTGGTCGTGGGGCACACGATCGATGATGCACGTCTACTTGCCACCGGCGCCGTCTTCATCACGGGGCCCTATGAGGCCGACGAGGCGGTGGCTTTGATTGCCCGCCAGCGCGCGCAGCTCGCGTTTTTTCCTTCCGTGGTTCCGGAAACCTGGTGTTTCGCCCTCACCGAAGCCTGGCAAGCGGGCTTGGAGGCGGTTGCGTTTGACCTGGGCGCGCAAGCCGAGCGCATCCGCGCACGGGGCGGCCTGGTGCTGCCGCTTGGCACCCCGAGCGCGGAGATCAATAACGCTCTGCTTGCAGTGGCAGCAAAAAGCCTCGCAAAATCGTTTACGAATGTGGATGATCCCGTTATCAGAAGGGGGGTTTTACCCGCTTTCGTTATCATGGATAATGGCGATCCTGAGGGGGGTACCGGCATGCGCAAATCGGTGGTGCAATCATGAGCAGTTCGGCTTCAAACGCGGCAAAGGTTTTGACCGAGCTGAAAGTTTCCGGTCATTTGATGACCTTGGATACCGGCCTGTTTTGCGTCGTGCAAACGCCGAGCGCGCGCCATTCCGACGACGGCTCGGGCCTGCCGGGCGTGCGCATTTCGCTGCCGCCGGGGGAGGCTTCCAACCCGGAGGCGGTTTCCATCAGCTCGTTTCGGCCGGATGGATGGCTTTCGGGGCCGGCGGATGCTGCCCTCATTCGGGTGAGCGAAGGCCCTGCGCAGGTTTTGGTGACGATTTACCAAGCCCCGAACAGCGCCGATTCCGCGCCTCGGCTGCAGGTTATTCGTTTGAACGAAGACACCACGGCAATGCCGGCGCAGGCACCGCAGATGTTCCAAGCCCAGCCTGTCGCCGCAGGGCCTGCACGGGGGGCCATGCCGATGCCGCCGAACATGGTCCCGGCGCAGCCTTTGGCCGCCGCTCCAAGCTTGGTGCCCGCCCCCGGTGTTTCCGGCGCTGTGCCCGAGACATTGGCGCATGTGCAAATACGCGGAGATGTCGGAGCGAGCCTTGGCGAATGGGTTGGAGAGAGAGGCAGCAAACGCTGGATCGAAGGCTTTGCCATCACCCCGCAGCGTTTCATTTCTTCGCAGGATATCGAATATCAAGGTGTCCTCGGCCGGGGGTGGTTATCGCCCTGGGTGGAAGGGGGCCAACTCTGCGGCAGCCGTGGGATGGCCTTGCCGCTGCTTGGTTTTCGCGTGCGGTTGAAGGGGCAGGCGGCGCAAATGTTCGAATGCTTCTATTCCGCAACTTTCGTGGATGGTTCCGTGGTCGGACCGGTGGCGGAAGGCGAGCCGTGTGAAGCGGAAAGCTTGGCCCCGCTTGAATCATTTCAGATTGTTTTGCAGCAGCGCCGCCAGCCCAGCGTACAGGCAAGGGGAGGAAGCTCGCGCAGGGTGGAGGAGAGGCAGCCGGCCTTTCAACCTGTCTTTCAGACGGCAGGCGCGCAGCCGGCGAAAGTGGTCCGCGAGCAGAAACCCAAGAGCTCGGCCTCGCGAAAGGGCAGCACGCGCCGTTGAAGATAACGTGAAGATAACGGGTTGGTCCGGAATTTTCTTCTTATAGCTTAGGGCGGGGCAGAGAGGTGCGCTTTCTGTTCGTTCATCAAAACTTTCCCGGCCAATATTTGCATCTTGTTCGGGACCTCGTTGCAAGCCCCCACAACGAGGTGCTTTTTATTACCGAAAACAACCCCAACGAGATTCAAGGCGTGCGCAAAATCATCTATCGGATGCCGCGCAAAGCCTCGCCGGCCACACATCACGATGCGCGCGAGTTCGAACAAGCGGCCATCCGCGCCGAAGCTGTGGCCCGCACCGCTTCCGGTCTCAAGCGGCTGGGATATATGCCGGACATTATCATCGGGCATCATGGGTGGGGGGAGCTTTTGAATCTGCGGGATGTTTGGCCCGACCCGCCGATGCTCGGGTATTTTGAGTTCTTCTATCATTTGCACGGATTGGATGTTGATTTTGATCCGGAATTTCCGACCAATCCGGCGCTTTATCCTTCGATCCGGGCAAAAAATATCGTCAACTTGCTGGCGCTTTCGTTAGACAATGTCGGGCAGACGCCGACGCGCTTTCAGCTGCAGACCTATCCGCAATGGGCGCAAAGCCGCATCTTGTTATTGCCGGAAGGGGTTAATCTCGGGATTTGTCGGCCGCAACCGGCCGCACGCAACGAGGTTTTTCGGCTCAAAGACCTTCTGGTGCGGCCGGAGGAGCGGTTGGTGACCTATGTGGCGCGGGACCTTGAGCCGTATCGCGGGTTCCATGTTTTCATGCGCGCCTTGCCGCGCCTTTTGCAGGCTCGCGCGGATGTGCGCGTGGCGCTGGTGGGAGGCGACGGGGTAAGCTACGGGGCGCGCCTTGCGCAAGGGACTTGGCGCGAGCGTTTGTTAGAGGAGTTGAAAGGCCGGCTTGATCTCAGCCGCGTGCATTTCCTCGGCAAGTTGGACTATGCGAGCTACGTGCGGCTGCTGCAGCGTTCGGATACGCATGTGTATTTGACGTATCCCTTCGTGGCGTCCTGGTCGTTGCGCGAGGCGCTGGCCATGGGATGCGCGGTGATCGGCAGCGATACGCCGCCTGTGCGCGAATTCATCAGCCATGGAAAGAACGGGCTTTTGGTTCCGTTTCACGATGTAGCGCGGCTTTCCGAAACGATTCTTCAGGTTTTGGAAGATAAAGACTTGAACGCCGGCTTGCGCGCCCGCGCCCGCCGCTATGCCGAGACCCATTTGTCTTTGGATATTTCGCTTGCCGCGATGAAGGCCACAATTGCGCGGCTGGTCGATACCCGCAACGCGCCGGCACAAAAACACGACGCCGAGGAAACCGCCGCGGAATCGCGCACTCTGCCGAAACAGGCGGCCCTCGGCAGCTGAACGAAACGGAACGGAACGGAACGAAAGGGAACGGAAAGAGAAAACCCCGGCTGAAAACAACCGGGGTTTTCTTCCGAAACCGGATTAATGCAGCCAGTGGCCGAGAATGGCCAGCAGCAGCAAAGCGACGATGTTGGTGATTTTGATCATCGGGTTCACCGCGGGACCGGCCGTATCTTTATACGGATCGCCGACGGTATCGCCGGTGACGGCCGCTTTGTGCGCTTCCGAGCCTTTGCCGCCGTAATTCCCTTCTTCGATATATTTCTTGGCGTTGTCCCAGGCGCCGCCGCCGGACGTCATGGAAATGGCGACAAAGAGCCCGGTGACGATCGTGCCCAAAAGCATGGCCCCGAGCGCCGAAAATGCGGCCGTGCGCCCGCCGATGAGATCAATCACAATGAACAGGATGATCGGCGCCAAAACCGGCAAGAGCGACGGCGCGATCATTTCGCGGATCGCCGCCCGCGTGAGCATATCAACGGCCCGGCCGTATTCCGGCTTGGCTTTGCCTTCCATGATGCCGGCAATCTCACGGAATTGCCGGCGCACCTCGATCACCACCGCACCGGCCGCGCGCCCGACCGCGGTCATGCCCAAGGCGCCGAAGAGGTAAGGCAAAAGCCCACCGATGAAGAGCCCCACCACGACATACGGGTCGGAGAGCGTGAAGGAGACGTTGATATTGGGGAAGTAGTGCTTGAGGTCTTCGGTATAGGCGGCGAAGAGAACAAGCGAGCCAAGGCCGGCGGAGCCGATCGCGTAGCCTTTGGTGACCGCCTTGGTGGTGTTGCCCACCGCATCCAGCGCATCGGTAAACTGGCGCACCTCTTTGGGGAGCTGCGACATTTCGGCGATGCCGCCGGCATTGTCCGTCACCGGCCCATAGGCGTCGAGCGCCACGATCATGCCGGCCAGCGCCAGCATCGTGGTCGCGGCGATGGCGATGCCGAAGAGCCCGGCGATCAGGGAGGCGACGATAATGCCCGCGCAAATTACCACCACCGGCAGTGCCGTGGCCTCCATCGAGACGGCAAGGCCCTGAATGATATTCGTCCCGTGCCCCGTGGTAGAGGCCAGCGCAATGCTCCTGACCGGGCGATACTCGGTGGAGGTGAAGAACTCGGTGATCCAGACGATGAACCCGGTCACGGCGAGCCCCACCAGCGCACAGAGGAACAAATCCAGCCCGGTGACCGAGCCGCCCCGCACCATGGCGATGGGCGCACTGAAACCGACCAAGGCAGCGATCACGATGGCGATGGCGATGACGGACAGCACCCCCGTGGTGATCAGCCCGCGATAGAGGGCTTTCATGATCCCGCCATCGGGACCGAGGCGGACGAAGAAGGTTCCGATAATCGAGGTCACAACGCAGGCCGCACCGATGCCGAGCGGAACGATCATCAAAGAATCCCGCGCCGGCGGCGCAAAGAAGATGGCGGCCAGAAGCATGGTGGCCACCACGGTCACCACATAGGTTTCAAACAAGTCCGCTGCCATGCCGGCGCAGTCCCCCACATTATCGCCCACATTGTCGGCGATCACCGCGGGGTTGCGCGGGTCATCCTCCGGAATCCCGGCTTCGACCTTGCCCACCAGGTCGGCGCCCACATCCGCGCCTTTGGTGAAAATGCCGCCGCCGAGCCGCGCGAAAATGGAGATCAGCGAAGCGCCGAAGCCGAGCGCTACCATGGCCTCCAGCACGGGCCGAAGGTCCGCGCCGTCCACCGTTTCGCGCAGGATGAAGTAATAAATGGAGACACCAAGCAAGCCGAGGCCCACCACCAAAAGCCCTGTGATCGCCCCGGCCCTGAACGCAAGAGCCAGGCCCGCAGCCAAACCCTGCCGCGCGGCCTGCGCGGTGCGGACATTCGCACGCACCGAGACGTTCATTCCCACATATCCGGCCGTGCCCGAGAGAACAGCACCGATCAGATAGCCGATCGCCACATGCACGCCGAGCGCGACGCCCAAAATGATCAGGATCACGATGCCCACCCCGGCGATCGTCGTATATTGCCGGTTGAGATACGCGCGCGCGCCCTCTTGGATTGCCGAGGCAATCTCCTGCATGCGGGCGGTGCCCGCGTCTGCGGCTAAGACCGCCCGGCTCGTGCTCCAGCCATAGGCAATGGCAAGCAGCCCACAGACAAAAATGATGATGAAAGCCAATACCATCCGGCGCTCCTTGAACCGCGAAATGAAAGCAAAACAACGGCCGGCCGATGAGCCCCGGCCGACCAACGGGCGGAAAATGGCAGAACAGCCCCGTGGAGGCAACGGCATCAGGGCGGGTTCCGGGTTTTTTCTCTACGCATTTGTTTTGGTACCGCAAGGCGTGATCGGGTTGGCACGCACGCGTTGCTGCCATGCATCGCTCTCAGCCTGTTCGCGCCAAGGCCGGGCATTGCGAAGAGAGGCGAAACTTGAGATTTTGTATCCGCATTCTCCGGCCGGGGTTTGCTGAGGCGCCTGTAGCTCAATCGGTCAGAGCGGGCCGCTCATAACGGCTTGGTTGCAGGTTCGAGTCCTGCCGGGCGCATCGTTGCCCAAGCTTGCCCCTATCGCTTAAACACCGGTCTTGATCTGAACCGGAGCAGTGTGATGGCGGCCTACCAGTATGTTTTTGTGATGAAGGGCCTGACCAAGGTCTATCCCCCTTCGCGCGAGGTTCTGAAGGGGATTACCCTCTCCTTTCTTCCCGGCGCCAAAATCGGCGTGCTCGGCCCGAACGGGGCCGGCAAATCCACCTTGCTGCGCATCATGGCCGGGGTGGATAAGGATTTCGGCGGCGAAGCCTGGGCGGCGGAAGGTGTGCGGGTTGGGTATCTTCCCCAGGAACCGGTGCTCGATTCGAGCAAAACCGTGGGCGAGACGGTGCGCGAGGCGTTTTCCGAATTGCAGCAAGCCCTGGATCGGTTCCACGCGATCACGGCCGCGTTTGCCGAACCGATGGAACCCGATGCCATGGAGGCTCTGCTCGCCGAACAGGCCGAGCTACAAGCCAAAATCGACGCGGCCGATGCCTGGGAGCTTGATCGCAAAATCGAAATCGCGCTGGATGCCTTGCGCTGCCCTCCGGCGGAAACCCCCGTTGCCCAGCTTTCGGGGGGCGAGCGCCGGCGGGTTGCCCTCTGCCGGCTTCTGCTGGAACAGCCCGATCTTCTGCTTCTGGACGAACCGACCAACCATTTGGATGCCGAAAGCGTGGCCTGGCTTGAGCGCACCTTGCGGGAATATCCCGGCACCGTAATCGTGGTGACGCACGATCGCTATTTTCTGGACAACGTGACGGGCTGGATTTTGGAAATCGATCGCGGCCGCGGCATTCCCTACGAAGGCAATTATTCCTCATGGCTTGAGCAAAAGCGCAAGCGGCTTGCGCAAGAAGAGAAAGAAGAAACCGCAAGACAGCGCGCGCTTGCCGCCGAGCGGGAATGGATTGCGGCATCTCCGCGCGCGCGGCAGGCGAAAAACCGCGCGCGTATCACGCGCTATGAGGAGCTTTTGGCAAAGTCTCAGGAAACGACAAGCAGCGTCGCCGAAATTATTATCCCGCCGGGGCCGCGGCTCGGCAACGTGGTTATCGAAGCGGAACATTTGTTTAAAGGTTACGGCGATCGTTTGTTGATCGAGGATCTGAGTTTCAAGCTGCCGCCGGGCGGCATTGTGGGCGTGATCGGCCCGAACGGGGCCGGCAAGACCACGCTGTTTCGCATGATCATCGGCGAAGAACAGCCCGATCGCGGCGCGCTTCGCATCGGCGAGAGCGTGCGCTTGGGCTATGTCAGCCAAAGCCGGGAAACGCTCGACCCGAACAAAACCGTCTGGGAAGAAATCAGCGGCGGGGAAGACACCATTGTGCTCGGCAAGCGTTCCATGGCCTCACGCGCCTATGTCAGTGCTTTCAATTTTAAGGGACCGGATCAGCAAAAATTGGTGGGTTCCTTGGCAGGCGGCGAACGCAACCGGGTGCACCTTGCGAAGATGCTGAAATCCGGCGCCAATGTTATTTTGTTGGACGAGCCGACCAATGATCTCGATGTCGATACCTTGCGCGCCTTGGAAGAAGCGCTGGCCGCTTTTGCCGGCTGTGCGGTGATCATCAGCCACGATCGTTGGTTTTTGGATCGGCTCGCCACCCATATCCTCGCCTTTGAAGGCGACAGCCACGTGGAGTGGTTTGAGGGCAATTTCGAGGCTTATGAAGAAGACAAGCGACGCCGGCTTGGAAAGGACGCAACCGCGCCGCACCGCATTCGCTACAAGCCCTTGATTCGCTAGGGCTCGGCCTGCGCCGATGCATCCGGCCAACTGGATCGAAACCGCACGGCTTCTTCTGCGGCCGGTGCAGTGGGATGATCTCAAGGATTTACAAGCGCTGAAGGCCGATCCGCGCGTGTTCGCGCAAATGTATGGCGGGATTCGCACGCCGCAGCGCACCGCCGAAGAGCTGGCTGAGGATATGGCTTTTTGGGCGAAGTACGGCGTCGGCATCTGGACCGTTCGCGACCGGCGGAGCGGCGATTTCTTGGGCATTGTGGGATTGATGGAACGCCCGGATGGGCTTGGCTTGGCGCTGCGCTTTGCGCTGTGGCCGGAGGCGCGGGGCAGGGGGCTGGCGCGCGAGGCAGCCGGCGCCGCGCTCCGGTTTGCGCATGAGCGTGCCGGCATTCCGCGCGTGATCGCGGTGGCACGCGAGGACAATTATGCTTCGCGCATGGTGCTCGGCGGGATTGGGATGGTGGAATGCGGGCGTTTTGTGCGCGACGGGCACACGATGCTCCTCTACGAAAGCCGCCGCCTCGACGCGCTTTAAAAGCAATGTCGTCTGCTGCAATCCTGAAGAGGAATATAGAAAAAACGCGGGAACGCGTTTCTGCTCAGCCGCTTTTCTGCGCCTGCTGTTGCTGCTGGTTCGCCAGCATCTGCCGGAGCTTATCGATCAGCGCCTGCACATTGCTGTTGTTGTGCAGAAGGAAGCTTGAATAGTCACTCCGCTGCGTAATCCTGAGGCTCGTGCCCTCTACCAGCAAATCTTCAATCTTCGGCTTGCCGTCCACATCGGCCACGACCCAATCGACATGCGCGGGCTCCTGGCCCGGCCGCACAATCACGGTTTGGACCAAGGTGTTGTCGGTTTGGTGAATGGTTCGGCCGATGGTGTGCTTCACCCCTTTATATTCCTGCAGCCGGCCGATAATGGCGTTCAGCAAAAGTTGGCGAAAGAGCGCAAGATATTCCCGCTGCTGTTGCGGGCTGGCCTGACGCCAGAAGCGGCCCAAACAAAAGCGGGCAATACCGTCGACATCGACCGAATTTTCGATAATCGCAAGAAACCGTTGGTGCTTGACCTCGGGCGGATCGTTGCTGTCGATTACGGCGGCAAGCTCTTTGGCAACGTTATCGACAAAGCTTGCGGCAGAATCTTGCGCAGCGCGTGCCGCAGTGATCTCGAAAGCAACCCAAGGCCATAGTGCTGCCAGAGCAAACGTCAGGCGACGCGAACAAAGCATACGTACTGGCCTCCTAAAACAATAAAATACCGAAGCAGGCGCGGCGAGTCATTGGGTAGTCTTTTGGGGCGGCTGAGGAAACCAGATCGGTATCGTCGGCGGATCATCCTGCTTGGCGTCTTCCACCTGGGACCGGCGATGCTGGCGGTAGACGCTCCGTAATGTGGCATAAGGATCAAGCGCGCTTTTTTTCAGGCTGTCGAGACTGTCCATATTCCGCTCGTAGAGATCAACCGCCGTCATACCGTATCGCGCAAGCTCCAGGTAGACCACGGTGGAACCTTGGCCGAGCCAGGTGAAGGGATCCATCGCGGCGTTGATGCCAAGACCGATCCCGTCCCGGAAGTCCGAGGGGCCGATCACCGGCAAAAACAGGAATGGTCCTTCTCCCACACCCCAGGTGGCCAGCGTCAGGCCGAAATCGGTGGTCTCTTCCGGGTAGCCGAGCGAGGTGGCAACGTCAAAGAGCCCGCCCACGCCCAGCGTGCTGTTGATAATGAACCGCATCAACCGATTACCCGCCTTGCGCGGTTTGGCTTGCAGGATTTCGTTGCCCAACATCACCGGGGAGGTGAGATTGGCAAGCGCGTTGTGAACCGAATCTCGCACTTTTTCGGGAACCGCATGGCGGTATCCTACCGCCAAAGGCCGGAGAACCACATCCTGGAAGCCTTCGTTCACCGCATAGAGTTTGCGGTTGGTGGGCTCCAAGGGGTCGTTCGTCTCGAGATAATCCTGCAACGCCTCCTTATCGGTCGCGGGCGGACGCGGGGCGCAACCGACCAGAATCACCAGAAGACACCCAGCAAGCCACAGGAGACGGCGCGAAAGAAGCATGGAACAATCTCAAGACGTTTATCCATGTCATTGTCATTGGCTAAACCCCGCCCCGGCGCGCAGGTGAAGCCGTGTGCCAGGGCGGCGCATTCCGAGATACTCGATTAAAGGAAGATGCCGCAAAAGGCAAAATCGACTTAAGAGCGCGGGTTCATGATACCGCAAAGTGTTGCCGGAAGGTGCTATAGTGATGAAGAAGCGGGCTCTTGCGAACGGATGCCGCGAGGCCCACACAAAGCTTGCCAGCTTGCGGCGAGCCGAGAGGCGGGGAGTGGGAGCAACTGATGGCTGAGACCTTAAACACCGAGCAAACCGACGAGATGACAATGCGGGATTGGCCGTCCGGGCTTGGCGGGCGCGCGGTTCCATCCCGCCTTCAGAGCCTTCTGGTGCGCGATCGTTCCCAGCCGCCGCCGAAGCTTTCTTTTGAATTTTTCCCTCCGAAAACGCCGGCCATGGAGGCCCAGCTCTGGACCTGCGTGCGCCGGCTGGAGACGCTGCGGCCGCGGTTTGTCTCCGTCACTTACGGCGCCGGCGGTTCGACTCGGGCGCGCACGCATGCGACCGTGCGCCGGATTATCCACGAAACAAGCCTGGTGCCGGCCGCCCATCTGACGTGCATCGGGGCGAGTCGGGCGGAGGTGGATGAGATTGCGCGGCAATATTGGGAGGCGGGGGTGCGCCACATTGTCGCCCTCCGCGGAGATCCGCCGCCGGGAACCGCTTACGTCCCGCACCCGCAGGGCTACCACTTCGCCGCCGATCTGGTGGCCGGGCTGCGGCGATTGGCCGATTTTGAAATTTCGGTGGCGGCTTACCCGGAAACGCATCCCGAAGCCGCGAGCCCCGAGGCGGACCTCGACAACCTCAAGCGCAAGCTCGATGCCGGGGCGACGCGCGCCATTACACAGTATTTCTTTGATATTACGGCTTACCTGCGATTTCTGGACCGCTGCCGTGCCGCCGGCATCACCGCCCCGATCGTGCCCGGTATTCTGCCGGTCAGCAATTTTGCCCAAACCTTGCGGTTTTCTGCCCAATGCGGGGCCACGGTGCCAAATTGGCTCGGCGATTTGTTTGAAGGGCTCGATCATGACCCCGAGACCAGGCGGCTTATTGCCGCCGTCGTGGCGGCCGAGCAGGTGCGCCTGCTGCAAACCTACGGGGTGGACGAATTTCATTTTTATACGCTCAATCGGGCGGATTTGACCTATGCCATTGCCCATATCCTGGGAGTACGCCCGGCACGGCCCCAGGCAGGCCGGCTGGGATAAGAATGCGCGCATGAGCCCTGCCGTCCTCTCGCACCCCGAGGCATCGCCGATCGGCGAAATTGCGTTCGCCGAGCTCTTTTTGGCCTTCGAAGGGATCGGGAACAACTGCGAGTTCGGGATCGTGCAGAGTTATTACGGCTGCGATCGGCCGGGACTGTTTCGCAATGTCGGTTTCGTCTATCCCGAAACCATGATCGAAGCCATCGAAACCCGCCTGGAAGGGCTCTTCGAGGACGGACGTTATGCCTTCAAGCGCGCGGAAGACTGGCAGGATTGGCAATTGGAGTCCGGAAATTTCGTGCTTCACACGGGGATTCCGGCCTCCTTGGAGGCGGAAACGGAAGACTGGCGCGCAAGGACGGAGCAGGTGATCTCCGCGCACCGCATGTTAAAGCGCATGTTTCTCGAGGATCTCGCGGAAGGAAAAAAGATTTTTGTTTTTCGATCTCAGCAAACCGTGCCGATGGATGCGGTGCGGCGTCTCTACTCGGCCATTCGCGCCCACGGCCCCGGTTGGCTTCTGAGCGTGACCGAAGATCCTTCTAAACCGCGTGGTTGGACGGATTTGCTCGAAGACGGAATTATCATCGGCAGGCTTCCTCTGCTTTCCAACCAGGATCCGCCGCAAGTGGATTTTTTGGGTTGGGCGGTGCTCGCCTACAATGCATGGGCCAAACGGCAGGCATGCGAGTTCCGTGCCTGATGTTTCGCCGGTTCTCTCACCTCTACGCGCTCCGGATGGCATAATGGTAGATTATCTTGCGCGATTGAACCCCGAACAGCGCGCCGCGGTGGAAACCCTGGAGGGGCCGCTTTTGGTCTTAGCCGGGGCGGGCACCGGCAAAACCCGTGTGCTCACCACGCGGTTTGCGCATATCGTCCTTTCCGGGCGGGCCGGCCCGCATCAGGTCTTGGCGGTGACGTTTACCAACAAAGCCGCGCGCGAAATGCGGGAGCGATTAAGCCAGTTGCTGAATCGGCCCGTGGAAGGGCTTTGGCTCGGCACCTTCCATGCGCTTTCCACCCGGATTCTACGCCGCCACGCCGCCTTGGTGGGGCTTTCCTCCGCCTTTACCATTCTGGATACCGATGACCAACAACGCTTGCTGAAGCAGGTGATGGAGGTCGAGCGCATCGATACCAAGCGTTGGCCGCCGCAATTGGTGATGAGCCTTATTCAACGCTGGAAAGACAAAGGCTTAACGCCCGATCGTGTGCCGGAAACCGAAGAAGCGGAGATCGGGGCGGGACGGGGAAGGGCCTTGTATGCCGCCTATCAGGAACGGCTGAGAGCGCTGAATGCGGTGGATTTCGGCGATCTC
This sequence comes from Terriglobia bacterium, assembly GCA_023511585.1. GTDB lineage: Bacteria > Pseudomonadota > Alphaproteobacteria > Acetobacterales > Acetobacteraceae > JAIMBF01. The sequence continues at coordinate 18,394 of JAIMBF010000022.1, forward strand.
TTGCTGCTGACCACGGAACTGCTGCGCACGGAGCCTGAGATTTTGGCGCAATATCACCGTTTGTTTCGGTACATTCTGGTGGATGAATATCAAGATACAAATCTCGTGCAATATTTGTGGCTTCGCTTGCTTGCCCAAGGCCATAGAAACATCTGTTGCGTGGGCGACGACGATCAAAGCGTTTATTCATGGCGCGGCGCAGAAATCGAGAATATCCTTCGGTTTGAAAAAGATTTTCCCGGCGCTCGTGTGATCCGGCTGGAACGCAATTATCGCTCCACGGCGCCGATTCTGGCGGCGGCGACCGGGCTTATTTCACATAATCAATGCCGTATGGGAAAAACTTTGCGTCCGATCGAAGAAACCGGGCAGGCCGAGCCGGTGCAGATCGTCGAGCTTCACGATTCCGATGAAGAAGCGCGCATGATCGGCGAGCGCATCGAGCGCTTGCGACGGGAAGGCCATAAGCTTGCCGAAATCGCCGTTCTCGTGCGCGCGGGCTTTCAGACTCGCGCCTTTGAAGAGCGGCTGATCACCATCGGGGTGCCGTATCGCGTGATCGGCGGACCGCGATTTTACGAACGGACGGAAATTCGGGACGCGCTGGCCTATGCCCGGCTTTTGGTCCACCCCTCCGACGATCTTGCCTTTGAGCGCATCGTCAACCTGCCGCGCCGCGGCGTGGGAGAGACGGCGATGCGTTCGCTCCACGAGCGGGCACGGGCGCAGGGCGTGCCGCTGACCGCCGCGGCGGCCGAATTGCTGGCCGAGAACGCCTTGCGCGGCCGCGCGCGCGAAGGACTCGGCAGCTTTCTGGCCAATCTGGAGCGATGGCGCGGCGCACTGGAAGAAGCCGGCCATGTCGCGACCATGGCCAGGGTTCTGGATGAATCCGGCTATATTGCGATGTGGCAGGAAGACAAATCCCCCGAGGCACCGGGGCGGATTGAGAACCTTAAGGAATTCATTCGCGCGCTGGGCGAATTCGAAACCCTCGCCGGCTTTCTCGAGCATGTCGCGTTGGTGATGGAAAACGACGAAAACGCGGCCGGCGACCGGCTGAGCCTGATGACCCTGCACGCCGCGAAGGGCCTGGAGTTCGACACCGTCTTCCTGCCCGGCTGGGAGGAAGGGCTGTTTCCCAACCAGCGCGCTTTGGATGAGGGCGGGGTGAAAGCGCTCGAAGAAGAGCGCCGGCTTGCCTATGTCGGGCTCACCCGCGCCCGCCGGCGGGTGATTGTGAGTTTCGTGGCATTTCGGAAACTCTATTCGGGTTGGCAAAGCGCCTTTCCCAGCCGTTTCCTCGAGGAGCTGCCCGATCACGCGGTGGAACGCATCACGTCGGCGGCATGGCAGCGTACCGCCCAGGCCGCGAGCGGCGGCGTGTTCCGCGATGGCTCGTCGCTCGTGCTGCGCGGGGGCGGGAAGGAGCCGCCGCGGCCGGGGCGGCAGACGCCCTTTGCTGCCGGCGTGCGGGTTTTTCATGAAAAATTCGGCTACGGCACGGTAACGGCAGTGGAGAATGACTGGCTGGAGATTGCTTTCGACAAAGCCGGCTCCAAGCATGTGCTCGATCGTTATGTCGAGCCGGCCTGAGGCAGGCCCGGTGTGAGCATGCGCCCCGTTTTCTTGGAAAGGCTTGCCGTGACCGTGCCGGAAGCGGCGGCCGCCGCCTATGAAGCCGCCTTGGCCGAAGTCTGCGAGGCAACCGCGCTGTTTGCCGAGCCGGATGGGAATTTCTGGCACGTGGAAGGGATCCGGCGGGCCGGGGCCGGAGAACAAACGCTGGTCGCAGCGCTTGCCGTTGCGGAAACCGCCACAGGGGTTGCCGCCCGCCTGGAGCGCGGCCTCATTCCCGCCGGCGGCTGGCTTGCGCGCAACCGCGCCGCCTTTCCCGAGCAGCGGATCGGAAGGCGCTTTGCCATCCGCCCCACGCATTTGCCGCCGGGGCCGAGCAGCGGGCGTATCACGCTTTGGCTCGATGCCAACCTTGCCTTCGGCTCGGGCGAGCACGGCTCCACGCGCGGCTGCCTGCGCGCCTTGGAAGCAATAGCCCGAAGGCGCCGGCCTCGGCGCATTTTCGACCTCGGCACCGGCTCGGGCATTCTGGCGCTTGCCGCCGCGCGGCTCTTTCATCGGCCGGTGCTGGCGAGCGATATCGAGCCCTTTGCGGTGCGGGTGGCGCGGGAAAACGCCAAGCGCAATTCCGTCCATGGGCTGATGCGGGTTTGCCGCGCCGATGGCTGGCGCCACCCGGCGGTGCGGGCCGGCGCCCCTTATGATCTGGTGACGGCAAACATTCTTGCCCGGCCGCTCTGTGCCATGGCGCGGGATTTGGCGCGCCATCTTGCGCCCGGGGGCGAGGCCGTGCTCTCCGGCTTGCTCGCGACGCAGTCCCGCGCCGTGCTGGCTGCCCATCGCCGCTTGGGTCTATTGTTCAAAAGCGCCGTGCGGGAAGGGGAGTGGACGACGTTGGTTTTGCATCGTCCGGAGCAGAGGCCCGGGGCCTAACCCGCCGAACGAAAGGCTACAAGTTGCCCATATTTCGCAAGCGGCAGAGGGGATATTTGACAAGCCTAACCTCGCGCGGGGAGGGGTGCACAAGATGGGGAAGTTCGGCGCGGGTAAGGCCGATATCCGCCAACTCGCGATCCGAAAGCTCCCAGAGCTCGGCAAAGTTCTGCCGATTGCGCCAGTAAGTTTGCAGAAATTCCCGAAAGCGCCGCAAGAAGCGTCCCAGCCTTCCTTTGCGGCACACACTTGCGCCGCACTCGAAGGAAGCAGTGAAATGCTTGGCAGAGTCGATGACCATGCAATCCGTCTCCTTCTATTCCGAAAGCCGCGGGCGATCTCATCTCGCTGGCCCGGTTTATTGTGCATCGCAATATAGGCATAGAGCGGGCGGGCACAAAGGGATGGTTGCTATACAGATTTGTGACAACTCTCAGGGCGGAATACGCAAATGAACCGGCTCGAAGCTGTGCGGGACTGGCTGCGCAAGGAAAATCTGGACGGCTTTATTCTGCCGCGCGCCGATGAACATTTGGGAGAATACGTGCCGCCGCACGCCGAGCGGCTGGCGTGGTTGACCGGGTTTACCGGCAGCGCCGGCTTGGCGGTGGTGCTGACCGATCAGGCCGCGGTGTTCACCGATGGGCGCTACACGCTGCAGCTTGCCGCGGAAACCGATCCCGCGCTGTGGCAACGCTGCCACATCACCGAAACGCCGCCGCCCGAATGGATCCGCGAGCATGCGCCGAAAGACGCTCGGATCGGCTATGACCCGATGCTGATCAGCGAAGAGGGGCTGGCGCGCTTCACCGAAGCAGGGCTGACCATGGTTCCGGTGGCCAACCCGATCGATGCGCTTTGGACCGACCGGCCGCCGCCGCCGCTTGCTCCGGCCGTGCCGCACCCGCTGAAGTATGCCGGCAAGGCCTCGGAAGAGAAAAGGGCCGAACTGGCCGCCGAGCTTCGCAAAGCCGGCCAGGATGCCGTGGTGCTGACGGATCCGCATGCCATCGCCTGGGTTTTGAACATTCGCGGGGCCGATTTGCCCTTCACGCCGGTGGCGTTGGCCTTTGCCATCTTACACGCGGACGGGAGCGTCGATGTGTTCATTTCCCCTGAAAAACTGCCGGCCGAGACGCGTGCGTGGCTCGGGGAGGGGGTGCGGATTGCCGATCGCGCGTCGTTGCCCGAAGCCCTCGCGCGACTGGGCGGCAAACGGGTGCGGGTGGATCCGGCAACGGCGCCGGTGCAGTTCGCCATGTGGTTGCGGGAGGCGGGGGCTACGGTGGTAGCCGCGCCCGATCCGGTGCTTTTGGCAAAAGCGTGTAAAAACCCGACCGAGCAAGAAGGAGCGCGCGCCGCGCATCGCCGCGACGGTGCGGCGCTTTGCCGGTTTTTGCACTGGTTCGAGAAGGCAGCCCCCACCGGTGCCGAAAGCGAGCTTTCCGCCGCCGAGAAACTGCTCTCCCTCCGCCGCGAAGCGGAAGGCTTTCACAGCGAGAGCTTCCCGGCCATTTCTGCGGCAGGCGAGCACGGCGCGATTATTCATTATCGGGTGACTGCGGCGAGCAACCGGCAAATCCGCCCCAATGAAGCGTTTTTGATCGATTCCGGGGCGCAATACCCGGACGGCACGACCGACGTCACCCGCTCGCTGTGGACCGGCCCCGATGCGCCGCCGCCTCAGCTCCGCGCGGAATTCACCCGCGTTTTGAAAGGCCACATCGCAATTGCGAGCCTCGTCTTTCCGCAAGGCGTGGCAGGGCCGCATTTGGATGCCTTTGCCCGCCGCGCGCTTTGGCAGGCGGGGCAGGATTACGATCACGGCACGGGCCACGGGGTAGGGAGTTTTCTCTCGGTCCATGAAGGGCCGGCAGCGTTGTCTCGGGCTGCGAAGCCCGTGCCGCTGGCCGCGGGGATGATCCTTTCCGATGAGCCGGGATATTACCGGCCCGGCCACTACGGCATTCGGCTCGAGAACCTGTTGCTGCTTCAGCCGGCCGAAATTTCCGATGCCGCGAAGCCGTTCCTGCGCTTTGAGACGCTGACCCTTGCGCCGTTCGACCGCCGGCTGATCGACGCGGATTTGCTGACGCATGAAGAGCTTCTTTGGCTGAATTCCTATCACGCCGAAGTCTTGGCGAGGATCGGGCCTCTCTTGGATGAAGAGACGCGCGCCTGGCTTGCCGCTGCCTGCGCGCCGATGGCCGCCGCGTGAGGGAAACCGTCTTCGACGCGCGGCTCTCGCGGCCGCTTTTGTCGCAGAAGATATATTATGGGAAATTCGCCGGCTCGGCGTTTTGCAACGGCAGCCCGGCGGCTTGCCAGCCTTCAATCCCGTCGGGATACCAAAGCACCTGCCGATACCCGAACAGCACGGCGCGTTTGGCCGCATTCCAGCTCTGCCAGCATTGCGGATGGCAATAAATCACCAGCGGCCGGCTCAACCGGTTCTGCGTGAGCGCGGCAAGCTTACTGCGAAACGCGCCCTCGGCCTCCGGCGAAAGCACACCTTCTCCCATTCCGGGTAACCACACGCTGCCCGGAATATCGCGATGCGGCGGCGGCATCCAAACCATGCCCGGGACCATGTGCTCAGGCTTCCGGGGAGCCGGAGAAACGTCGATCAGAACCGGCTTTTTGTTTTTGAATTTCAATATCCGAGCGAGCTCGCGTGTGGTTACCACGCGGGCGCCCCGCAAGCTGGAGGGCACCGCACCATGACTCGGGCCAAGCCAGAACCCCTCGGGCTCCGGCACGGTTGCGGCATGGGCGGCAAGCGCAAACCCCAGCACCGCGACGCATTTCGCGGCGTTTGCGAGGATTTTGCCGAGACCGCGCGAGAATGACGCGCGCAAGACTGACGATCTCAGGCGGCGCATTCAGCTCCGTTGCGGCGGCACGGGAAAACTTTGTTTGAAGATGCTGTTTTTGCTATCCACCGCCGTCACTTTCATAATGCCTTCGGCATCCGGTATGAAGCCGAAACTTAAGACCGGATCGGAGGAAAGCGAAATATCGGTATCCATATGAAGCACCAGGGCATCGTTGTAGGTGACTTCGATGCTTTGAATGTAACGCGCCGGCGTATAGTTGCGCGTGAGCTGATCCATCTGCATGCCGTTGAAGTTCGGGTGGCGGATCATCAAGGTTGCCTGCAAGGGTTGATTGGGAACGGCCGTCCCCGCCAGGCGAAGTTTCATCCGCCCGATTTCTTTGAGCGCTTCGAGATCATTGGAACCCGCCGGCGCGGAGCATCCGCCGGCCGCCTTGATGAAGCGCGCCACGGCGTAGAGTTCGCCCGTTTCGGTTTCCGCCACCGCATGCATATCGGTGTATTGATCGACACGCACGCGAAGCTCGAGGTTGTGCGGATCCGCTTTCGGGCCGAAGGTGAAATGCGCGGCGAGCGGCGAGGGGTTCTGGTCGATCACAAAGTAAAGACCCTTAAGCTTGCTCGGCAGGGCAGCTCCCTGCCCTACGCTGAGGCGCACCGGAACGATTGCGGCATCGAGCGCGCGGGGCGGAGCATCGATGGCGAGCATTCCTTGCCCGTCATGCATGGGACGATTGGCAAAGAGCGCGGCTTTCAAGTCCTGCCAGCGATTTGCGCGGGCCGCGGCATCATCCTCCGCCGCTGCAGAACGGAGGCCGCTTGCGAAGATGCCTGTAAACCCGATCGCAGAGAGCACATCCCGGCGGCTGAAGCCGTTAGTGTTTCCTTGGTGTTTCATTCCCACTCGAGCTCCTTGTATGCTTCGGTGACGTTTCGCCCGTGATAGGCATCAAAGAGGATCCACTTCCCGTGCTCGGATTGCGCCACGGTATCGACCGCGGCATCAATACCGATATTTTGCCGAACCGCCGCCCGCGTTTCCGTAAGCAGGATATCGAGATAGCGTTCGAGGTCCGCGGCGGCTTCGGGCCAAGGGACCGCTTGCGGCCCGTGCCCCGGAACCACGCGTGCAAATGAAATCTGCTTGAGTTTTGCAAGTTCGGCAAGCCAGCCTTTCAGGCTTCCGTCAAGCGTCGGCATGCGGCGCACGAACAAGAGATCACCCGCAAGCAGCGTGTTGGTGCGCGTATCGATCACGCTGAGATCGTTATCCGTATGCGCCGGATCATGCGCGTGGAGCGAGAGCGGGCGATTGCCGAGATCGAGGGTGAGATTTTTGTCCACGGTCTCTGTGGGCAAAACAATCGGCCCCGTTGCGTCTTTGCCCAAAATCCGGATGAGCCCGCGTTGATAAAAAGCCCCGCGCGCTTGCAGCGCAGGGATCAAACGCGCGTGCCCCAGGAAAACAGGCTTATCTTCCAGAAACGCGCCGGCGCCGAAGCAATGATCGGGATGCACGTGGGTGATAATCACGTAACGGACCGGCCTCTCGGTGCGAGCGCGGATTGCCGCGCGGAGCGCCGCGCCATGCGCGCGGCTGCCGCCCGGATCGATCACCGCGACGGCATTTTCCCCGATGATGAAAGCTTGGTTGGCAATCGCATCGGCGTTGTTTGCGGTGGCTTCTTCATCCGCACCGCGCGTGACGAGAAGCCCGGGCGCGACCTCGGTGCAGCGCAACCCATCCGCGCTTTCAGCCGCCCAAAGCCGCGCGGCGGGTGTGCAACAGAGGCAAAACCCGCCCGCGATTGCGGCGCGCCGCCCAAAAGCCTGGCGCCGGGAAGTTTCCTTCCGCTCAGCCCTTGTGCTCGTAAGCCGTTGCAAGCTTGGTTGCCTCACCGAAGATAGTGAAATAGACTATAAATGGCGTGTGTGTTCCAAGCAAGAAAACCACGTACGCAGCTGCTAAAACCATTTGGCTTGAATGCTGCAGTGCGCTAAAATGATAAAATCACAGAATGAACATGGAGAAAAACATCATGGCCGAGCAATTCCGTCCGGATCCCACGTTTTATCCGTCCCCTCGCCTCGCCATGGAAGCGCCGGCAGAGCGCTTTGCCTTCACCGCCCTGCTCTGCCCTGATGGCACGAAGCCCGATGCTTTGGCGGTGGTGGATGTCGATCCGAATTCTTCAAGCTACGGGCGTGTGGTGCATCAGGTGGATATGCCCTACCGAGGCGATGAGTTTCATCATTTCGGTTGGAACGCCTGCAGCTCCATGCTCTGCCCGATCGGCGGCCATCCGTTTACCGAGCGGCGGTACCTGATTATTCCCGGCATCCGTTCCTCGCGTATTTATATCGTCGATACCAAGCCGAGCCCCAAAGACGCCAAGCTTGTCAAAGTTATCGAACCGGAAGAGCTGATGCGGCGGACCGGTTATTCGCGCCCGCACACCACGCATTGCGGCCCGGAAGGCATTTACATCAGCACGCTCGGCGGCGCGGGGAAGGATGGCACGCAAGGCCCGCCCGGCATTTTTCTCATGGATTGCGAAAGTTTTGAAATCCTCGGCCGGTGGGAGATCGATCGCGGCCCGCAACGCATGAGTTACGACTTCTGGTGGAATCTTCCGCAGGACTACATGGTTTCCAGCGAATGGGGCCTGCCGCCGCAGTTTGAAAACGGCTTGGTGCCCGAGGATCTGCTCGGCAACAAATACGGCCACCAGCTGCATTTTTGGGATTTGCGCGGCAGACGGCATCTGCAAACCATCGATCTCGGCGCCAATCATCAAATGGCGCTGGAAGTGCGACCTGCGCACGATCCAACGCGAGAGTACGGCTTCCTCGGCGTTGTCGTCGACACCACCAATCTCGAAGCCTCGATCTGGACTTGGTGGCGCGAGGGCGGCAAGTTCCACGCGAAGAAAACCGCGATTATTCCGCCGGAACCCGCGGATGCATCCTTGCTTCCGGATTTGCTCAAGCCCTTTGGCGCCGTTCCGCCGTTGGTGACGGATATCGATCTCTCCATGGATGATCGCTATCTTTATGTCTCCTGCTGGGGAACGGGCGAACTTCGCCAATACGACGTGCGCGACCCCATGAAGCCCGAACTCGCCGGCTCGGTGCATATCGGCGGCATTGCGCGGCGCACGCGCCACCCCAACGGGCAGGAATTTGCGGGCGGGCCGCAAATGGTGGAAATCAGCCGAGACGGAAAGCGGGTGTATTTCACCAACTCGCTTTACAGCACCTGGGATGTGCAGTTCTACGGCCGGCATCTGCCGGGCGCGCAGGTGAAAGCCAATGTCGGCGAAAACGGCGGCATCACGCTTGACCCGAATTACTTCGTAACCTTCGGGGACGGGCTTTCCGCGCATCAGGTGCGGCTTGAGGGGGGCGATTGCTCGACCGATTCTTTCTGCTTCCCATCGGTCTGAGCGCAGCGCCGCTGGCATGGCTCGCGGTGGTGGCGCTGGGCTGCTACCACGGGCTGAACCCGGGCATGGGCTGGCTTCTCGCTGTCTCCAACGGCTTGCAGGCGCGGCGCGGGCAGGCGGTGTTTGCGGCGTTTCTTCCGATCGGCGCCGGGCATTTCTTGGCGATGGCCGTGGCATTGCTGCCCTTTGCCGTACTGAGCGCCTACTTTTCTCGGCTGCATGATGTCAGCATTGCCGCCGGTCTCGTGCTGGTGGCTTTCGGACTGCTGAAACTCATCCGGCGGCGGCATCCGCGCTTCCTCGCCCGCATCCGCCCGCACCATATCGCGCTTTGGTCTGCCCTGATGGCCACGGCCCACGGCGCCGGGCTGATGCTGCTGCCCGCATTTCTGGCGCTCTGTTCCGGCTCCTCGGCGGTACACGGCTCGATGCTTGCCTTGCTGGAACAAAGCGCCGGCGCCGCTTTTGCGGTGGCGTTGGTGCATACGGCGGCCATGTTGGCCGTGGGCAGCCTGATCGCTTGGCTCGTCTATCGCTTTTGGGGCTTACGCGTCCTTCACCGATCTTGGTTTAATCTCGATTTGATCTGGGCGGCGGCTCTGCTGCTTTCCGGCTCCATCGCACTGGCGAGCTGATATCAAGCGCAGCCCCGCTCGCCCGGCCGATCGATGATTAAGGCTTGGAAAGCGACAAGACTGCTCGTATTCTTCCGCATGGTGATGGGGTCCACCGATGGAACCGCCTGTCCGGGCTGATGACTCCTGCCTTGGTTGTTGCGTCTGCAGGAGATCTTCGATGGCCCGGAAACCGTTTGCCCCGAAACACCCCTCCAAGATCCTTTTCGTCGCGAACAGCCCTATGATGCTCTTCGTCTGAAGAGATCTCCCATGGATCTTCGCCACTACGAATACTTGAAATTCGAACTTGCCGGCATTCTGCGCGGCGTGGATCGGTATCTTTCCACGATAGGAAACAAAGATCCTTTTCGGCTGCGCGATCTTTATGCGCGGCTTGCGGAAGACCGTTTTACATTGGCAATCGTCGGCCGTTTCAGCCGCGGCAAGACATCGCTGATGAACGCCATTCTGGGAATGGACAGGCTGCCCACCGGCATTTTGCCGCTGACATCGGTGATTACGCAAGTTTCCTACGGCAGCGAGGAAAAGGTGGTTCTACACTATTACGGAACAAGTCTTTTTATGGACATTCCGCTGGATAAACTGGCGGACTACATCACCGAGCGCGGCAACCCCGGCAATCAACGCGGCATTCGCGTGGCCGAGGTGCAGCTGCCGGCGGAATTTCTGCGCCGCGGCTTTACCTTTGTGGACACGCCGGGCCTCAATTCCGCCATTGCGGCGAACACGCGCACCACACAGGCATATCTTCCGGAAGCCGATGCGTTCATTTTGGTCGGCAGCTACGAAAGCCCGCTGACGGATGAGGAAATGAACGTCGTTTCCTTGGCGCTTGCGGCGCAACGCCGGCTGTTTGTGGTGCTGAACAAGCAGGATCTTGTCGATGCAGAAACCCGAGCCGAGATGCAAAAACGGACGGCCGAACGCCTGAATACGCTCGGGGCCGGCAGCGACGTTCCGATTTTTTCCGTCTCCGCCCTGCAGGGGTTGAAAGCCAAGCAAACAGGCAACGAAACCGCTTTGGCGGAGAGCGGCTTCCCCGTTTTCGAGAGTGCGCTGATCAATTTTCTGGTGAACCATCAGCGCCGGCTGTTTTTGCTGCAGTTCTGCGAACGCGTGGCCTCATATCTTCGCCCCGATGCGCCGAAGGAACTTATCGAGCGTTTCCGCGTTCTCCAAAGGCAAATTCATGAGATTCAAGCCGATCCGCACGTCCCTTCCGTAACGGTATCGGCAGTGCCGGCAATTCTGCCGGAATGCGAAGTCTGCGCGCGGGCCGCGGATGCGGTGCTTGCGCATTTGATTCATTTTCAGGCCAGGGTTTCCAATAATGCCGAAGTGCGGGAGGCGTTTGTCGCGAGCGGGGGTCTTTGCCGGCTGCATGCGCGGCAGTTCCAAACCGTGGCAGCGCGCCGGGAGTGCGCTCTTGCCTATGCCTCATTACTGGCGCAGAAGGCCGCCGCTTTGCGCGCCCTCGCCAACGAAAGGGCCGCGCACGCTCGGATCACAAACGCTTTGAGCCGGATTTCCCCCGAAGGGCAGCGCTGCCCGGCCTGCGACGTCGCACGCCGCGCGGCGGCAACCGCAATCCAAGGGCTTCGGGAGCTGGCGAAGCGGAGCGGCGCGCATGCGCTTCTCCGGCGCTCCGCATTGTGTTTGCCGCATTTTCAGGCGCTTATTGCCGGTATCGAGAATGCGGCAATCCTGCAAGCCTTGCTCCTTGGGCAAGCGGCGCTGTTGGAACGGATGGCCGAAAACGCCCATCGCGGCATTCTGAAGCAGGATGCCGGGCGGCGAGATTTGGAAAGCCTGGAAGAGCAAACTTCCGTGCGGCAGATGGCTTCCGTTTTGGTAGGCCAACCGGATGGGCAATACGAAGGGATGGAAAAGGAGGAGATATAAGCTTGCCGGTGAAAAAGCCTCAGCCGCCTCGCCTCTTCAGCAGATATAAAATCGGCACCGCAAGCAATTGTAAAATAAGCGAAACCGCAACCATAAGCGGAAGGTTCCGGTCGTAAAGAAAGCCGAGCAGCAAGCTTCCCAGCAACCAGGCGGTGCCGCGCACCATGTCGAACAAGCCGAAGCCTACCGCCCGGCGCTCGCTGGGCAAGAGCGCGCCGACCGCCGCCTTCAGAACCGAATCCTGGGCGCCCATCCCGATGCCCCAAAGCACGGTTCCGGCCAAGCCGAGGGCAAAGCCTCCCAAAAACCCCAGCGGCACGGAAAGCGCCGCAATGGCCGTCGCAAGGATCAAAACGGGGATGCCGAACCGATCGAACAGGCGGCCCAAACTGAAAGCCGCCGCACCGATGGCCAGCATGGCGGCGGCATAAAAGACCGGAATCCAAGCCGCCGGAACCGTGCCGGCCTGGCCAAAATGATAGGCGAGCAGGGCGAAATCGGCAAATCCCGCACCGCTTGCCGCCGCTGCCAGCGTGATCAGCCAGAACGGCCTGCCGAACCCCCGCACGCTTGGGCCCTGCCATGGCGGAAGGCTCTCCTGCGCCTTAGGATAGATGCGCGCGGCGGCAAGGACCAAAGTTAGAGAAATTAACGCAGGCGCCAAAAGTACTGCAAAACCCGTGCGATAATCGCCGGTATTGCGCCAGAGGATGAACGCGACAAGCAACGGCCCGACGGTTGCGCCGAGCTGATCCAATGCTTCATGCAGGCCGAAGCCCCACCCCTGCCCGGCTTCTCGCACGGCTTCGGAGAGCAAGGCATCGCGCAAAGGGGTGCGGATGGCGCGCCCCAAGCGCTCGGTGATCATGAGAGTCGCGGCCACCGCAACGCCGGGGGCTAAGGCGAGCAGCGGCACCGAGAACAAATTCACCGCGTAGCCGAAAAGCACGCCCCTCCAATAATGGCCGGTGCGGCTGCCGATCTGGCCGGAGACGAGTCTCACCACGTAGCCGATGAATTCGCCAAAGCCGGCCACAAACCCTACCATCAATGCGGACGCGCCGAGGCTTCCCAGAAACGGGCCGGTGATGGCGCGAGCGCCTTCGTAGGTCATGTCCGCAAACAGGCTGACGCTACCGAGCAGCATCACGAACGCGAGCGCAGCCCGCCGCGCTTTTCGGTTTGCTGCTCTTGCTGCCGTCTTTGCTTCCGCTTCGTCCATTGCCCGCCGGTCCATCCTGGCTTACCGTTGCCTGCCGTTATTCCCATCTTTCAAGTTTCGCGCCAGCTTGCCGACAATGGAACCCGCGCAACCCGCACAGAAACCTCCGGCCTACAAGTTGAGCATCCGGGTTGACCTTGCCAACGGCGGCCGCATCGGCCCCGGCAAGGTTTTGCTCTTGGAAGCCATTGCCCGCACGGGCTCCATCTCGGCGGCGGGGCGCGCGCTGCGGATGTCCTACCGGCGCGCGTGGGAGCTGGTGGAAGACTTGAACCGCACGCTCGGAACCCCGGTCGTCAACACAAGCGCCGGCGGGCCGGGCGGCGGCGGCGCGACACTGACCGCGGCGGGAAGCGCCGTGATCGACCAATATCGCGCCTTGGAACTGGCGGCCTATCAAACCGCCGAAACCCATGTCAACGCGATCCTGGAAGCCTGCCAAAAAGGCGAAAAGCGCTCTTAGTTCGGCACTTGCTAGACGTGATCGTAATCCACCACGAGATGCGATGAGACCGGGTGCGATTGGCAGGTGAGAATATAGCCGGCCTCCACTTCCCAAGGCTCCAGCGCGTAGTTGACGTCCATGGAGACCTCACCCTCCAAAAGCCGCGCCCGGCAGGTGCTGCACATGCCGCCCTTGCAGGAATAGGGCACATCCAGCCCGGCGCGGAGCGCGGCATCGACAACCACCTCGCCGGGCGCGATGGGCACAAGGGTCTCGACGCCCTGCACGATCACGGTGGCCGTTGCCGCAACCGGGGTGGCGGCGGAAGGCGAAGCGGCCTGCCGCGTTTTTTGGGAATCCGGGGCAACCGTAAAATGCTCGGAGCGGATGCGCTCGGCAGGCATGCCGAGTTCGCGCAAAGCCTCGCTGACGGTTTCGATCATCCCGCCGGGGCCGCAAATCAAGGCTTGATCAATTGCGCTCGGAGCCACCAGCCGCGGCAGCACGTGAAGCACTTTCTCGCGATCGATCCGCCCGTTGAGCCAGGCCACTTCCTGCCGCTCACGCGAGAGGATATGCGCAATGGAAAGCCGCGCCATGAAGCGGTTTTTCAAGGCTTCCAGGGTATCGCGGAACATGATGCTCGCGGCGTTGCGGTTGCCGTAAAACAGCAAAAAGCGGCTTTCTTGTTCGATGGTTAAAACCGATTGCAAGATGCCGAGGATCGGCGTGATTCCCGATCCGGCCGCAAAGGCCACATACGTGCGGCGCGCATCGGGCGTAGGCGCGACGGTGAAATGCCCGGCCGGGGGTAGCGCATCGATGGCATCGCCCGGTTTCAGCACGGTATTGGCGTAGGTTGAAAAGATGCCGCGCGGCTGCTGCTTGACGGCGATGCAAAGCCCCTCCTCCGGGTTTCCCGCAAAAATGGAGTAGGTGCGGCGCACGTCTTGCCCGTTTATGAAGGCGCGCAACGGCAGATGCTGCCCGGGACGAAAGCGAAACATCTCGCGCAGCGCTTTCGGCACCTCAAGGCGAATGGCAACCGCATCGGCCGTTTCCGGTTCCAGGCTTGCGACGCGTAGAGAATGAAACTGGGTTCTTGCCGAGGTGCTCATGGTCATGCGTCAATGGCACTTGAAATGCTCGAAGGGTTCCGCGCAGCTCCGGCACCGCCAGAGGGATTTGCAAGGGGTTGAACCGAATTCGGAAAGCCTCTCGGTTTGGTCGGACCCGCAATGCGGGCAGGCAACCGGGCGAGGATCATGCGCCAAAGAGCAGGTATGTTCGGCCAATGGCGGCGCAATTCCGTAGTCAAGGAGCTTGCGCTTTGCGTCTTCGCCCAACCATGCCGTGGTCCAGGCGGGTGTGAGCACGGTTTTGACCCGTATTTTGCGAAAGCCGGCGTTGCGCAGTGCCGCTTCGATCTCCTGCGCGATGATCGGCATGGCGGGGCAGCCGGAATAGGTCGGCGTGATCACCGCCTCCACTTCGTCATCCCGCACATGCACGTCTCGCAAAATTCCGAGATCGGCAATGGTTAAAACCGGGATCTCGGGATCCACCACAGAGGCGGCGGCGGCATAGGCGCGTTCCTGCAGCGAATCCGCCATTACCACTCTGCTCCGGGGTAAGTGCGTTGCAGATATTGCATTTCCGCAAGCATGTGCCCGAGATGCTCCGAATGCAGCCCGCGCCGCCCGCCGGTTTGCATCCAGGAAACAGAGGGGGCTTGCAGGGTTGCCTCCGTAAGGACGGCGTTCACGGTGTTCTGCCAGATGGGAAGAATGGCCTGCGGATCCGCCGCAATGCCTTGGGCGATCAAGGCTTGTTCATCCGCGGACGTTTCAAAGAGCTCGCCCGTGTAAACCCAAAGCGTATCGAGCGCATCCTGCGTGCGGCGATGGCTTTCCTCCGTGCCGTCGCCGAGCCGAATGACCCATTGCGAAGCATGGCGCACATGATAGGCGCATTCTTTTTCCGCTTTGGCCGCGATCGCGGCAAGTTGGGCATCGGATGAAGCCCGCATCAAGCGCCAATAAGGTTCCGCAAAAGCGGAAAACAAAAGCAAGCGCACGCAGGTTACCGCAAAATCGCCGTTGGGTTGTTCCAGAAGCAAAAGGTTATGAAACTGCCGATCCTCGCGCAGATAGGCGAGATCGTCCTCATCGTGGCCCCGGCCTTCCAGTTCGGCAGCGTAGGTGTAAAGCGCGCGCGCTTGACCGATAAGATCCAGCGCAATGTTGGTCAAGGCAAGGTCTTCTTCCAAGATCGGGGCATGTCCGCACCATTCCGAAAGCCGATGCCCCAGCACCAAGGCATCATCCGCGCGCGCCAGCACGTAGTGCGCGAGCGGAGAACCCTGAAAAACAATCGAAGTTGTCTGCATCGCGGAAACCCTGCTCACATATGCCCAACTTCGTCCGGGATTTTGTAAAAGGTCGGGTGCCGGTAGATTTTCGAGCCGGTGGGCTCGAACATCATTTCGGTTTCCGCGGGGTCGGAAGCGGTAATCGCCGCCGAAGGCACCACCCAGATGGACACACCTTCGCCCCTGCGCGTGTAGACATCGCGCGCGGCTTGCAGCGCCATCTCGGCATCGGCCGCGTGCAGCGAACCGACATGCCGATGCGCAAGCCCGTTACGCGTGCGAATGAAAACTTCCCAAAGCGGCATGAACTGATCCATCACGCGCCTCCGTGCTCACGCAGCCTGTTGCGTTATTCGTTGCTTCTGCTTCGCCGCATATGCGAGAGCGGCTTCGCGCACCCAAGCGCCTTCTTCATGGGCTTTTCGCCGTGCTGCCAGGCGTTCTTTGTTGCAAGGGCCGTAACCCGCAAGCACGCGATGGAACTCCTCCCAATCGATGGGGCCGGTTTCCCAATGTCCTGTCTCGGCATTGAACCGAAGCTCAGGATCCGGAATGGTAAGGCCCAAGAACTGGGCTTGCGGCACGGTGGCGTCGATGAATTTCTGCCGCAACGTATCGTTGGAAAAACGTTTCACTTTCCACCGCATGGAAGCTTCCGAATGCTGGCTTGCGTGATCGGGCGGGCCGAACATCATCAAAACCGGCCACCACCAGCGATTGAGCGCGTCTTGTGCCATAGCCTTTTGCTCCGGCGTGCCGCGCGCCAGCGTGAGCATAATCTCGTAGCCTTGGCGCTGGTGGAAACTTTCCTCACGGCAAATGCGGATCATCGCGCGCGCATAAGGCCCGTAAGAGCACCGGCAAAGCGGAATTTGGTTCATAATCGCTGCGCCGTCCACCAGCCAGCCGATGGCGCCGATATCCGCCCAGGTGAGCGTGGGATAATTGAAAATCGAAGAATACTTGGCGCGCCCCGAGAGCAATTGTTCCACCATTTCCTCGCGCGAAATGCCGAGGGTTTCGGCGGCGGCGTAAAGATACAGCCCATGCCCGCCTTCATCCTGCACTTTGGCCAGCAGCGCCGCTTTTCGCCGCAAACTCGGCGCCCGCGTGATCCAATTGCCTTCCGGCAGCATGCCGACAACTTCCGAATGCGCGTGCTGGGAAATTTGGCGGATCAGCAGCCGGCGGTAGGCCTCCGGCATCCAGTCGTTCGGCTCGATCCGCTCCTCTGCGTCGATCCGTTCCAAAAAACGCTGCTCGGCCTCGCTATCGCCGAGTTTTTCGGTCACGACATTGAGCGCCTGGGTATACATGGACGTCTGCTCCGCCCCTTCGGTGTTCCGCCGGTCTCTTGAAGGGATGTATAACAGAAAACGCCACTGTCAAGATTTTTTTGTAACATAATCTGGCAGTCCTGCGGCCGGGCCGGTCGCCGCCCCCGCTTCATCCGAAAATCTGGAAAAGAGCAAAGGTGTGGGAGGCGGCAGCGGGCCATCCTCGGTCAGGCCGTGGGCATCGAGCCAGGCTTCCGAAGCCGGAAGCAAGGCGTGGTAAAGCCGCGCGCAAAGCGTCCGGGCCGTGCGGCCCGGCCAGGGTTGCGGCAGCAGAGCCTCGGGCAAAAGCGGGTCACGAAGCACGATGCGGCGGTATTCGTGGATCAAGAGAATCCGCATCAGCATCGCCTCCAACTCCGCGCTTTGCGCTGCCTCTCGAATGGCGGCCTCGGCCGGGCCGAACATCTCCAGAAAGCTCCGATAGCGCTCGGCCATGCGAGCAAGCGGCCAGACTCTGCCGGCGAGCTCTTGCGCCGCTTTTGTCTCGGCGCGTGCCAGCAAATGATAACCGGCCGAAGCCTCGGGTGAAGGCATCGTATCTGGCGCGATCATCACCCCGGGGGCAAGCGTGCCATAGCCCAGAGCCTCCAAAGCGGCGCGCCGGGCATCGCGTTCGGGGCCGTTCAGCAAAACCGCCAGGTGAAAGCCCCCGCGCCAGTTTTGCGGCCGCGGCCCGTAAATATGCGCCGTCGCCTCGGCAAACGTCGCTTCACCCCGCTTTGCCAAACGATAAAAGCTCTTGCGCCCCACCCGCCGCCGCTCCAGCCACCCGTCCGCCGCAAGGCGCGAGGCGGCTGTTCGCACCACACCATCCGCAATATCCAGCGCACGAAAGAGCGCGAGTAGCGTGCCGAGCCAGACCGAGCCGCCGCGCGGGACGATCGCATCCCCGTAAACCGTGATGATGACGGAGCCGGTGCGGGAGGGCTCGCTTTTCAGCCGGGCAAGCAGCGTGCCGAGAAGGGTGCGGTGCGACATATTACCAATGGATAACGGAGCTTTGCGCGTGCGCGAAGCCGGCATTTGCAGGCGATGCTTGACTTCGCGGCCGGGGCTGCGCAATGTCCGCCCGCACGGAGTTGGGGCTGTAGCTCAGTTGGGAGAGCGCCTCGTTCGCAATGAGGAGGTCAGGGGTTCGATTCCCCTCAGCTCCACCACGCTCCTTGCCA
>JAIMBF010000122.1 GCA_023511585.1 Terriglobia bacterium
GGCTTTGCCCCTGGCCCGGTTAGATTTGCACCCGACAGCCTACGCATGTTGAGCGGGGAAGCAGCGTTAGAATGCCGTCGCAAGGCGCCGATGATAAGGGGCATCGGAATCCCTCAAACCCGGAAGGCCAACAAACAATGAAGAAAAAGGAGCAGTGCGCCGAGCGCCATCCGCCCATCCTGCGGCAGCCCAAAGCCCTCTTTTGCTTGTATTGTTTCAATCTGGTAACCATATCCGGCGACGGAGAGACCCGACCCGAACCTCGATGTGCTGCTTGACCTCGACGGGCACGTTCTCGTGATCGATCCGGATGGGAAGCTACTGGGTTCGGCTCGTGGTGACGCGGGTGCCGGTCTCAGCGGAGAAGCCGCACGGCATCGACTATTCGCTGAGGCTACATAGGCCGGACAGCAAGCGATTGGAGGGAAACACGTCATGCCAGGGGAATCTTTCAGCGAGGTGATGTTCTTCCCGGCCTTCAAGGACGCAGCCGGCGAAGGGGCCGTGCTGGAATTAAAGATGCGCCTGCTCGCTGGGAAAATTCCTGCGTTACAGAAGCACGCTCACAAGAAAATGCTGGGGGATATCGAAGCCGGTTTGGTCAAGCACTTCGGCGCGGCGCTGTCCGATGAAGATAAGGAGACCCTGGGCTTGTGTCGCCAGTTGCGGAACAAGATTCTCCATTGCGATTTCCGCGCGGCGCGCGGCGAGCGTCGCGTGGCGGCCGATGAACCGAAGGTGTGGTTCACTTCGACCGAGTCCTTCGCTAAGGTGCTGTCGGCCAACGACCGCCCTTTACCGATCTTACCAAGTGGAGCGGTGTGCGCGTAGGATTTTGCGCGGTAAAACCCGGCCTAATTAAGGAGATTTTTATATTGGAGGAATCCCTTGCTGCCGAGAACGTTGATAATGTTTTTCGCCTCGGCCGCAGTCTCATGGTTTTGCAAGGCATAACCAAGGATCTTTCGCACGGAGTCTTCTCTAGCATAGAAACTCGCCTCCCAGCTTGCACGATTCCCTGCCAAGATGATTTTCAGGCAATCGAGGCATTTTTGCGGGTGTGTTGCTACCGCTTTCGCAAGGTAATCCAAGACGCCGGGTAGCACCGCGATGCTCCGTGGTGTTTTGGAAGAGAACCGAAAAGATTCGGCAAGCTGTTCGATCGTCCAATCGATTGCGAAGGTATCGGATAGAGTCCACCAGGCGAACGCGGCGATTTCCTGCTGAAAATCCAACGCGGACGATGCCGCTTTTGCTGCGGTAAGACGGTGTTCCCAGAGAAGCTTCAGCCGCTCTTGCATTTCTCCAGGAATATTTCCTCCCGCTCGCTGCAAAGCTTTCCCCACGAAGGCCAGCGCATGAGCCCGAAGTTCATCCGAGGCCTTTTGCCAGAACATCGTAAGCACCGGGTCATTCAGCGCAAGCTTTCCGCGCCGATAGAGCACCATAAGATGCTCCGCCAACTTTTCATCGGGGTTTTCCCGCCAATGCGCGGCGCCGCGCCGCGTGCCGATGCGCATTACGGCATAACAGTATTGTGGGCGCAGAATCTCCCATACGGCATCGCAAACTCCGTTATATGCCAGGTAGGTGTTCCACGCTGCTTCGAAATAGGCTTCGCTTTCGGGGTCTTGTGGGAAAATCCGTGCCGCTTGCGCCCGCGCCCAACTCGGATCAAGAACGGTAAGCCAAGGAAACCATTGCCCGTAGACGGCGCGGATAGCCCGCGAGGGCTCCCTATTCGGGTCAAGATGAGCCTCCAAAACCTTGCGCACTTCGGGCATCTTCTTAAGACCGTTTGAAAGCCGCGCTCCCGCTTTCGGCGCTTTTACCCAATGCTGCCGCAGCCAGAGCGCGTAGCGGATCACGGCGTGCATCGCGGCCCCGCGCGTGGTGTTAAGCGCAAACTCGGCCGGGTCCGTATCGTATGGCCGCTCGTAGTCCGGCGTCGGATTGGGGTCATCGGTAATCGGCTTTAGAATTTTCCAGACCCTTCTACGCAAGCGGATGGGAATGGCACCCGCCGCGTCGTTGAAACCGACGGTCAAGAGTTCCGCGATTGCTTTGCGCGTCCAGCCCCAAGGCGGGGATGCGCCTTGTGCATGCGCCGGCGAGTTCGGGATTTGGCGCAACTGCGCGAGCACCCATTCGCAGAGGTCGAGAACCGGCTCCCACGCGAAATTTTTCCCTTGGTTTAAAGCGCCTCGAAAGCCGGAAATAACTGCGCGAATGTAATTCGGCGCAAGACCCCGAAATTGTGCGGCTGCGTCAGCGAAACGGACCGGATCCTCGGTTACGACACGCAACAGATTCTCGTCCGGCATTTCCTCGAATAGCGGAAGGGTATGATCAGATGCAGACTTCCGGCCTTGGAGGAAGCGAACAATGTCCGCAACGGTCATCTCTTTGAGCTCGTCCACGGTTTTGGGGCTTTTCGCCAGCCACCATGATTTGCGCGACATCAGGAATTTGGAATCGGTCGGCGCGCCATGCCTCCCAACCAGATCCTGGTAGCGTCTCTGCCAGTCTCCCGGCAGGTTTTCGGGGCCTATTTGTGCCAGCCGATCGCGCTGCCAGATTTCACGCTCACCGCCCTCCCCGGGGCCGGCCTCAATCAACGCCAGAATGTTCGTGCAATCCGCCGGTGGTAACCGCAGGAAACGCGCCTTCAGCAGCTGGTCGTACTCGTATCGCAGACACTTATCGGTGAGCAGATTTTGGTCTTTTAGTCGCTCAGCGGCTAAGGCTTCCGCTTGCCCGGGAAACGCTATGAGGAGATGCAGCGCAATGCGGCGGAAAATCTTCCAGCGTCTTCGTTCGAGCTCGTTGACCACGTCTTCGATCGACGCCTTCTGGGAGCGCACGATACACTCTGCGGCGTCGCGGACCATTCTAACCAGGGGAAGCTTGATCGGGGAATCCGGGTTCCCGGGATGCTCAGCAATAGAGGGGCACCAAACAGCCGAATAATCCTGGCCCGTCTGCTCATCGAGGTGCGGGTTCGGAAGCCGGATTGCTTGATCGAGCAGATCGCAGACTAGTTCCAGCGCGGGGAGACCCGCCGCGGCCGCCAGTTTGGGATAATATGTGCTGAGGAAGTCCCCATATAAGTAAGGATCGAAGCGCGATTGCGGTTCTCGGGGGAAACTATTCGCCGCGTTGGGAGCGGGCGCAGCGGGGGACTGCTCCGGAACGAAGCCAAACAGAACGCGTGCGACGCGGAGAGCTTCGCAAGCTCTTTTGCCCTCCGCCCAGTGGGCAATCAGCTGGCCCAATTGCTTCGGCAAAGGCGGGAAAAAACGCAGATAAGGCGACTGTGCCCAGCGCTCCACCTTGTTCACGAGTGGCGCCGATAGGTCCGGCGACATAGCGAGAAGCGCATCGAGAAGATCGGTCTGCACGACCACGTTTTTGGTATCCGTCATCTCCTCGATAATCTCCGCCACGAGCTTGGGGTTGTGTTGGGCCATCCGGGCCAGATAACGCCCTTCGGGCCATGGCGGAAATGCGATGGGGCCATCGTTTTCTTCGTAGATCGGCTCGGGTGGATATTGAAAAAAGCGCTTTTTCCTAAGCGGATCGAGCCACTCGGGGTTTTCGAGGCGGGTAAAAAGATAGTTGCGCGTCGCCACAGTGTTCGGGATTTCTTGGGTAAGTCTCTTCAAGACGGCTTCACTCGGCGTTCCGTTCGCCAAAATTTTATCCAACTCTCTAACCAGTCGCAGGAAGCGTTCCCGCAAGCCTTTTAAGAGAGCATCGAGCAGAGGCGTGCACTGAGCCCAAAGCTTTTCGATCTCGTTCAGGGAGTACGGTGCCTCGAGGCCGCGGCGATGGGCAAAACGGTTGAGGTTCTCGGCAAGCGTATTCCAGGCACGTGCCTCAACACTATTCTGGGAAATTTTCAATGATTGAAGTATGGCGCAGATTTGCTGTTTCTGGGATTCTCTTCCCGGCCCTTGGTCTGCCGATCCCTCGGAGCGCACGCGCTCTTCTTCGATCACGGGCCGGTAAACAGCACGGATCGCGCTTTCGATTTCGCGAAGGAGGTGCGCTACCAGGTGAGCCGTTGTTTTGAGCTGATGGCCACCGGCCATGAGCACGCACGCGTCACGGAAGAAATCCGCGGGGCCGCGGCCAACGACTTCCCTCAACTCCTCATAGATGCGCTGCTGCTGCGGATCCGAAAATCGGAAGGGCTGGGCATCCGGACTTTGCACCTGCATAAAGATCGCTCCATTCATGGCCTTGCCCGGGGCTTGCTAAGACGCGGCAAGGCTTGTTCTGGCTCCGCCCTGGCGGATTTTCGCGGAAGCGGCTTCCCCGCATCCGCGTTCGATGCTTTGTGATCTAACGAGATATTACGGCACGCCCCCAGGTTTCAAGAGTAGGGCATAGGAAATAAAATAGCCGAACAACCAAAATGCGGCCGCCAATGAACAAACAATCCGGCCCAATGAGCGGCGTGTGCAAAATCAATTCCGGATGCCCGGTTCGCTAACACTTGCGGATATGGCCAATATGCGTTTGGCCCTTTAAAGGGCGCCTGCTTTTTGGAAAGCTTCTTCGTTTCATCACAGCTTTCATCAAAAGGGGGGGCGCGCTTCATCGCCGGAAACTTCGCATTGCATTGTTTCCGCAGCACGCCCCGGCGGAAAGCGAAAAATTCCGGACAAACGATTAAGAAAAGCGCGACGAGCTTCGCTCAACACGAGGCTCCCGTCCCCGATCCATCTCCGCTTCCGCCCGACCCAGCTCTGCCGATCCCGCTGTCAGTTTGGGAAAGGAAGAAGAGCGGAACATATTGCAAAATCAAAATTCACTCTTACGGGAGCGAACACGTCGATCGAAAGGATCGCTTGCCGCGGTAACCGACAGCAATCCGAAAAAGAACGCGAGGGCACGCGAGGATAACCGGCGCTTGGGTTCGTTTCCGTAAGCAGGGTTACCCGCCTGCCGGAGAATGTCGCGGTTCCGTTACGGTAAAGGGGTTTTATTTATTGTTCGCATCACGTTATTTTCGCATAGCTCCGAGCCAAACAGGGCCCGGCCCCACGCACGATAATGCCTTTTTCGTGCACCGGTGCGTCGGCGTTACCGCCGAGGGCCAGAAAGCGGAGGAATTCGGCGCGTACCGCGCAGGCATCGCTCGGCTCTGCCGGCCGGCTTTGGCCGGTGATTGCGGGCGTGCCTGCGGCCACGGCGTGAAGGATTTTTTTTCTGCCGGCATCAAGGGCTTGAATTCCTCAAGGGTACGGCCTTTGGGTAAGCTTGGCATGGCGGCATCCTCGATTCAATAAGATACGAATGCCGAAAAGATGTTAGGCACTCCCGAGCCGATCAAGGGGAACGATGGAAAAAAGGCCTACCCTAACATTCTCCGGCAGAGATGACGCAGAAGAGTTTTCTAGGCGATTTTCCGATCTTTTCATCACCGCCCGCGATGCGGGGAGCTAGATCTGCAAACACGAGGCGCTGTTTCGTCTTCGTTATGCCGATCGAACCCCAATGTTTCGCCCATGATCGAAAATTCCTTGGCGTGAAGAAGCCGATTTGACATCTCCACGGGCGGGGCGAGCGGCGCGCGTGTTCTCTCTTGCGAGAAATTGCGGACGTGGACTGCGAGCCCGGAAAGCTCTTCTCCCTATCCCGAGCCAGCAAGACGCATTGCTCGCGAGCC
>JAIMBF010000023.1 GCA_023511585.1 Terriglobia bacterium
GCATGACGGATCGCGCCCTCTACTTGGTCGCCTACGATATCGCCGAGCCGCGCCGCCTCCGCCGCGCGCTCATCGCGGTGCGCGCCTATGCAAGCGGCGGGCAGAAATCCGTGCACGAGTGCTATCTCAGCCCTGCCGAGTGCCTGGAGTTGTTGAAAAAACTCCGCCGCATCCTGAATCCGGCCGGCGACAGCCTGGCCGTCATCCGCCTCGACCCGCGTGCGCGCCCCCGCTGCCTCGGCATCGCCCGCCCGCCCTCCGACGCCCGCGTGCTTTACATCGGTTAAGCCGAATGACCACGCTCTACGTCGATCGTCGGGATGCCAGCCTGGATGTGGAAGACGGCACGCTCGTCGTGCGCCTTGCCGGCGAGCGCATCGCCACCGCTCCGCTCGCTTTGCTGGAACGGGTGGTGCTCCGCGGCCGTATGACGCTTTCCACCAGCCTCATCGCGGCGCTGCACCGCAATGGCACGGGATTGTTCCTGCTTTCGGGGCGCACCGGTGAGCCTTCCGGCAGCCTGCTCGGGCACCCGCCCGGCGATGCGCTGGTCCGCATCGGGCAAATGCGGCTGCACGGGGATCCGGCGCAGCGGCTTGCTATGGCGCAACGGGTGGTGCGGGCCAAACTCACCGCTAGCCTGCGCGCGCTCGATAAAATTGAACCCTCGCCGGGCGCCGATCGCCGCGCCCTGTTGGATGCCCGCAGGGCATTGCCGGGCTTTCTCGCTCGCCTGCCGGAAGCCGAAACCATTGCCGCGCTCACGGGCATCGAGGGGGCGGCCGCAGCGGTCTATTTCCGTGCGCTGGGCGCAGCCTTTCCGCCGAGCCTTCGCTTTTCCGCCCGCAGCCGGCGCCCGCCGCGCGACCCGGCGAATGCGCTGCTCTCGCTCGGCTATACGCTCGCCACCTTCGAAGCCGCGCGCCGCGCGGCGTTAACGGGGCTCGACCCGCTCATCGGCTTTCTTCACGCCTTGGCCCCGAACCGGCCGAGCCTGGCCTGCGACTTGGTCGAGCCCGCCAGGCCGCGGATCGATCTCTGGGCGCTGTCGTTGTTTCGCGAGCATGGGCTGCGGGCCGATCACTTCAGCCGCCACGGCGAGGCGTGCCTGCTCGGCAAGGCCGGGCGCGCCCTCGTTTATCAGGCGTGGGAGGAGCAGTGCGCGGTTTTGCTGCGCCGCGCCTTCGGCTTATGGAGTCGGGCCCTGGCGCGAG
The DNA here is from genome assembly GCA_023511585.1 of Terriglobia bacterium. Classification (GTDB taxonomy): domain Bacteria; phylum Pseudomonadota; class Alphaproteobacteria; order Acetobacterales; family Acetobacteraceae; genus JAIMBF01. Next base: position 1,215 of record JAIMBF010000023.1, read on the forward strand.
CCGCGCGGTCGGTGGCGGAAGCGGCCGAAGAGCCGGCGATCCCGGATTTCGAGACCCAAGATGGCGGAGCAGACGCTGTATCTTGACGGCGGCGGCGCCGCCGGGCCGCTGGCGATCCTCGTCGAAGGGCCGGCTTTACGCATCCGCGCCCAGGGTGCCGCAGATGTGTTCGCGCCGCTTTCGCGGCTTGCGCGCGTGGTTTCCACCGGCCCCGTGCATTGGCGCATCGAGGCGCTGGAATTGTGTATGATTTGGGGCGTTCCCATCAGCTTCCTCGACGGGCGCGGGCGCGCGCTCGGGGCCTGTGTGCCGCTCTATCGGCCGGCATGGAAATCCGATCTGCCCGCGTTGTTGGAAGCGGCTGCCGACCGCCCCGACTGGCCCGAGCGTTTGGAAAATTGGTTGCGCGGGACCGAACGGCGCGAAATGTTGCGGCTCGCACGCCGTTACGATCTTCGCCCGCGCGATTGGCGGGGCGCTGCGCTGCATTCCTTGTGCGAGGCGCGTGCCGCGCTCCAGGGTGCAGCGCTGGAGGGCATTCTCCGAGAATTGCAAGGGCTTCACGAGGCGGAACTTTTGGCCATGTTCGCCCGGCTTGGCGTCGGGCCGCGCTTTCTGGCGCTGCGGCTCGGTGGGGCCAACCTCGCCGTCGATCTCGCGCACGCCTTGCGCTGGGCGCGCTGGCCGATTGCTTGGCGCCTTTCCGCCTATTTGCGCGAGCACGGCGCGAAACACGACAAAGCCGCGCTGCGCCGGCGGATCGTGCGTTTTTATGAGGCGGAAGCACCGCGCTTCGCCAAACTGCATCGGCTGACGGTGGCGCGACTGGCCGCGATGCTTGCCGAGACCGCCGAATGAGCGCGCCGCATTACTGGCTCGTCGGATACGATATTGCCTCGCCCCGGCGGTTGCGGCGGGTGCATCGATATCTGAAGAAAAGAGCCTTTCCGGTGCAGTATTCGCTTTTCTTGATGCGCGGAACGCTGCGCGAATTGGAACGATTGCTGCACGATTTGGCGCAACTCATTCATCCCCGGCGCGATGATGTGCGCGCCTGGCCGGTGCCGGCCTCCACCCATGTCGTCACATTCGGAAGGGGTCTTGCCGAAGATATCGTGATTGTGCTGCGCGCGCCCGGGGCTGCCGCCGCCCGCACCGGGCCCGGGCGCACGCGCGCAGGCGTTGCCGCAAGCACGGCTTCCGGTGCTTCTCGGCGTTAGAAAACACCGGATCTCGATCCGGTTCACGGGCTTCAAGACCCGAACCCCGAAAGTTTTTCATTGACAAGACTGTTAGGAAGTGTTAGTTTGCCGAACATTCGAAAGGAGGTGGTGCGCAACTCGAAGTGAAGAAATCGGAACCGAAGTTTGCATGGCATCTCCCCATGGGGTTTCGGCCGCCGAAAGGCTTGGAAGAGTCACATAACAGCCTTTCAGGCCGCATTCTCCCATGGGGTTTCCGGCGGCACTGCGAAGGGCAGGGGATAGGGCGCGCACAAGGCGGGGGATGTGCAAGCCCCGAAATCCGTGATTTCGTTCGCGGGACGCTCCCGGCTGCCTTGCCGATCGGCTTATGCAAATGCAAAGGCCGGCAAAGCAACTCTCGGCAACGCAATACAACGCAACGCAGCGCAAGGAATTGCGGCAGACAGTATAACTAACATATGCAAAGTAATTGGTGAGGAGTTCTGACGTCAAAACTTATTGGGTTGCATAAACGTTAGCGAGACGCCGGCAGAGCGAGATCCGCCGCCCGCAGCCGCCGGCCGAACACCGGCTCCTTATGCGGGATCGGCGGCAACGCCCAAGCGCCGGTTGCCGGCGGGCGCACTTCGGCATCGACATGCACGTCCAAAACCGCGGGCTTGCCGCCGGCAATGGCGGCTTCCAACGCGGGGGCGAAATCGCCGATCCGCGTAATCGTCTGCCCGGCCACCCCATGGGCCCGCGCCAGTGCGGCAAAATCGGGGTTGTAGGGGGCGCGGTTCTCGCCGGCATAAAAGGCGGTGCCGATCTCGCGCCCGCCGAAGAGCCCATACTGAATGTCGCGGATCGCCGCCCAGGCGAAATTGTTCCAAATCACCCAGATGCAGGGAATATCGTACTCCACGGCGGTGCAGAGCACGTGCGGGGTCATGGTGAAGCCGCCGTCGCCGCAGACGGAAACGCAAACCCGCTCCGGCGCGGCCAGCTTGGCGCCCAGAATGCCGCTCACGCCGAACCCCATCGCCGAGAAACCCCAGGCATTCAGCATGGTCTGCGGCCGGCGCGCCTCCCAAAACTGCATGAACCAGTTGTGGTGCACGCCGGAATCGAGGGAAATAATGGCATCATCCGGCAGCACTTTGCGGATGGCGGCCACCAGCGGCTCGGGGCGGATGGGCGTGGTGTCGATGGCGAAATTCGGGCGGATATAGTCTTCCCACTCCGCCCGCCAGCCGGCGATGGCGGTGAGCCACTCTTTGCGTTCGGGCCGTTCGCTCCCGCGCCGCTCGAGCTCGGCCAGCATTTGGCGCAGGAACACCCGCGCATCGGCAACAATGCCGAGATCCGCCGGGTAGTTGCGGCCGATCTCAGCCACGTCGATATCCACGTGAATGAGCTTCGTCGCCGGGAAGTTCCACGAATACCCCTCCATCCACGAAGAGGCCGAGCGATCGTCGAACCGCGCCCCGATCGCCAGCACCAGATCCGCATGCCGCCCGGCTTGGTTGGCGGGATAGGCGCCGTTCCGGCCGATAAAACCGAGCGAGAGCGGATGGTTCATCGGCAGGCAGCCCATGCCGTTCGGCGAGGCGATCACCGGAATGGTCAGCCGCTCGGCGAACGCGGTGAGCTCGCGCGCCGCCTCGGCAAGCGTCACGCCATGGCCGATGAACAGCACCGGCGCTTTGGCGCGGGCGAGCATCTCCAAGGCGCGTTCGAGATCCTCGGGCGCCGCGCCGGGGCGCTTCGGCCGCGCCGTGCCGGCGGCGGGCTCCGGGTTCACCTCGGCGGTTTCCTGGAAGAGATTGAAGGGGATATCCACCTGCACCGGGCCGGGCCGCCCGCCCAGCATGGTCTCCATGGCCAGCCTGAGCGCCAGCGGCAGCATCTCCACGCGCGTCGGCTGAAAGCTGCGCTTGACAATGGGCCGGCAGACCGAGGGGAAATCGGCTTCCTTCTGGCGATAGAGCTCCTGAAACGGGCCGCGGTTGAATTGCTGGGTGGGGACGTTGGCGGTCAGCGCCAGAAAGGCCGAGGAATCGGCATAGGCGTTCATCAACGCCATCACCAGATTGGCCGAGCCCGGCCCGCAGGACGTAAGAGTGGCGGCCGGATGGTGCTTGACCCGGAAATAGGCATCCGCCATGTGCCCGGCGGTCTGCTCGTGCCGCGGGCTGATCAGCGTGATTTTATCGCGCACGCCGTAAAGCGCATCGAGCATGCCGACATTGCCATGCCCGCAAACCCCGAAAACATGCGAGATCTTCTCTCGGAGCAGGAAATCGACAATGACCTCGCTGCCTTTGCACTGCGGCATGCTTTCGTTCCTTCCTCTGTTTTGGCTGTTTCTGCAGCCGCGGCAGTATCCGATATAGACAAATGCTCTGCAAGATAGACAAAATCTCTCCACTCACCCGCAAAAGGGAAACGGATGCGTAAACTCGCCCCTTCCGAGCAACCGCCTACCCCCTCCGCTGCGCCGACGGCGGAGGAAGAGGCACGCGCCGAGCGCGGCGGCATTCAATCGATCGAGCGCGCCTTCGCCATCCTCGAAGAGATCGCCCGCCATCGCGAGGGGGCAAGCCTTGCGGAAATCAGCCGACGGCTCGGGCTGCACAGTTCCACCACGTTTCATCTGGTGCAGACCATGGTGGCGCTCGGCTATGTGCGGCAGCTGCGCGAAAGCAAGCGTTATCGGCCGGGCCGCGCGCTCTTTGCCCTGGCCGGGGCGTGTCTGGATGAAATCGAGCTCGCCAGGCTCGCCGTGCCGGTGCTGGAGGCGCTTTCCGCCGCCACGGGCGAGACGGGGCATTTTGCCGTCCGCTCCGGCATGAATATTCTCGTGATCGCCAAAACGCCGGGCAGCGGCGCATTTCAACTCGCCGAGCGGGTCGGGGTGGTGCGGCCGGCGCACTGCACGGCGCTCGGCAAGGTGCTGCTCGCGGCGCTGCGTCCGGAGGCGTTCGCGCGCTATCTTTCCCAAACCGAGCTGGTCCGGTTTACGCCGAAGACCATCACCGACCCGGAGCTGCTGCGTCAGGAAATCGCCCGTATCCGCCATGACGGCATTGCATTCGATGATGGCGAATTGGAGCCGGAGCTCCGCTGCATCGCCGCCCCGGTGCAAGACTTCACCGGCACGACCATCGGGGCAATCGGCATTTCCGGGCCGCTTTGGCGCTTTTCCCTCCCCGTGATCGCCCGCCATACGGAGGCGGTGCGCGAGGCCGCCCGGCGCCTGTCCGAAGAACTGGGCGCGTCTCAGCCGGACGCGGACGACAGGCTTCGCACCGCGAGATAGGCGAAGGTCAGCGCCGGGCCAAGCGTGATGCCGGGGCCGGGATAAGCCCCGTTCATCACCGAGTGCATATCGTTGCCGCAGGCGTAAAGCCCGGAGATCGGCCGCCCGCCTTGGTCCAGCACGCGGGCGTCTTGGTCGGTGGCAAGCCCCGCGCTGGTCCCGAGATCCGCGGCATAGAGGGCGATGGCGTGGAAGGGCGGCGTTTCCAAAGGCGCGAGGCAAGGGTTGGGCCGGTGGAGCGGATCGCCGAGATAGCGCTGATAGGCATCGCCGCCGCGGCCGAAGGCGCGGTCGATGCCGGCGCGGGCGTCGTCATTGAAACGGGCCACCGTCTCCTCAAGCGCCGCGGCCTCGATCTTAAGCGCCCGGGCAAGGACGGTGAGATCCGGCGCCGAGATCAGGTAGCCCGAGCGCTGCCAAGGCTTGGGCGAAAACGGGAACGGCGGGATCGGCCCCAAGCCGTAACGGCGGAGAAATCGGTTGTCGCAAAGCAGAAAACAGGCCTCTTGCGCCGCCGCGTCGCGAAGCATGGCACGCACGAATTCATGGTAGGAAAGGGCCTCGTTGACGAAGCGCCGCCCGGCCGCATTGACGGCAATCGAACCCGGCTTGCCGCGATCGGTGACGGTGTGGGGAAAAATCGCCTCGCTGCCGTCGCGGCGAGTGAAACGCGAGACGGGCGTCCAGAAAGCGCAATCCGCGCCGCTGGCATCCAGTGCTGCGCCGGCGGCGCGCGCAAGGCGGATGCCGTCGCCGCTATTGCCGGAATGAGCGGCCGAGAAGCGCGCGCCTTTCGGCAAAAGCTCCGCCCGCAGCGCCGGATCGTGCGAAAAGCCGCCGGTTGCGAGGATCACGCCACGGCGCGCGCGGATGGCCTCGCCCCCGACCCACACGCCGCACACCCGGCCTTCCTCCGTCAAGAGAAGCTCGGCCGTATGGTTGAGGCGGAAATCGACCCCGGCGCGGAGCAGCGAGTAGAACAATCGGCCGGCCAAGGCGTTGCCGAGCACGAGCGTGGTGCCGCGGGGATGGGCAAGGCGCTGGCGGCCATAGGCGCCGATCAGCCGCGCGACCCGTGCGGCGGAACGGAAGGAGCGGGCGAAGTTGCGGAAATGCACAAGGTCGGCCCGCGCGATCATCATGCCGCCGAAGAGCATGAACTCCGGCAGCGGCGGACGGAGCAGAGCGAAATGCCGCCCCAGCGTGGCGCCGTCGAAGGGGACGGGTTCCAGCACGCGCCCGCCGAGCGCGGCACCCTCTCGGTCCGGGTAATAATCCGGGTAAGAAGCAACCGGCATGAAGCGAAGCGCGGTGCGGCGCTCCAGCGCCTCGATCGCGGCCGCGGCATGCGCCAGAAAGGCCGCGCGGGCGGCGGCATTCTGCCCCGCCGGCACGGTTTGCGCGAGATAGCGCCGCGCCGCCTCCACGCTGTCGGGCAAACCGACCGCCGCGGCTTTGGCATTGCCGGGCGCCCAGACCATGCCCCCCGAAGTGGCCGTGGTGCCGCCGAGCTGCGCGGTCTTTTCCAACAAGATCACCCGGAGCCCCTCGGCGGCCGCGAGGGCCGCCGCCGCCATACCCGCCGCGCCGCCGCCGAGCACGACCACGTCGGCCTCCATGGCGCGCCCCTTAGCCGTTCAGGCGAGGCTGGGGGTGGGAAGCAGCGGGCCGAGAGTGGGTTGTCGGCGCAAGGCGGGCAAATCCTGCGCGGCGGTCTGCCCCGCCAGGCGGCCGAAAACCGCGCCGCTGGTGAGCCCCGTGCCGCCCGGGTAATTGAAATAGAACAACCCGCCCACCAATTCGCCCGCGGCATAAAGCCCGGGGATGGGCTGCAAATCCTGATCCAGCACGCGGGCTTGGCGATCAATGCGCAAACCGCCGAAGGTAAAGGTGATTCCGCAGCCCACCTGATAGGCCTCGAACGGCGGATCCGCGATGGTGTTCGCCCAATTGCTTTTCGGGATCGCAAGGCCCCGCGTGCCCCGCCCGTCCTTCACATTGGGGTTGAAGGGAACGTCCTGCATGACGGCGGCGTTGTAGCGGCGCACTTCTTCAAGAAACGCCGCCGCGTTCACGCCCTCGAGCTTGCCCGCCAGTTCCTCGAGCGTATCGGCGCGCACCTTGGTGACCTGCTTGATGCGGTATTCATCGCGCAGGAGGTGAAGCACCTTGGAATCGAAAACCTGCCAGGCGAAATGCCCCGGCTGGCGCAAAATCTCGCGGCCGTATTTGGCATAGGTGTAGTTGCGAAAATCCGCCCCTTCATCGACGAAACGCCGGCCTTCGGCATTGACCATAATGCCGAAGGGGTAGGAGTGTTTTTGAAAACCGTCGCCCACGGAAAGGTCGCCGAACTCGGGGGCGTTGAAATCCCACCCCACCGCATGGCAGCCGGACCAATTGCCGGCCGGCGCGGCGCCGATGGCCAGCGCCATCTTAATGCCGTCCCCGGTATTGAAGCGGCTGCCGCGGACTTTCGCCAATTCCCAGCCGGCGCCGAGATAGCGGGTGCGCATCTCGCAATCGGCTTCGAACCCGCCGGAAGCGAGCACCACCGCCGGCGCGAAGAGCATCGACCGCCCTTGGGGGGTTTTCACCTCCACGCCGCGGATGGCCACCCCATCGGTGAGCAGCCGCACGGCCCGGCTCTGGTAGCGGATCTCGATGCCGCGCTTCTGCCCTGCCTGACGAAGGGCCGCAATCAGCCCCGGGCCGCCGCCCCAGGCTTCGACCGTGAGCCCGCCCCAAAAGGTGAAACGCCCGCCCACGCGGAAGGCCTGCCGCCCGTAAATCGGCTGAAAGCGCACCCCGAGCGCGCGCATCCAAGACAGCGTGGCAAAGCTCTGCCGCACGAGGATTTCACAAAGTTCCGGATTGGTGCGGTTTTGGGTGACACGGAACATGTCGTCGAAAAATTGATCTTCCGTGTAGCTGCCGAAATCGGTGCGGGCGATTTCCTCTTCGCCGAGATCCGGCATCAGCACGCGCAGGTCTTCTACCCCGCGATACGCCACGCGCATGGCCCCTGCCGTGAAGGCGCTGTTGCCGCCGGCCTCGGTTTCCGGCGCGCGTTCAAGCAAGACCACCGAAAGCCCCTGTTCCGCGGCCGAAAGCGCGGCACAAAACGCGGCGTTGCCGCCCCCGACCACGATCACGTCGCACGAATTTGCGTTCACTTGCCCCCCGCTTGGATTTTCAATAGCGATTCAAGAATTCAAGACTGTCGCCAATTCTCACCATATCGGTTGACATTTCTCAATGCCGTATGATCATGGCTGGCGCTGCGCAAGCAGCGAGCCAAAAAGGAGGGCCACGTCTTGGAACGCCAAGCTTTCGTCCGCCCCATTGCGGAAGTGCCTTGGGATGAGCTGCCCGGCCATCACGGTGGGGCGCTTTCGAAGCTCTTGGTTCATCCCGATCGAACCGGTTCCCGCCAGATTGACTATCGCATCTCCTGTTATGCCCCCAAAGCTTACGTGGCGCTGCATTCCCACAAGCTTCAGGAGCAAGTCTATCATGTGCTGGAAGGCGAGGGGCTGATCGAAATTGCCGGCGAACGGCGCGTGGTGCGGCGCCACGACGTGATTTTCCTGCCTCCCGGCGTGCCGCATACGCTGCAGAACACGGGGACGGAAAACCTGGTGTTCATTGTGGCCACCGCCCCGGTGACGGACGAGGCCTGAGCCCGATTCGCAAAGCGCGTGTTTGCTGCGAAACGGTATTTCTAAACGTCGACCCCGGTGTGGGATGGTGCGGCGGCAATCACGGAGGCCTCTTTTCGCTCTCGGCGCCGGAAAATCGTGATGCCCCGGAAGCGATGGTTCGTGGATTTCCACATGCCGATCACGGCCTCGACATCAAAGATATCTTTCCGATACATCGGCAGAACCTGATCGAGCCACACCACATGCGCGCCGGGCGAGAGGCGCTGAAGCGCGCGCATCACCAGGTTGCGCTTGATCATGCTGGTTTGATAGCGCTCGGCATCTTCCACGCTGTAGGGCGGATCGGCCAAAACCAAATCGTAAAGATGCAGCGGCACCTTTTTGAGTGTCTGCGCATCGTCCACATAAGTGGGGTTCAAAGCCGGGTTGATATCCACCGTATCGCCCGGCAATTCGGCAAGATCGACATGGCCGGAAAAGAGGTGCAGCACGCGGCGCTTGTCGGGGAAGAGAGCGCGAATGCGACGCAAATACGTAGCCGGATAGCCGCCGTAATAAGCGGAACGGACCCGATAATCGTTCCCCATAATCCAAGTCCCGACAACGCGGCCGTCTTCCGCGATGAAAAGAGACCTCGGAAACCCGGTTTCCTTGACGTAATTATTGATACGCTCCTCCCACCGCATGCTTCCCCCCCCCGTGCCGTTGCGACACGATATTGAATCCGATACGTGCCGAGTACAAGAAGCTTTTCTCTGCCCCAACCGGCAATTCGCTCGTGCCTATTGGGGGCTCTTAGTTTCTCCAACGCCCCCCTTGCGCCGGCGCGGATCCAGCCCGATAAACCTGCCGGGAACGGCGCCCGATCAGACCAGGGCGCCGGCCGAAAACGAATCCAGGTGCGGCCATGCCAAACTCCAACGACACCCGTGCGGACCGGCTCCGCCGGCTGCTGACCGAGCGTTTTGCCCCCGAGGCGCTGGACGTGATCGATGAGAGTGCCCGACATATCGGCCACGCCGGCGCGCGGCCCGAGGGTGAGACCCACTACCATATCCGCATGATTGCCGCCGCCTTTGCGGGCCAAAACCGGCTGCAGCGCCAGCGCGCGGTTTATGCCGCTTTGGCGGAAGAATTTCGCAACGGCATGCACGCGCTGACTTTGGATTTGCGTGCGCCAGGCGAGGCGGCCGAATAAAAAATAGGCCCCGGCGTTGGTGACCGGCAACGGGATTTTAAGCCTGCCGCTGTCTGATGCAAAAAGACAGGAGGGGGCAGTTTTGGCATCAAGCAGACTCGTCAACCGGAACATCGTCACCGCGCAGGGCCGCACCAGTATGCGTCTGGAGCCCGAGTTTTGGGCCGCTTTGGCGGAAATCTGCAAACTTGAGCGGATCTCGCTGCGAACGTTGATCGAGCGGATCGAGCAAAGCGGCTATTCCGGAGGGCGCACCAGTGCGGTTCGCGTTTTCGTGCTGGAGTATTTCCGCGCGCGGGCCGCCAAGCCGAAATCCGACTCAAGCCACAAAGGCAACGATCCGAACCCCATTGCCCCCGACCTGGCCTAAACGGCACGCCGTGCGAACGCGGCGCGCTTACTCGCCGAGCGCGGCCTCTTTTTCTCTGGCCGAAGCCTTGTCGCGATCCTTTTCGCGACCTTTTTCGCGTTCGGCATCCGGCCCGGTGTAAAACTGCGGCCAGCGGCGCTTGATCACGGGGCTTGTGGACGCCCAAGCATAACACGTGTTCAACAACGTGGGCGGCCGATCGGCCCTGAGCTCGCGTCGGACGCGTCGGGAAAACATGGTCTGCAAGGCGGTGGTGGCCATTTGCTGGAGTAATTCCCTCAGATGCGTGCAGCCGACCACGCCGCCCACGCGTTCGGCGGCCGCTTTCAGAAACCCGCGGCGAATGTCGAGCCCTTCGAGGCGGGAGAAATTCGGCGCGGCCTCCGGGCAAATGCCGTAGGGTCCGGCTTCGGTGGAGGCCTCGCAGCGCACGATGGTGAGTTCCTCGTTGACGGTCATGCGCATCCACATTTCGTGCAGCGGCTCTCCCGGCGGCAGATAGCCGCGATCGTCGAGCACCACGCCGTGGGTCTTGGTATCCACCAAATGCGCTTCCACATCGTAAAGCCCGTCCTCGCGGAGGAAGCCTTCCACCGTGATGGTACGCGTATGAAGTTTTTGCCGCTTGCTTGGCGCGCTCAAGGGCATCGGGTCGTCTCCGAATGATGTGTGACACTGCAGCCTATGCAGGAGAAGCGAGGATCATGCCAAGCCGTGCCCATGCAGATCAGACCGGCGGCTCGCCCAAAACGGGCTCGGCGCCGAGTTCGCGCATCACGCGCATGACCTCTTGGATCGCTTGTTCGGCCGAGGCTTGATCCGTGCCTTTGGCGACAATGGCCACTCCGTTGTTATCGGCGCGGTAGTAGGGATAGCTTCCCAGCGAAACGCCGGGATAGCGATTTTGGATTTCGGCCAGCGGCGCGGCAATCCGCCCTTCCGGCAGGTTGCGCGCATGCACGGCCACGGAAACGATCGGCGCACCGCCCGGAAGCGTGGCGGCCAAACGCTCAAACATGGCCTGCATCACGCGCGGCACGCCCGCCAGCACGTGCACATTGCCGATGCTAAAACCCGGAGCCAGCGAAATCGGGTTTTCGATCAACTTGGCGCCGCGCGGCATGGTGGCCATGCGTTGACGCGCGGGGTTGAACTCGCCCGGCGGATAGTGGCGCTCGAGCAACGCCCAGGCTTCGGGGTGCGGCTCCCAAGGCACGCCGAACGCGGCCGCGACGCATTCGCTGGTGATATCGTCATGCGTCGGGCCGATTCCGCCCGTGGTGAAGACATAGGTATAGCGCGCCCGAACCTCGTTGATGGTGGCGATAATGAAGTCACGCTCGTCCGGGATAATGCGCACCTCGCGCAGCGCAATGCCTTTCTCGGCCAGGCGCTGAGCCAGAAATTTCACGTTCGTATCCTGCGTGCGGCCGGAGAGGATTTCATTGCCGATGACCACCACGCAAGCGGTGGGGTTTGCACGCTCAGCCTCCGCATTCATCCGCTTTCTCCCAGAAAATCTCGCAAGAGAGGGATCAAGGGCCGATCCGCCGGCGGCATGGGATAATCCGCAAGCCGTTCCGGCCGCACCCATGCCAGGGCTTGCCCTTCCCGCGGCTTGGGCATGCCGTTCCAACGCCGACAGAGATAAAGCGGCATCAGCAAATGGAAGTGCGCATAGCGATGCGAGGCAAAGCTGAAGGGCGCGAGGCAGGCGGCGGAGACCTCGATGCCGAGTTCTTCCTTGAGCTCGCGGATCAGTGCGTCTTCCGGGGTTTCCGCGGCTTGCACCTTGCCGCCCGGAAACTCCCAGAGCCCGGCGAAGGCTTTGCCTTCCGGGCGGCGGGCGAGCAGGATGCGGTGGTCGCGATCGAGCAATGCGCAGGCGGCAACCAGAACCAGCGGCAGGCTTTGGCCGACCTCGGCCGAGCCGGCGGCGGCGCCCGCCTCGGGATGGGGGTGGCCGAACAAATCCTCGCGCGTGGCCTCAAACCGCAGCACGGTGCGTTCCGCCCCGCGGGCCAGGAAGGTTTGCAGCCCCGTGCCGATCAGCCGAAAGCCGATGCGGCGCAAGACGGCGGCCGAGGCGGCGTTGTCGGTGGCGACCGATGCCTCCAGCCGCTCGAGATCGAGATTTGCCAGCGCCCAGCGTGCGAGTTTGCCGGCAGCCTCGGAGGCAATGCCCTGCCCCCAGAAGCGCCGCCCCACCCAATAGCCCAATCGCCCCGTGCGGGCGGCTTTATCGAGGCGCAAGCCGACGCCGCCGAGCAGAACCTCCTGCTGATTTTCCTTGCCGGTGACGGCGAGATGATAGGCGGTGCCGACGGCAAGCTCGGCGCGTGAGGAGGCGATCCAGGCATCGGCGCGCTCGCGCGGATACGGGAAGGGGACTTCGGCAAGCGATCGGCAGACTTCCCAGTCGTTGATGAGGCGGTGCAAAGGCGCCGCATCTTCCGGGCGAAACGGGCGCAGCAAGAGGCGCTCGGTCGCGAGCGGCGCGAAGGAGGCATCGGCATCGGGGGCGAGGGATTCGTCCATAGGGGCGCGGTTATTCTCCTGGCACGGCCTCAGCTGCGGTAACTGCCGTTGATGTCGATATACCCATGCGTCAGATCGCAGGTCCATACCCTCGCCCGGCCGCGCCCAAGGCCGAGATCCACGGCGATTTCCACTTCCCGCCCGCGCATGTGAGCAATCACGGGGGTTTCATCATAGCCTTCCACCACGCCGCCGCCGCGCGCCATCCAGACCCCGCCGATTGCGACCGAGAGCCGGTCGCGCTCCACGGGCTCGCCCGCTTTGCCCACCGCCATGACGATCCGGCCCCAATTGGCATCTTCTCCCGCAACGGCGGTTTTCACCAGCGGCGAATTGGCGATCGCCATGCCGATGCGGTGCGCCGAGCGGTTGGAGATTGCGCCGGAGACATCGATGCGGATCAGCTTCTGTGCGCCTTCGCCGTCGCGCACAACGCGGAGGGCCAGATCCAGCAGCACCTCTTCGAGCTTGGCCGCGAAATCGGCAAGCACGGCCCCGCCTGCCTCCGGCACGCGCGGATGCTCGGCCTGCGCGGTGGCGAAGGCGAGAACCATGTCGCTGGTGGAGGTGTCGGAATCCACGGTGGTGCAGTTGAAGCTTCGGTTGACGCCGCGACGCAGGGCGGCTTGCAGGGCCGGGGCCGGGATCGCGGCATCGGTGAAGAGAAAGCAGAGCAGGGTGGCCATATTGGGCGCGATCATGCCGCTGCCCTTGGCAATGCCGGTGATCCGCACTTCGGTCTCGCCGATGCGCGCGATGCGGGTTGCGGCTTTGGGGAAGGTGTCGGTGGTCATGATCGCGCGCGCCGCCGCTTCCCAGCCGTCGGACCGGAGCTCCTTGGCGATTTGCGGGAGCGCGGCGGTGATGCGCGCATGCGGCAAGACCTCGCCGATCACGCCGGTAGAGGCCTGAAAGACCTCTTGGGCGGGGCAATCCAAGAGTGCGGCGACCGCGACCGCGATCTCCCGGCAGGCTTCCGCGCCGGCTGCGCCGGTAAAGACGTTGGCATTCCCGGCGTTGACCACCAAGGCGCGCGCACGGCCGCCCTGAAGGGCGGCGCGCGACCAGTCCACCGGGGCGCCGGTGCAGCGATTACGGGTGAAGACGCCGGCGGCTTGGGTGCCGGGAGCGAGCTCCACCAACAAGAGATCGGGCCGGTTTCGATAACGGATGCCGGTGGCGGCAACGCCGAGGCGCACCCCCGAAAGCGGGGGAAGCGCCGGCAACGGTACCGCAAGCGGGGAAAGCGGCAGGTCCATGCTCTTGCCTTTGCCTTCGCGGTCTCGCAGGGGGGCGCTTTTTATTTGCCGGCAGGCCCGCTCGGCGCCGCGGCGGCGGGCGGAGGCGGCGGTTCGGCCTTGTCGGTGGGGCGAATGGGCGAGCCGTCCGGGTTGAACTTCTCCACTTTCACCCCGTTCAGCGCCTCTTGCACCAGCTTCTGCACGCCTTGCTGAATGAGCTGTTGGCGCAGCTCATCATGCGTCTGCGCATAGGTCGGCGGCGGGTTCTGGCGCCGTTCCAGCACCTGAATGATGTGCCAACCGTACTGCGTATGCACCGGTTTTTCCGTGAACTGGCCGGGTTTGAGCGCAAAGGCGGCCTCGGCGAATTCCGGGATCATCTCGGATTTTTTGAAAAAGCCCAAATCTCCGCCCTGGGCGGCGGCGGGATCGGTGCTGTATTTCTTAGCGAGGGTAGCGAAATCCGCCCCGGCCTTAAGTTCGGCGATGACCTTTTCGGCCTCTTTTTCGCTGCCGACCAGAATGTGCCGGGCGTGCACCTCCACCTCTCCGGGTTTGTTAGCATATTCTTTGTCGTACAAGGCCCGGATCGCCTGCTCGTTGATGGAGGGGCCGAGTTCGCGCGCCACGTAAGCGCTGCTTAAGGCGTTGTTGGCAGCGTTCGCCATTTGGCTTGCCACCGCGGGGTTTTTGTCCAGCCCCTGTTTGCGCGCCGCCTGCACCAAGGCTTGGCGTTCCACCAATTGATCGAGCACCATGGAATAGAGCGCCTGGCGCGGCAGGTTGTGAAACTCGGGCGGCAGTTCGTGGAACATCGCTTCGACGTCGCTCAAATGCAAAGTATCCGACCCCACCTTTGCCACAACGGGATCCGCGGCGGGGCCGCTTGCCGGCGCCGGCGACGCGGCGTTTCCCGCCCCTTGGGCCTGCGGAGGCGAGGGCTGGGCGGGCGGCGATTGTGCCAGCGCCGCCCCGGAAAGGCAGAGCAGCACCGCGCAGGCGGAGGCGGGAAAGAATGTCAAGCGCATGGGGGCATTCCTTATATACAAGAAGACTCGATCATATGGCGGAAGCGGAACGCTCGGGCAAGCCGGCCATCTTCTCGTGAGGGGCTGCGTTGACCGGGCGCGCTTGGGGTCTTATGTCAGCTACCAGCAGACTCAGGGGTCAGCGCGCCGAGAGGCCTCCGCTGCGCCTGGGCACGCCGCTTTCTGAAAGGGACAGAGAGCGGTGAAACCAAGAAGTTTTCTCTCCCTTGGAAAGACACATGCTTGCCCGTTTCGCTCGTTCTCTTTTCGGCACTGCCAATGACCGCGCATTGAAGGCATATCAGCGTCGCGTTCCGGCGATCAATGCACTGGAGCCGGAAATGATGGCGCTTTCGGATGAAGCCTTGCGCGGGCGCACGGAGGAGTTTCGGAGGCGCCTGGCGGAGGGTGCCACGCTCGATGACCTCTTGGTGGAAGCCTTTGCGACCGTGCGGGAGGCGGCGCGGCGCACGCTCGGGCTTCGCCATTTCGATGTGCAGCTGGTCGGCGGCATGGTGCTGCATGACGGCAAGATCGCCGAGATGAAAACCGGCGAAGGCAAAACCTTGGTGGCCGTCCTGCCGGTATATTTGAACGCATTGACCGGCAAAGGCGTACACGTGGTGACGGTGAACGACTACCTGGCGCGCCGCGACGCCGAGTGGATGGGCCATATTTACAATTTCCTCGGCCTTTCCGTGGGCGTGATCGTTCACGGTTTGGACGATAACGAACGGCGCGCCGCCTATGCCGCCGACGTGACTTACGGAACGAACAACGAATTCGGCTTCGACTATTTGCGCGACAATATGAAATTCCGCCTGGAGGATATGGTCCAGCGCGAGTTTTATTACGCCATCGTCGACGAGGTTGACTCCATTCTTATCGACGAGGCGCGCACGCCTTTGATTATTTCGGGACCGGCCGAAGATTCCTCGGATCTCTATCGGCAGGTGAATGCCATCGTGCGCGAGCTTGTGAAAGATCCCTCGACTTATGAAAAAGACGAGAAGTTCCGCACCGTTTCGCTGACCGAAAACGGGGTGGAGATTATCGAGGAGAAGCTTCGCGAACACGGGATTATCACCGAGGGTAGCCTTTACGATCTGGCAAACGTTTCCGTTGTGCATCATGTGCAGCAAAGCCTGCGCGCGCATACGCTCTTCCAACGCGATACGGACTACATCGTGCGCGGCGATAAGGTGGTGATCGTCGATGAATTCACCGGGCGGATGATGGAGGGCCGGCGTTATTCCGAAGGGCTGCATCAAGCGCTGGAAGCCAAGGAAGGCGTGCCCATTCAGCAGGAAAACCAGACGCTCGCCTCCATTACCTTTCAAAACTACTTTCGTCTTTACCCGAAACTTGCCGGCATGACCGGTACGGCCATGACCGAGGCCGACGAGTTTGCCGAGATTTACAAACTCGACGTGGTGGAAATTCCCACCAACAAGCCGGTGATCCGCGACGACCAGGACGATGAGGTCTATCGCACGGCGCGGGAAAAATTCGAAGCCGTGGTCAAGCTTATCGAAGAGTGCCGCGCGCGTTCCCAACCGGTTTTGGTGGGCACGGTGAGCATTGAAAAAAGCGAACAGCTCTCCAGCATTCTGAAAAAGCGCGGGATTCCGCACGCGGTGCTGAACGCACGTTATCATGAGCAGGAAGCGGAGATTATTGCGCAAGCCGGCGCGCCCGGTGCGGTGACCATTGCCACCAACATGGCCGGCCGCGGCACCGACATTAAACTCGGCGGCAATGTCGAGATGCGCATCAAGCGGGAGCTTGCCGACGTTACCGACCCCGAAGAGCGCGAACGACGCATTGCCCAGATCAAAGCGGAGGTTGCGGAAGCGCACGAAAAAGTGAAGGCCGCGGGCGGGTTGTTCGTGATCGGCACCGAGCGCCATGAAAGCCGACGCATTGATAATCAGTTGCGTGGGCGTTCCGGTCGGCAGGGAGATCCCGGCGCTTCTCGGTTCTTCCTCTCATTGGAAGATGACCTGATGCGCATTTTCGGCTCCGACCGCCTGGGGGGAATGCTGCAGCGGCTGGGCCTGAAGGAGGGCGAGGCGATCGTTCACCCGTGGATCAACAAGGCGTTGGAGAAGGCGCAGAAGAAGGTCGAGGCGCGCAACTTCGATATGCGCAAGAACGTGCTGCGCTACGACGACGTCATGAACGATCAGCGCAAGGAAGTTTACGCGCAGCGCAAGGAATTCATGCGCGCAACCGACGTTTCCGAAACCGTTGCGGAAATGCGCGCCGAAGTGATCGCCGCCATGATTGCCCGGCACATTCCCGAGCGTGCGTTTGCCGAACAATGGGACCTCGCGGGGCTTGCCGAGGACGTGCGGCGCCTGCTGAACATGGATCTGCCGATTGCGGAGTGGGGAAAGGAAGAAGGTCTCGACGAAAACACCTTGCGTGAACGTATTGAACTCGCGGCCGAAACCATGATGGCGGCCAAAGCGGCGAATTTCGGCCCGGAGTTGATGCGCTTTATCGAGAAAAGCCTGCTCATTCAGGTGCTCGATCAGGTCTGGAAGGAGCATCTTTTGGCGCTCGACCATCTGCGCCAGGGCATCGGGCTGCGCGCTTACGGCCAGCGCGACCCGCTCAATGAATTCAAGCGTGAAGCCTTCATGTTGTTCAACAACATGCTCGACGAACTGAAAGAACGGGTGACGATGTTGCTGGCCCGCGTGGAGCTTGCGCCCGAAGCAGCCCCGCCGGTGTTCACGCCGCAGCAGCAACCGCTGGAGGAAGTGCATCCCGAGCCGGTCATGGCCGGGGCGGAATGGGAGGCGTTCGAGCCCACCCCGCCGCCGCCGGTGCAGAATCTGCAAGCCTCCACCCCCTCGCAAACCGTGCGCCACGCCGCGCCGGATCCGACGGATCCCAGCACTTGGGCCTCAACGCCCCGCAATGCGCCTTGCCCGTGCGGTTCCGGCAAGAAGTTCAAGCATTGCCACGGCCGCGTCGCCTAGGCCCGGAATCCGCGAATGGCAAAGCCAGGCTTCGCCCGACTTTCGCGCGCGCGGCTTGCCGAGCGCCGATGAGAGCCATCCGCTGCTTGCACTTGCGGGCTTGCATGATTTGGGTCAATTCTTACCCGGTTTATATGTTCTAGACCGGGTCTGAAGAGGCCAGGAGGAGACGCATGCCCGACGAAACGGTGATTCCCGTCAAGCCCGAAATTGCCGCGAAAGCGCATGTCAACAAAGCCACCTATCAGGCCATGCGGGAACGCGCCGAACGCGATCCGGACGGATTCTGGGCCGAGCAGGCGCGCCGGATTCCGTGGATCAAGCCGCCGACCAAGATCAAGAACGCAAGCTTTGAGGGGGATGTCTCCATCAAATGGTTCGAGGACGGGGTGCTGAACGCCTCGGCCGTCTGCTTGGACCAGCATTTGGCGAAGCGCGGCGATCAGACCGCGATTATCTGGGAAGGCGACGAACCGGACATGCACAAGACGCTCACCTATCGTGAGCTTCACGAGCAGGTCTGTCGCTTGGCCAATGTGTTGAAATCGCTCGGCGTGAAAAAAGGCGATCGGGTGACGATCTACCTGCCCATGGTTCCCGAAATCGCCGTGGCCATGCTGGCTTGCGCGCGCATCGGCGCGATCCATTCGGTGGTCTTCGGCGGATTTTCCCCCGATAGCCTGGCCGGGCGCATTCAGGATTGCGGCGCGCGCCTGTTGATCACCGCCGATGAGGGCCGCCGCGGCGGGCGGCGGATTGCGCTCAAGGCCAATGTCGATGAGGCGCTGAAGAGCTGTCCCGAGGTGCGCGATGTCTTGGTGGTTTCCGTCACCGGGGCAAAAGTGCCGATGCAGGCCGGGCGCGATCATGATTATGCCGCGCTGATGGCAAAGGCTTCTGCGGACTGCCCGGCGGAGCCGATGAACGCCGAGGATCCGCTGTTCATTCTTTACACCTCCGGCAGCACGGGCAAGCCGAAAGGAGCATTGCATACGATCGGCGGTTATCTGGTCTGGGCGAGTTTCACCCACGAGCTGGTCTTCGACTACCACCCGGGAGAGGTGTATTGGTGCACCGCCGATGTGGGCTGGGTGACCGGACACACGTATATCGTGTACGGGCCGCTGGCGAACGGGGCCATTACCGTGATGTTCGAAGGCGTGCCGAACTACCCGGATAGCTCGCGGTTCTGGCAGGTGGTCGATAAGCACAAGGTGAACATCTTCTACACCGCGCCCACCGCCATCCGTGCCTTGATGCGGGAAGGCGAGGCGCCGGTGAAGCGCACCTCGCGCAAAACCCTTCGCATTCTGGGCACCGTGGGTGAGCCGATCAACCCCGAGGCTTGGCTTTGGTACTATCGGGTGGTGGGGGAAGAACGTTGCCCGATTGTGGATACCTGGTGGCAAACCGAAACCGGCGGGATTTTGATCTCACCGGTGCCGGGGGCCGTGGATTTGAAGCCCGGCAGCGCGACTTTGCCTTTGCCCGGCGTCAAACCGGTGATCGTCAATGCCGACGGCCAGGTTCTGCACGGAGCCGCCGAGGGGAATCTCTGCATCGCCGAGCCTTGGCCCGGCATTATGCGCACCGTCTTCGGTGATCATGCCCGATTTGTGCAGACCTATTTCTCCACCTATAAGGGCCTCTATTTCACCGGCGACGGCGCGCGTCGCGACGCGGATGGCTATTACTGGATCACCGGCCGCGTGGATGATGTGCTGAACGTTTCCGGCCACCGGCTCGGCACCGCCGAGATCGAAAGTGCCTTGGTGGCGCATCCCAAGGTGGCGGAGGCGGCCGTTGTCGGTTTTCCGCACGATCTCAAGGGGCAGGGCATTTATTGTTACGTTACGCTCAAGGTCGGGGTCGAGCCTTCGGAAGCGTTGCGGCAGGAATTGGTGGCCTGGGTGCGCCGCGAGATCGGGGCGATTGCCACACCGGATGTGATCCAATGGGCCCCGGCGCTGCCGAAAACCCGAAGCGGCAAGATCATGCGGCGGATTTTGCGCAAGATCGCCGCCAACGAAACGGACAACCTCGGCGATGTCTCGACGCTCGCCGATCCGACCGTTGTGCAGGATCTGGTGCAAAACCGCGCCGCTTGAGGCTTGCCCATCGTTTCGGAGGAAATTGTTCCGGGAAGCAGGAGAAGTTTGCCCGCGTCTTGCCAGGATGCTTGCTTGCCGATAACGTAAGCAATACTTTACATATATCTTTATAGCACTCCGGCGATGCTCTATCTTTTCATTGCATCGCAACATAGGGTTCTGAGTCGATGAACGATGCTGCCTTGGCCCCGTCTTTGGGCTTTCGCTTCAGCTTTGCCGAGCTCGCCACGCGCGAGGGCTTGATCCGCTTGGATCGCGTTTTTCTTGAGCGGCTTGCCGAGGCGGATCCGGCCCTGCATGCCCGCCTGCTGGCGGCGCGAGCCGAGCCGGACGCTCTGGGGGCGAAGGCGGAGGGGATGCTGCTGGTGGATCTCGGCCCGCACCTTGAGGCGTTTCTCGGCGAATTGTTCGGCATCGAGGCGGACCTTGCGGCCTTGGCCCGGCGCACGCAGGACTTGGACCCCATCCACAGCTGCAAGCGCCTCTTCGTGCAGCGCCAAGCGGTGAAGAAATACCCCGATGCTTCCGGATTGGACGGCCCGGCGCTGGCGGAGGCGCTCGGCGCCCGCATGGGTGAGCCGATCACGGAAGCGGCATTTGCGGCGCATGTGGCGCGTTGGGAAACGGCGAAAGACACCGAGGCCTTGGACCTTGCCATGCGTTACGCGGCATGGGCGACGCTCACGCCCGAGGGCCAAGCGCGGCATGGCAAAGGCACGTTGTTCAAAGTGCCTCATAAGGTTGATCCGCAGAGGCTCATTCCTTTGGAAACCATCACACGCGACGGCGTGGAAATGCTGCGCCTGCCGGAAAGCCGCCGGCGCGAGCGCGACGGATTTGCGCTGACGGATCCGGGGATGAACGAGCAGCAGGCGCTGGATCAGATGAACTACTGCATCTGGTGCCACACGCAGGAGAAGGATTCCTGCTCCAAAGGCCTGAAGGATCGCAAAACCGGGGCGTATCAGAAATCCCCCTTCGGCGTCACGCTGACCGGCTGCCCGCTGGAAGAAAAAATCAGCGAGATGCACACGCTCCGGGCACAAGGCTCGGTGCTCGGCGCCTTTGCCACGATCGTGGTGGATAACCCCATGCTGGCGGCGACGGGGCATCGGATTTGCAACGATTGCATGAAGGCCTGCATCTATCAAAAGCAGGAGCCGGTGGACATTCCCCAGGCGGAAACCGCGATCCTGCGCGATGTGCTGGGTTTGCCCTGGGGGTTTGAAATTTATTATCTTCTCGCGCGTTGGAACCCCCTTAATCTGCGCCGCCCGCTGCCCAAGCCGGAGTCCGGGCATGCGGTCTTGGTGGTGGGGCTCGGCCCAGCCGGATTTACCTTGGCGCACCATCTGCTGAATGACGGGCACACCGTGGTTGCGGTGGATGGTTTGAAGATCGAGCCGCTGGGCTTTGATCCTAAAACTCCTATCCGTGATACGGAAGCCCTGTTTGAGAGCCTAGATGACCGCATTATGGCCGGGTTCGGCGGCGTGGCGGAATACGGCATCACCGTTCGCTGGAATAAAAACTACCTCAAATTGATCCGCCTTTTGCTCGAGCGGCGGGAAAATTTCGCCGCTTTCGGCGGCGTGCGCTTCGGTGGCGGGGCGACCCTTTCCATCGACGATGCCTGGGCGATGGGTTTTGACCACATCGCGCTTTGCCTAGGCGCCGGGCGGCCGACCGTCTTGGATATTCCCAACGGGCTGGCACGCGGCGTGCGCCAGGCTTCGGACTTTTTGATGGCCCTGCAATTGACCGGCGCGGCCAAACGTTCGTCCATCGCCAATCTGCAGCTGCGTCTGCCGGTGGTGGTGATCGGCGGCGGCTTGACCGCGATTGATGCCGCAACCGAAAGCCTCGCTTATTACGTTCGCCAGGTGGAGAAATTTGCCGCGCGCTACCACGCTTTGGTGGCCGAGCGCGGCGAGGCCGCGGTGCGCGCGGACTGGACCGAGGAAGACGCCGCAATTGCCAAGGAGTATCTTGCCCATGCCGAAGCCATTGCGGCGGAGCGCAAACGCGCGGCCGAAGAGGGCTGTGCGCCGCGATTTGCCCCGCTGCTGCAGGCGTGGGGTGGGGCGACCATTGCCTATCGGCGCCGCTTGATCGAATCTCCTTCCTACACGCTCAACCATGAGGAAGTGGCCAAAGCCCTGGAAGAAGGGGTGTGTTTTGCCGAAGGGCTGACCCCGGTTGCGGTGGAGGTGGACCGCTTCGGCCATGCCGAAGCGCTGCGTTGCAAGCGGCCGGATGGGACGGAAGTTCTGCTTCCCGCGCGCGCGATTCTGGTTGCGGCCGGAACCCAGCCCAATACCGTCTTGGCCCGCGAGGACGGGCGGATTGAGCTTGACGGCAAATATTTCACCGCCGTCGATGAAAACGGGGAAGTGCAGCACCCCGTGCGCGGGTTTGCCAAACCGGAGCGGGCTTTTGTGCTGATGCACAAGGCGGCGGACGGCCGCTTTATAAGCTTTTTCGGCGACCTGCATCCGAATTTTTACGGCAACGTGGTCAAGGCCATGGCCAGCGCGCGCCGCGGCTATCCCGTTCTGTCGGGCGTGTTGTCCAAGCTTCCGCCGAAACCCGCCCAGGCGGTGATCGCGCGTTGCCGCGAGGCGCTGACGGCAAGCGTAGCGGCCGTGCATCGGCTGACGCCGAACATTGTGGAAGTGGTGATCCGCGCCCCGGCGGCGGCGCGCGCCTTCCGGCCCGGACAATTCTTCCGTCTGCAGAACTATGAGACTCTTGCCCCGCGCGTGACGGAGCCGGGTTTCGGCACCACGGTTCTGGCCATGGAAGGCTTGGCCATGACCGGCGCGTGGACGGATCCTGAAGCCGGGTTGGTTTCCATCATCGCGCTGGAGATGGGCGGGAGTTCGGATCTTTGCGCCTTGCTCAAGCCGGGCGAGCCGGTGGTCTTGATGGGCCCGACCGGCACACCGACCGAAATTCTGCCGAATGCGACGGTGGTCTTGGTGGGCGGCGGTCTCGGCAACGCGGTTCTGTTCAGTATCGGAGCCGCCTTGCGGGCGAAAGGCAGCCGCGTGCTCTATGTGGCGGGCTACAAGCACATGATCGATCGCTATAAAGTGGCGGAGATCGAGCGGGCCGCGGATGCCATTCTTTGGTGTTGCGACGAGCCGCCGGGTTTCACGCCCACCCGCCCGCAGGATCGGAGCTTTGTCGGCAACATCGTCCAGGCTATGGCTGCCTATGGCGCCGGCCGGTTGGGGCCGCAGCCGGTGCCGCTGAATGAGGCCGATCATATGATCGTCATCGGCTCGGATGGGATGATGCGGGCCGTGGCCGCAGCCCGGCACGGGGTGCTGAAGCCCTACCTCAAGCCCGGGCATACGGCGATCGGTTCCATCAACAGCCCGATGCAATGCATGATGAAAGAGGTGTGCGGCCAGTGCCTGCAACCGCAGACGGACCCGGCGACCGGCGCGCACACCGTGGTATTCTCCTGCTTCAATCAGGATCAAGGGCTCGATCGGGTGGATTTCGCGGCATTGCATGAGCGGCTGGGCCAGAACGCTTTGCAAGAGAAGCTCACGGCGCTTTGGATCGATCGCACCCTGCACCGGCTGAACCTGCGGCCGGCGATCGCGGCGGAATAGGGGAAAAGGGCGGAAAGGCTCGCCGCCGGCCGGTCCCGGCATGGCCGAATAGTGCGCCTGCGGCTCTGCCCGGTTGACAGAGCCCGCGCCGCAGCGCAGCCTCCGTCCCGTATCGTCGGGCAGGAAACGAAAGGCTGCTGCTATGGCACATGATCAGAAGACGGGGCAGGCTGGGCAGCACCTGCGCAGCCGCCGCTGGTTTGACAACCCCGCCAACCCAGGCATGACGGCGCTCTACGTGGAGCGCTATTTGAACTTCGGCCTCACGCGCGAAGAGCTGCAATCAGGCAAGCCGATTATCGGCATCGCGCAGACCGGCTCGGATCTTTCGCCGTGCAACCGGCATCATATGCAGCTCGCGTTGCGCGTGCGCGAGGGAATCCGCGACGCGGGCGGGGTGGCGCTGGAGTTTCCGCTGCATCCTATCCAGGAAACCGGCAAGCGGCCTACCGCAGCGCTGGACCGGAATCTGGCGTATTTGGGGTTGGTGGAAGTCTTGCACGGCTATCCCATCGACGGCGTGGTGCTGACCACCGGCTGCGACAAAACCACCCCCGCTTGCCTGATGGGCGCGGCGACGGTGAATATTCCCGCCATTGTCCTCTCGGGCGGGCCCATGTTGGACGGATGGTGGAAGGGCCGGCTCGCGGGCTCGGGCACGATTATTTGGGAGGCGCGCAAGCTGCACGCCGAGGGCAAGATCGGCTACGAGGAGTTCATGGAAATGGCGGCCTCCTCGGCGCCCTCGGCCGGGCATTGCAACACCATGGGCACCGCGACCTCAATGAACAGCCTGGCCGAGGCGTTGGGCATGTCGCTGCCCGGCTGCGCGGTGATTCCGGCGCCGTATCGCGAGCGCGCGCAGATCGCCTATGAAACGGGTCGGCGCATTGTGGAGATGGTGAAGGAAAACCTGCGCCCCTCCGACATTATGACCAAAAAGGCGTTTGAAAACGTGGTGGTGACCGCGGCGGCGCTCGGTGCCTCGACGAACTGCCCGGTGCATATGATTGCGATTGCGCGCCATATGGGCGTGGAGCACACGCTGGAGGATTGGGATCGTCTCGGCCCGGAAATTCCGCTTTTGGTGGATCTGCAGCCCGCCGGGCGGTTTTTGGGCGAGGCGTTCCACCGCGCCGGCGGCGTGCCGGTGGTGATGAAAGAGCTTTTGAAGGCCGGCAAGCTGCACGGCGATGTCATGACGGTGACGGGCAAGACGCTTGCGGAAAACCTGAAGGACGTGCCCGAGCCCGATGGCGAGGTGATCCGCCCCTATCATAAGCCGCTGCGCGAAGCGGCCGGCGTGGTGGTGATGCGGAGCAATTTTTTCAACACCGCCATTATGAAGATGAGCGTGATCAGCGACGAGTTTCGCAAGCGTTATCTTTCCAATCCGGAACATCCCAACGTTTTCGAATGCAAAGCGCTAGTCTTTGAAGGGCCGGAAGATTACCACGCACACATCGAAGATCCCGATCTCGGCGTGGATGAAAACACGATCCTGGTCATCCGCAATTGCGGCCCGATCGGCTATCCCGGCAGCGCCGAAGTGGTGAATATGCAACCGCCGGCCTCGCTTCTCAAACGCGGCATTACGGATTTGCCCACCATGGGCGACGGGCGCCAATCCGGCACGTCCGGCAGCCCCTCGATTCTGCATATCTCGCCCGAAGCCGCGGTGGGCGGCGGGCTTGCCTTGCTGAAATGCTGGGACAGAATCCGCATAGATCTCAACAACCGCCGGGTGGATGTTTTGCTTTCGGAAGAAGAGCTGGCGGCGCGGCGCGCGGCACTCAAGCTGCCGGAGCTGAAAAACCAAACCCCGTGGGAGGAAATCTATCGCAGCATGACCGGGCAGCTGGAGACCGGCGCGTGCTTGGAGCCGGCGACGCTTTACCTCAATATCATCGAGACACGCGGGGAAGCGCGCGACAACCATTGAGCAGACCATGAGCGGAAGACTGAGTGGGAAAAAGGCGTTTGTGACCGCTGCCGCGCAAGGCATCGGGCGGGCGATTGCATTGGCGTTCGCCGCCGAGGGTGCCGAGGTGGTGGCCACCGATGTGAACGAGGAAAAGGTTGCCGAGATCGCCGGCGCGCGCATTCGTACGGCCAAACTTGACGTGCTGCATGCGGCGGATATTTTCATGCTTGCCGATGCCACGGGGCCGATTGATATCCTTGCCAATTGCGCGGGCTTTGTGCATCAGGGCACGGTGCTGGAGGCCACCGAAGAGGAATGGGAGTTCGGTTTTGAGCTGAACGCCCGTTCCATGTTCCGCACGATCCGGGCGTTCCTGCCCGGTATGCTGGCAAAAGGCAACGGTGCGATTGTGAACATCGCCTCGGTTGCTTCCAGCATCAAAGGCGTGCCCAACCGGTTTGTCTATTCGGCGACGAAAGCGGCGGTGATCGGGCTGACCAAATCGATTGCGGCGGATTTCATCACCAAGGGCATCCGGTGCAATGCGATTTGCCCGGGAACGGTGGCCTCGCCAAGCCTTGAGGAGCGCATCGCCGCCAATGCTGCGAAAGCGGGCTCGGTGGAAGCCGCGCGCGCGCAGTTTGTCGAACGCCAACCCATGGGGCGGCTCGGACGGCCGGAGGAAATCGCTGCGCTTGCGGTTTACCTCGCCAGCGACGAGAGCGCTTTCATGACCGGACAGGCGGTGATCATC
The DNA here is from genome assembly GCA_023511585.1 of Terriglobia bacterium. Taxonomy (GTDB): domain Bacteria; phylum Pseudomonadota; class Alphaproteobacteria; order Acetobacterales; family Acetobacteraceae; genus JAIMBF01. Next base: position 27,166 of record JAIMBF010000023.1, read on the forward strand.
GACGGCGGTTTTACTTTGTAACGCAAAAAACTTTCACTTTGTTATCGAAAAAAGGAGCAGCGGATGAAACTTCTGCGTGTTGGCCCGAAAGGAGCAGAAAAGCCGGCAATGCTGGATCCGGAAGGGGGGATTCGCGATCTTTCCGGTGTTATTCCCGACCTTGCCGGAGAAGCGTTGAGCCCTGAAGGGCTTGCGCGCCTTGCGGCACTGGATTGGAAAACTCTGCCGAAGGTCCAAGGCAATCCGCGCATCGGCCCGTGCGTGGCGCGGCCGCTGAATTATGTCTGTGTCGGTTTGAATTACGCCGATCACGCGGCCGAATCCGGAATGCCCATTCCGAAGGAGCCCATTCTGTTTCTGAAATCATTAAGCGCTTACAGCGGGCCTTATGACGATGTGAAAATTCCCCGCGGCTCCAAGAAGACCGATTGGGAGGTAGAGCTCGGCGTGGTGATCGGCTCGCGCGCAAGCTACGTTTCCGAAAGCGAAGCGCTGAATTACGTTGCCGGCTATTGCATTTGCAACGACGTGAGCGAGCGCGAGTATCAGCTGGAACGCGGCGGCACATGGGATAAAGGCAAGGGATGCGAAACCTTCGGCCCCACCGGGCCTTGGCTGGTGACCAAAGACGAAATTCCGGATCCGCACAATTTGGATATGTGGCTGGATGTGGACGGCGAGCGCATGCAGAAGGGCAACACGAAAACGATGATCTTCGGCGTTGCGAAACTGGTTAGCTATGCGAGCCACTTTTTCGTCCTGGAGCCGGGCGATATTATTTCCACCGGCACGCCGCCCGGCGTCGGCGCAGGCAAGAAGCCGCAACCGATTTTCCTGCGCCCCGGCCAGACCATGCGGCTCTCCATCGCCGGGCTCGGTGAGCAGCAGCAAAGGGTCGTCGCCGCCTGAGGGTTGCAGACGCCCCCGCGCGGGCATACGCGCTTTCCCCCGCCGGGTGGGTGGGCCTGCTGATTGCGGCAAGCGCGGCGCTGCGGCTGATGCTCGGCGCCGCGGTGGGCCTTGGCGTGGATGAAAGCTATATGGTGGCGGCCGGGCGCCGCTTTGCCTGGGGCTATTACGACCATCCCCCGCTGGCCTGGTGGCTGGCGCACTTGGCCGCTTCGGTTTTCGGAACCGAGGCAGGCGTTGCGGTGCGGCTGCCGTTCATTGCGCTTTTTGCCGGCTCGCAGTGGCTGATGTTCCGCTTTGCTTCCCGGCTTTACGGCGCAGAGAGCGGGCTCTGGGCCGCAATCGCGCTTACGCTCGCGCCGGTTTTCGGCCTGACCACGGGCGGATGGGTTTTGCCCGACGGGCCGCTGACGGCGGCATTGTTGGCGGCGGCGCTTGCTTTGCAACGCGCGCTTGCGGCCAAAGAGGGGCGTTGGGGTGCTTGGCTTGGCGCGGGTTTGTTTTTCGGCCTCGCACTGCTTTCCAAATACACGGCCCTGCTCGTGGGCTTGGGCGCGCTCTTGTATCTGCTTACCACCCCCGACGGGCGCAGATGGCTTGCGCGGCCGCAGCCCTATGCGGCCGCGGCGGTTGCGGTGATTGTTTTTGCCCCGACCTTGCTTTGGAATGCGCGGCACGGCTTTGCTTCATTTGCGTTTCAGGGCGGGCGTGCGTTAGGGGCCGCGTTTCATCCGTTCGCACCTTTCACCGTTCTCGGAGGCGAAGCGCTCTACCTGCTGCCCTGGATCTGGGCACCGATGATTGTCGCGCTCTTCGCCGCAGGACGGCGCGGTCCGGAAGCGAGAGCGGATTGGCTCTGCTTTTGCTTGAGCCTCTTTCCGATCGTCCTCTTTCCGATCATTGCCGTCTGGTCGCGCCAACGCGTGCTGTTTCACTGGGCAGCGCCGGGATATTTGTTTCTGTTTCCCCTGCTCGGCCGGATGCTTGCGGAAGGCGTCGCTGTTCGGCGGGTTTGGGTGCGGGCGTGGCTCGGCTTGAGCCTGGGCGTTTGGGCGCTGGGCTTAGCCGCCGCGCTTTCCGATCTCCGCTGGAACTGGTTAGAAAAATTCACGCACGGCAAAGATCCGGTGGTTGAGGTTTTGGACTGGACGCCGTTGCGAGACGAGCTTGCGAGCCGCGGGCTACTCGCAAAACCCGGCGTTTTTGCCGCGCTGCGCTGGCAGGATGCGGGCAAGCTTGCTTATGCGTTGGGGTCGGACGTTCCGGTGGTTTGCTTGGGCAATGATCCGCGCGAATTCGGACTGATCCAAAATCTCGCAGCGCTACGCGGGCGCGATATCGTTCTCATCGCACCGAACTATGATTTTCCGCGTCTTCAACGAGCGGTGGAGGGCCGGTTTCAAAGCCTGACCGCGCTGGCGCCGCTTCAACTTCCGCACGCGGGGAAGACGGCGCTTGTGCTTCCGGCCTTCCTCGGCCGCGGCTTTCAGCCGGCCCGATAAGAAGGCCGCCTCCGTGCCGCCTACATCTGGCTGTAACCGCCGTTATGCCAGACGTAGAAGACGTAATCCCCTTTGGTGATATCGCCCTTCTTATCGAACGCGATATCACCGAGAACACTCGGCCAAGGACCGTTTGCCTTCAGCGTTTCGGCAACCTTGCGCGGCTCGGCGCTGTGCGCTTTCGTTGCCGCCTCCGCCCAAATCTGAATTGCCGCATAAGTGTAAAGCACGTAGCCTTCGGGGTCGATGCCCTTGGCTTTGAATTCCTGCACCACTGCGGCCGCGCTTGGGCGCGAACGCGGATCCGGCGGGAATGTCATCAGCGTGCCTTCTCCGGTGTTGCCGGTGATGTCCCAAAATTCCTTGGTCACCAAAGCATCGCCGCCGATCAACGTCACGTGCATGCCTTGTTCTTTCGCCTGGCGAATGATCAAGCCGGCTTCGTTTTGGTATCCGCCGATGTAGATGACGGTAATGCCGGCTTCTTTCAGGCGGGAGACCAATGCCGAATAATCCCGCTCGCCCGGCACGTAAGCGGTATAGATGGTTTCCTTAAGGCCGGCCGCGTTCATGGCTTTGCGCGTCTCATCCGCAAGGCCTTTGCCGTAGGCCGAGTTGTCATGCAGAATCGCCACGCGGGCGCCGCGGAAATGTTCGGCGATGTATTTGCCGGCCACGGCGCCTTGTTGATCGTCGCGGCCGCAAACACGGAAGGTGTTCCAGCTGCCGTTATCGGTGTAGGCGGGGTTGGTCGAGGCGGGAGAAATTTGGAGGATTCCCTCCTCGGTATAAACTTTGCTTGCCGGGATCGAGCTCGATGAGCAGAAATGGCCGACCACCACTTTCACGCCCCGCTCGGCCATCTGGTTGGCAACGGAAACCGCTTGCTTCGGATCGCAGGCGTCATCGCCGATCTCGAGCACCAGCTTCTGTCCCAGCACGCCGCCTTTGGCGTTGATGTCGGCGACCGCTTGTTCCGCGCCCTCTTTCATTTGCGTGCCGAAGGTCGCGTTCGAGCCGGTGATGGGGCCGACAACCGCAATTTTGATTTGCGCTCTCGCCGCCGGCGCCATCCCGATCAACAACGCTCCGAGCACGGCTGTCAGGCGGATTATTCGGGTCTTTCTCGGCATTGGGTTCTCTCCGCTTCGTATCCAACCGCCACTTTCCACTTGGGCATCCGGAAATTTTAGAACACCCTGCGCGCGGCGCAACGTGTTTTGCATATTACATGCCACCTTCCAAATAGGCCGCGCGGATTTCCGGCCGCCCTAAGAGTTCGGCGGCAGGTCCTTGCATCGTGATCATCCCGTTGACCAAAACATAAGCGCGGTGCGCAAGACGCAGCGCCTGATAGGCGTTTTGCTCCACCAAAAGAACGGTGAGCCCGCGCTCTTGGTTCAGTGCCCGGATGGCTGTGAAAATCTGCCGCGTTACCAGCGGCGCAAGCCCAAGGCTCGGTTCATCGAGCAACAAAAGCCGCGGGCCGGCCATGAGCGCACGCGCAATCGCCAGCATTTGCTGTTCTCCGCCCGAAAGCGTGCCGCCGCGTTGATCAAGCCGCTCGGCAAGGCGGGGAAAGAGTTCCAGAACATAGGGAAGTTGCCCCTCCGCCGCTTCCGGATCCCCCGCCTGCGCGCCGATCAGCAAATTTTCCCTCACCGTCATGCGTGGGAAAATCCTTCGGCCTTCCGGGGCTTGGGCGATTCCGCGACGCATGATCCGATAGGTCGGCAACCCCGTGATCTCTTCGCCCGCGTAGAACACGCTGCCGTGCCTGGGATGGGGGTTGCCGCAGACCGTCATCAGCAGTGTTGATTTTCCGGCCCCGTTGGCACCGATCAACGCGACGATCTCGCCTTCGTAGACCGCAAGATTGACGTTGCGCAACGCCTGCACGGCGCCATAGAAGGTCGAGACATTGCTAAGCTCTAACAAAGGCGCGTTCATGCTTTTTGTTCGAGAGAAAGTTCGGTCTGCTCTTCGCTGTCTTCGCCTTCGCCGAGATATGCGCTGATAACTTTGGGATCGGCGCGGACCATGGCGGGCGGTCCGTCGCTGATTTTGCGGCCGTGATCCAGCACGATGATATGATCCGAGATTTGCATCACCATTTTCATATCGTGCTCGATTAACAAAAGCGAACAGCCCTCTGCACGGATCTGCAACAAAAGCGCGCCGAGGTCTTCCGTTTCACGCGGATTAAGCCCCGCGGCCGGTTCATCGAGGCAGAGCAAAATCGGCTCGGTGCACATCGCGCGCGCGATCTCAAGCTGGCGCTGCGCACCGTAGGGAAGGGCCCCGGCCGGATCATCCGCACGGGCGAGAAGGCCGATCCGATCAAGCCAGAATTTTGCACGATCGATCGCTTCCTGCTCTGCCCGGCGATAACGGCCGCTGCCGAAAAGGGCGCGAATGCCGAAGCCGCTTGCCGCCATCAAACGGTTGTGCTGCGCAACGAGCAAATTCTCCAAGACCGTCATGCCGGCAAACAGGCGGACATTTTGAAACGTTCGGGCAACGCCCGCGCGCCGGTTGATGTGATCGCCGCGCAGCTGATCCAGCCGATATTCCGCCCCGTTCGGATGTGTGAGCAGAATTGTTCCCGAAGTTGGGCGATAAAACCCCGTGATGCAGTTAAAAACGGTGGTTTTGCCGGCGCCGTTCGGGCCGATGATGGCGGTGATCTGACCCCGTTCGGCGTTGAAGGAGAGATGATCCACCGCCGTGAGGCCGCCGAAACGCATCATCAGATTTTCGACGCAGAGCAACCAAGGCATGGCAGCAGGTTTGGTCATCCGCGCCCCTGCGCCACCATTTCCGCAGAAATGGCACGCGCCGCCCCGAGTGAAATAGACGGCCGGCGGGTCGCCACAAGCCCGCGCGGGCGCACCGCCATCATCACCACCAGCGCCAAGCCGAAGACCAACATGCGATAATCGGCAAATTCGCGGAAGAGCTCGGACCCGCCGATCATCACAATCGCCGCCAAGGCCACGCCGAGTTGGCTGCCCAAGCCCCCCAAGACCACGATCGCAAGAACGGTGGCGCTTTCCATGAAGGTGAAACTCTCCGGGCTGATAAAGCCTTGGCGGGTGGCGAAAAACGCGCCGGCAAAACCGCCGAAGCAGGCGCCGACGGCAAAAGCCGTGAGCTTTGTGATCGTGATATTAATGCCGAGAGAGCGCGAGGCGATTTCGTCTTCGCGCAAGGCTTCCCAGGCGCGGCCCAGAGGCATCCGGCGCAGGCGGATCGCAACAAGGTTTGTGAGCAAAGCCAGGCCCAAAATCACGTAATAAAGAAACACAATGCGGTGGATGGGCGAGGGTTCGAGATGAAAAAATCCGGCGAAGGTTCCGGGGCCGTCACCGGAAAAACTGAGGCCGAAGAGGGTAGGGCGGGGGATGCCGGAAATTCCGTTCGGCCCGCCCGTCAGCGATACCCAGTTCAAGAGGACGATGCGAATAATCTCGCCGAACGCAAGCGTAACGATTGCCAAATAATCTCCCCGTAGCCGGAGCACCGGAAACCCGAGCGTGATGCCCCAGAGTGCGGCAAGCAAACCGGAGATCGGCAAGCACGCCCAAAAACCGAGGCCGGTGAATTGCGCCAGCAGCGCATAGGAATAGGCGCCCACGGCATAAAAGGCGACGTAACCGAGATCGAGCAGCCCCGCGAGGCCCACCACGACATTAAGCCCCCAGCCCAACATGACATAGGTGAGCACGAGGATGCCGAGATCGAGATAATAGCGCCCGACCACAAACGGCCAAATCAACGCCAGCAGAAGCAAGAGCGGCGCGACGAAGCGGCCTGTTTGCCGGAGGGGAACCGCCTTTTCGATTGCGGAAAGAAGCGGCTGGAAGGTTTTGGCCCCTCCGGCCCGGCGCATCTGCCAAAAGGCAAGAAAGAGCAGGCGCCCGAAAAAAACCAAGGCGACGAGAACGCCCACCAAAACCGGGCGCATCCTAAGCGCGAGCCCGCCGGGCGCCGGAACGGTTTGCAGCCCGACGATCGGGCCAAAAAGGCCCAGCGACACCAGCGCGGAAAGAAAGGCATCGCGAAAGGCAGCGCTCATACCTTTTCCACCTCGGCCCGCCCCAACAATCCGGTGGGGAGGAAAATCAAGGCGATCGCAAGAATCGAAAATGCGGCAACATCCTTGTATTGCACGCTGAAATAGGCAGACCAGAAGGTTTCGATCAAACCGATCAGCAAACCGCCGAGCACCGCGCCGGGCAATGACCCGATGCCGCCCAAAACCGCGGCGGTGAAGGCTTTTACCCCTGCGATGAAGCCGATGAAGAAGTCGATGGAACCGTAATACAGCAGGAACATAAACCCGGCGACCGCGGCGAGCGCGGCGCCGATAACGAAAGTGAGGCTAATCGTGCGGTCCACATCGATGCCGAGAAGCGCCGTCATTTTCAGGTCCTGCTCGCAGGCCCGCATGGCACGCCCGAGCGGCGTGCGCGTCACCAGCCAGGTGAAAATCGCCAGCACCAGGAGTGTCACCAGCACAATCAGCATTTGCAGCCAGCCGAGCCGAACGGCAAAACCGTTCTGATTCATAAGGGTGATGCCGCCCGGGATCAGCGGCATGAGCGGCTTGACCCGCGCGCCTTGCACCACTTGGACGTAATTTTCCAAGGTGATCGACATGCCGATGGCGCTGATGAGCGGGGCCAGGCGGAAGGAGCCGCGCAGCGGCCGGTAGGCGACGCGCTCGATGGCCCAGCCGTAGAGCGCCGAGATGGCGGCCGCGAACAGGAGCGCCATGGCCAAGGCCAACGGCACCGCCGTGACCCCGATGGCCGCGAGGCCCACCAGCGCGATCAGCGAAAGAAAGGCCCCGATCATGAACACATCGCCATGGGCGAAGTTGATCATGCCGATAATACCGTAGACCATGGTATAACCGACGGCGATCAGCCCATAAATCATGCCGAGCGTGACGCCGTTGATCAGCTGCTGCAGTGCGTAGGCCAGGATAGATCCTCCGTGGTTCATGGCACCTATGCGCGGATAAGCACGCCGCAGGCTGCGGCGCAAGCGGCGATGACGCGCTTGGGCACGTTTGCTAGAGCCCGTGATATGGAAAAGGAGGCGGCAGAGTGGAACGCGCGCAGCGCATCGGCATCGGCAGCATCGCGGTGAGCTTGGCCGCCCTGGCGATGAAAGGGGCCGGCTGGTGGCTGACCGGAAGCGCTGCGATTTTTTCCGACGCGGCGGAAACCTTCGTCAACGTTGCCGCATCCACGCTGACGGTTTTTGCGCTCTCCGTCGCGGTGCGGCCCGCCGATGTGAACCACCCTTTCGGCCACGCCAAGGCGGAATTCTTTGCCGCCGCCATCGAGGGCGGGCTGATCGTCGGGGCGGCCTTGGTGATTTTGCACGAAGCCTGGGAGACTTGGCTTCTCGGCGAGCTGCCGCGCCTTTCCTGGTTCGGGATCGGCTTGACGCTTCTGGGCGCCGTCCTGAACGGCGCTTGGGCGGCGGTTCTCTTCCGTGTGGGAAAACGCGAGCGCTCCCCGGCGCTGGTTGCCGATGGCCGGCATCTGTTTACCGATGTGATGACCTCATTCGGCGTGGTGGGCGGGGTCTTGTTGGGAATCGGCAGCGGAATTGTCGCCCTCGATCCGCTCTTTGCGGCCTTGGTTGCGGCTTACATCCTGGTTTCCGGTTACCGGCTGATCCGTGCCTCCGTCGGCGGCTTGATGGACGAAGCCATTGACGAATCGCTGCTGGCGCGGATTCGCAAGGTGGTTTCCGAACAAGGCATCGGCGCGATCGAGGCGCATGATCTGCGCACCCGCAGCGCGGGCCGCGATATTTTTCTCGAGTTTCATCTTGTGGTTCCGGCCAAGATGACGGTTGCCGAAGCGCATGAGATTTGCGACCGAATCGAGGCGGCGTTGCGTGCTGCAGTCCCCGGCCTGACAACCACCATCCATATCGAGCCGGAAGGCAAGGCCAAACACCACGGCGTGATTGTCTTGTAATGCGGCCTTCCCGGCAGGGGGGATTTTCCCACCGCTAAGCGCCAAAGAATGTTTTGAACCAGCGCAAGGTTTCCTCGGGCGCTTCCTCGGGGATGTAATGGCCCGAATCGACCGGCCCGCCCGTTACCTCGGCATCGCAGTAAGCGCGCCATATTGCGAGCGGCTCATACCATCGGTGCACAAAACCCCGTGCGCCCCAAAGAACCAAAAGCGGGCATTGGATTTTGCGCCCCTCCGCCCGGCTTTGCCGATCGTGTTCGAGATCGATGGTGGCGGCGGCGCGATAGTCTTCGCACATGCCTTGAATGACCAGCGGATCCCGCGCCGCCGCGAGATATTCCGCCAAAGCTTCGGGCGCAAAGAGTGCGGCAGGTGAGCCGCCGCGCGCGGTGTGGGCGCTAAACCAGGCTTCCGGCGCGGCGTTGATCAACACTTCGGGGAACGGATGCTTCTGGGCGAACCAAAACCAGTGATAGTAGCCCATGGCGAAGGCCATATCGGCGCGCTCGAAATGTTC
>JAIMBF010000123.1 GCA_023511585.1 Terriglobia bacterium
GCGGCGGCCACCATGTTGGCAACGGCGGGTTTGACCTCTTCCCAACGCCGGGTTTTCAACCCGCAATCGGGGTTGACCCAAATTTGCCAATCCGCCAGGCGCTGGCGGGCAAGCTGCAGCAGCTGCGCCATTTCCTCGGTTTTCGGCACGCGCGGGCTATGGATATCCCAGACGCCGGGGCCGATCTCGTTCGGGTATTTCATCACGCGGAAGGCATCCAGCAATTCCATGCGGCTGCGGGTGGCCTCGATGCTGATGACATCGGCGTCCAAGGCGATGATATCGCCGATGATATCGTTGAAATCGGCGTAGCACATGTGGGTGTGGATTTGCGTCTCGTCGCGCACGACGCTGGCCGTGAGGCGGAAGCAAGCGGTTGCCCAACGCAAATAATCCGGCCGATCGGCGCGCCGGAGCGGCAAGCCCTCGCGCAGCGCAGGCTCGTCGATTTGAATAATGCGAATGCCGGCGGCTTCGAGATCCGCCACCTCATCGCGCAACGCCAGCGCGATCTGCCGGCAGACGGTCTCGCGCGAAAGATCGTCGCGCACGAAAGACCATTGCAGCATGGTCACCGGGCCGGTGAGCATGCCTTTCACGGGCTTGTCCGTGAGCGACTGGGCATATTGCGTCCAGCGCACCGTCATGGGGTTCGGCCGCCAGACATCGCCCCAGATGATCGGCGGGGCCACGCAGCGGCTGCCATAGGACTGCACCCAGCCGTGCTTGGTAAAGGCGTAGCCCTGCAGCTGCTCGCCGAAATACTTCACCATATCGTTGCGTTCGAACTCGCCGTGCACCAGCACGTCGAGCCCAGCTTCCTCCTGCCAGCGAATGGCATCGCGCGTCCAAGCGGCAATGGCGGCTTCATACTCGGCATCGCTGAGCTTGCCGCGCGCGTGTGCCGCCCGGGCGGCGCGGACTTCCGCCGTTTGCGGGAAAGAGCCGATGGTGGTGGTGGGAAACGGCGGCAATTTCAACCGTGCCTGCTGCTTGGCCCGCCGCTTGGCAAAGGGGCTGGCGCGATGTTCCATTTCCGGGGTGACGGTGGCCAGCCGCGCCGCCACCGCCGGATTGTGCACGCGGGCGGAACTCTTGCGATCGGCAATCGCCTTGTCGGATTCGGCAAGGGCTGCGGCGATGCTTTCCGCCCCTTCGTCCAGGCCGCGCGCCAGCAGGGCGATCTCTTCCAGCTTTTGCGTCGCAAAGGCGAGCCAGCCCTTGAGTTCGGCGGGCAATTCGGTTTCTTGCGCCAAGTCCACCGGCACGTGCAGCAGGCTGCAGGACGGCGCCACCATCAGCCGTTCCTTGCCGCGCCGGGCGGCCACCTGCTCCAGGATGCCCAGCGCGCGGCGCAGATCGGTGCGCCAGACATTGCGGCCGTCCACGACGCCGAGCGAGAGCCACAAGCCGGCGGGGGCGGCTTCCAGCACGTCCTGCAGCGAGGCGGAGCCGCGCACGAGATCGAGATGCAGCCCGCTGACCGGCAAGGAAAGAGCCGTGGCAAGATTATCGCCGAGCGGGCTGAAATAGCTGGCCAGCAGGATATCAATCCCCCGCCCCGGCGCGAGGGCATGATAGGCGCGGCGAAGGGCTTCCTGCGCTTTGGCGGAGAGATCCAGCGCCAGGACCGGCTCATCCATCTGCACCCAGGCGACCCCCTCGTCGGCCAAGCCGCTTAGAATCTCGGCATAGACCGGCAGCACGCGGTCGAGAAGGTCGAGCGGGTCAGATCCGTCCTCGGTTTTCGAGAGCATGAGAAAACTGACCGGACCCAGCAAAACGGGACGCGTGCGCCGGCCTTGGGCGAAGGCTTCGCGAAAGGCGGCGAGCGGCCGATTTTCGGTGAGCACAAAGCGCTGATCGCGACGCAGCCGCGGCACAAGATAATGGTAGTTCGTGTCGAACCACTTCGTCATCTCCAGCGCCGGCAGCTCTTTCGTGCCGCGGGCCAGCGCGAAGTAGGTGTTGAGCGAGACGGGGCCGCCCGTCCAGCCATAGCCTTCGGGAATGGCCCCGAGCATCGTCGCGGTATCGAGAACGTGGTCGTAGAAAGAGAAATCGTTCGAGGGGACGTGCTGGATCCCGTGGCTCTGTTGCAGATCCCAATGCGCTGCACGCAGCCCTGCGGCGGTGGCTTGAAGGGCGGCGGCATCCGTTTCGCCGGCCCAGTATGCCTCGACCGCGGTTTTCAGCTCCCGCCTGCGGCCGATGCGGGGGAAGCCTAGGTTGGCTGCGATGGTCATGCGAAACTCCTTGAGACGGAACCCAGCCGGGTTTGTTGATTTAGAGACTTAAGGATATCTTTATATCTTTAGTTCAAGGAACGCAAGCGCGCTCTTTTGCGCCGGAAAAATTTCGCGCCGCGCCTCGCGCGGGCAACCCAAGTCAGGCATGATTTCCCGCATGAATCGCAATGCGGCTTCCGGTGCCCCGAAAAACCGAAGCGAGATTCGCGCCGCCCGCGGGCGGCAAGCGAGCCGACGCGGCTTGGCGGCCGAGGCTGCGGCAGCGGCGGCCTTGGAAAGGGACGGCTGGCGCATTCTGGCGCGCCGGCTGCGGACGCCCGCGGGCGAGATCGACATTATCGCCGAAAAAGCTGAGCTTTTGGCGCTTGTGGAGGTGAAGGCCCGTTCGCGGCTTGCGGACGCCGCCGCAGCACTTTCGCCGAAGCAGCAGCGCCGCCTGGCGGCAGCGGCGGAGACCTTGCTTGCCGAGCATCCGGATTGGGGACGGGCCGGGATTCGCTTCGACGTGATGGTGGTGGACCATGCCGGGCGCGTGCGCCGCATCACGGACGCATTCCGTATCGAGGGCGAGCCATAACGCCCATATCTAAAAGCCGCAATCTACGGCCAACGGCCGTATTGATGGGCGATTTGTGTTGCCGTCATCGGCGGTGTATCGGCCAGCGAGGGCGGCGGGTTGATCAGCACCTCCCGGCTGACCCAGCAATCCGGAACGCCGAGCGAGCGTGTGCAATAGGGTGGTTCCCCGGGAAGCGGTTCGACCGGCCGGCAATAGGGCTGGTTCTGCTCGAGGTGGACGATGGAGCAATCGCGACCGGAGACCAGCGACCAGACCAAATCAAGAACATCGCGTTGGAAGACCGCGATGGAAGCGGTATCGACCACCGCCGCCACCACAAACGGTTTCGGCGGTACCGTGGCATGGCAGCCGGCAAGCAAGAGGCTTGGCAGAAGAACCTTCCAAGGGCGCATCGGATTTGTTCTTGCCAGAAGGCCGTGAATATTTCCTTGCCGTTTGCGCCGCCGTTTGCGCGGACTGCCCGGCCCGTATATGGTCCTGCCGCATTCCCATTTTTGACGAGGTCCCGGTGGCCGATATTTTCGACGAAGTCGATGAAGAACTCCGCGCCGAACGGTTGCATAGGCTCTTTGTCCGTTATGGCGCGTGGCTTGCCGCTGCGGCGCTTGTGGCCATCGCTGCCACAGGCGGCTACGAGGCATGGCGCTATTGGCGCATTCGGGCCGACCGCGCCACGGCTATGATTTACCTCACCGCCATGCAGCAGGCCTCGCAGCCGCGGCAGGGCGAAAAAGCGGCCGATGCCGATGCGGCGATTGCCGGTTTTGCGAAGGCGGCGCAGCAAGGCTCCCGCAGTTATCGCGTGCTTGCCCGCCTGCAGGAAGCCGCGCTGCTGGCGGATCACGGCAAGCTTTCCGAGGCGCTTGCCGTTTGGGACCAGATAGCGGCGGATAGCTCCGCCGATACGGCCTTGCGGGATCTGGCGAGCCTGCTTTGGGTGCAGCATCAGCTCGATTCCGGCGATCCGGCCGTGCTCAAGGCTCGGCTTGCCCCGCTTGCCTCTCCGCTCAACACTTGGCATAGCCTTGCGCAAGAAGCCGAAGCGCTGTTGCTGCTGCGCCAAGGACAAAAGCAAGAGGCGAAGAAGTTGCTGCAAACTTTGGTGGAAGATCCGACCGTTCCCGCCGGGCTACGGGACCGCGCCAGCGCAGTGCTCGGGTGGCTTAGCGAGTAATGCGCCGGGATCCGGGTCTGAGCGATGCGCCGCCGTGCGTGCTGGGGCGGCGCGCGAGCCTGCTGTTGGCCGCCGGCATGCTGTCCGGCTGCAGCTATTTCAGCAACTTCTTTGCTTCCGAAAAGAAGCCGATTGCCGGCAAGCGCGAGGAGGTTTTGGCGGTGCGCCACGGGCTGGAGCCGCCCAAAGGCACCCGCCCGCGCGTGGTGTTGCCGCCGCCGGTCTTGAATGCGGCTTGGCCCGAAGCCGGCGGCAACCCGGCACACCTGATGGGCCATTTGCAGCTTGCCGCCGTGCCGAAACCGGCCTTTTTGGTCAATATCGGCGAGGGCGGCGGGTATCGGAAGAAAATCGTCGCGCAACCGGTGGTCTTTGAAAACCGCATCTACACCATGGACAGCGAAGCCTTGGTTCGCGCTTTCAACGCGCGCACAGGCGGCCAGCTTTGGTCTTTCGACACGCGCCGGAAGGATGACCTCAGCGCCAATGTGGGCGGCGGCCTCTGCGCCTTCCAAGGCGTGCTGTATGCCACCACCGGGCGGGGGGATCTCGTGGCGCTGGAGGCGGCTTCCGGCAAGGTGCTTTGGCGCAAAAATCTGGAGCTTCCGATCCGTGCCAGCCCCACCGTTGCCGACGGCAGGCTGTTTCTGATCACCATCGATCAGAAGCTCTATGCCCTTGCCGCTGCGAACGGTAGGGAACTCTGGAACCATCAATCAGCGCCGGTGTCCACTTTGGTTCTCGACTCACCCGGGCCGGCCTATGCGGGTGGTTTCGTGTTTGCCGGCTTCGGCTCCGGCGATGTGCTGGCACTGAATGCTCTGACCGGGGATATCGTCTGGAGCGATTCCATTCCGGCGCTCGGTGGACGCGAGAATGAGGTGGCGATCTCCGCCATCAGCGCCATGCCGGTGACGGACGGCGAGCGGGTGATTGTCATCGGACAGGGGGGGTTGCTGATCGCGGACGACCTTCACACCGGCCGGCGCATTTGGGAAAAGGAAGTGGGCGGCGGGCAAACGCCTTGGGTTGCCGGGGAATGGATGTTCTTCGTCACGCTGGACCAACGGGCCGCGGCGGTGAATGCCCAAACCGCGGAGGTGGCGTGGGTGACGCAATTGCCGCAGTACGCCGACACCAAAAAGCATAAAAACCCGATCACCTGGTACGGACCGGTGCTGGCGGGCGACCGGTTGGTTTTCGCCGGCACGAACGGGCAAGCCCTCTCGGTCAGCCCCTATAACGGAGAGATTCTCGGCGACGAGAAACTGCCGGCACCGGCTGCCGTGGCCCCGATTGTCGCGAACCGGATGCTCTATTTCGTCCTCGATGACGGCAGGCTCTTGGCGCTTCAGTGAAAGGCGCTTAAAGCGCCCCGCATGCTTCCCAAAATCGTGATCATCGGCCGGCCGAATGTGGGCAAATCGACCCTGTTCAACCGCCTCGCCAACCGCAGGCTGGCGCTGGTGGCCGATACGCCCGGCCTGACCCGCGACGCGAAAGAAGCTTTGGTGGAATTTTCCGGGCTTCGCTTCGTGCTGGTGGATACGGGGGGTTTGGAAACCGGCGCGCCCGCCTCGCTGGCCGCGCGCGTGCGCAAAGCGGCGGAAGCGGCCGCGCGCG
>JAIMBF010000124.1 GCA_023511585.1 Terriglobia bacterium
CCAACCGGATCTCCGCGTTCTGCTCGGGGGGCTGGCCACCGATCCGGGGATGGGCGTGCTGGCGGCGGCGGTGCTCACCTGGGCTGCGCATTCTTCCGTCGCCATCGTTCTTTTGATTATGTCGCTTGCGGCAACGAACGTCGTGCCGCCCGATGCCGCCTTCGCCATGGTGCTCGGGGCGAATCTCGGCACTTCCATCAACCCGATTCTGGAAGGCGCCGGCGAAAGCGCGCCGGCCCGGCGCGTCGCTTACGGCAACATGGCAGGCCGCGTTGTCGGTTGTCTTGCCGTCTTGGCGGTGCTCGATCCGCTCGGGCGCTGGATCATGGAATTAGAGCCCAATCCGGCGCGCGCGGTGGCCGATTTTCACACCGGGTTCAATCTTGTGCTTGCGGTGCTGTTTTTACCGTTGATCAAGCCATGGGCGGGCTTGCTTTCGCGTTGGCTGCCGGCCGGGCCGCAAAAGCAAGACCCCGGCCAGCCGATTTATCTGCAGCAAGCGGGCCGCGCCGCTCCGGCCGTGGCCCTGGCCGCCGCCGCGCGCGAGGCCTTGCGGATGGCGGATACACTGGAAGAGATGCTGGCCGGCACGCGCACCGCCCTGCTGACCGATGACCGCAAAGCCATTCAAGCCACGCGAAAGATGGACGACATCCTGGATCGCCTGAATGCGTCCATCAAAGCCTATTTGCTCGCGCTGGATGATGAGGCGCTGACCCCCGAGGACCATCGGCGGCTTGCGCAAATCCTCACTTTTACCACCAATCTCGAGCAAGCCGGCGATGTGATCGAGGAGAATCTCATGTCGCATGCGGCCAAGCGGTTGAAGGGCGGGTTTACCTTTTCCGAGGCGGGCAAGGCCGAAATTTTGCGCGTGATCGATCGCGTGCAAGCCAATGTGCGCGCCGCCACCGGCGTGTTCATGACCGAGGACCTCCGCGCGGCGCGGGCGCTCGCCGCGGAAAAGGCGGTCTTCCGGGAGATGATCGGGGCGGCAACGGCGGCCCATCTCGCGCGCCTGCGCGAAGGGCGGCTGGATACCGCCGGCACCAGTGCGCTGCACCTGGATATTTTGAGCGATCTGAAGCGCGTGAACGACCACCTGGTGGGCGGGGCGGCATATCCGGTGCTGGAGAAAGCAGGCGAGTTGCTGCCCACGCGCGTGCGCGCGGAAGAGGCCGAATCTGGCGCAAATGCCACATGATATAGGGGCATACTTTCGGAAGAATTCTATATATAGTCATTTCGCTTGACGTCGGCACAACTCGGCGCGATCTTCTTGATGGAATTTGGCTGCCGTTCAGAGCCTCATTCGGCAAGAAGGGAAGGTCGGAAACAATGAGCCTGGCACTGCAAAGGGAATCCGCGGTTCTTGACACGGTGCAAATGCCGGGTCGCTACCCGGTGCGCGTGGACCGCTCGCGCGATGCGCTGCTGACCGATTTCGGCCGCGCCACGCTGGATGACCGCTACCTCCTTCCCGGCGAATCCTATCAGGATCTGTTTGCCCGCGTGGCCTCCTATTACGGCGACAATCCCGGCCATGCCCAGCGTCTTTACGACTACATGAGCCGGCTCTGGTTCATGCCGGCCACGCCTATTCTCTCCAACGGCGGCACCAATCGCGGCTTGCCGATTTCCTGCTTCCTCAATGAAGCCGCCGACAGCCTAGAGGGCATTGTCGCGCTCTGGAACGAAAACGTCTGGCTTGCTTCAAAGGGCGGCGGCATCGGGAGCTATTGGGGCAATTTGCGCTCAATCGGCGAGAAGGTTGGCCAGAACGGCAAAACCTCCGGCGTCATTCCGTTCATTCGGGTGATGGACAGCCTCACGCTGGCAATTTCCCAAGGCTCGCTCCGGCGCGGCTCGGCTGCGGTGTATTTGCCGCTCAGCCACCCGGAGATCGAGGAGTTTATCGAAATGCGCCGCCCGACCGGGGGCGATCCCAACCGCAAGGCGCTGAATCTCCACCATGGCGTTCTGGTGCCGGATGCCTTCATGCGGGCGGTGCTGGCCGATGAACCCTGGCCGCTGATTTCGCCCAAGGATGGTTCGGTGGTGCGCACCGTGCCCGCGCGCAGCCTTTGGATCCGTATCCTCACCGCGCGGATCGAAACCGGCGAGCCCTATCTCGTGTTTTCCGATCACGTCAACCGCGCGCGGCCCGAGCATCAAAAACTCGCCGGGTTGGAAGTGAAAACATCCAACCTCTGCAGCGAGATTACCTTGCCCACGGGGCTCGATCAGCACGGGCGCGAGCGGACGGCGGTGTGCTGTCTGGCTTCGGTGAATTTGGAATATTGGAACGAGTGGCACACGAATCCGCTCTTCATCGAAGACGTGCTGCGGTTTTTGGACAATGTCCTGCAGGATTTCATCGACCGTGCCCCGCCCACTATGGAGCGCGCGAAGTATTCCGCCATGCGTGAACGTTCGGTGGGGCTTGGGGTAATGGGGTTCCATTCGTTTTTGCAATCGCTCAATGTGCCGTTCGAGAGCGTCATTGCGAAAGTCTGGAACAAGCGCATCTTCAAGCATTTGCGCGAGCAGGCGGATGCCGCATCGCGCAAGCTTGCCGAGGAACGCGGCCCCTGCCCGGATGCGGCGGAATGGGGCATTATGGAACGCTTCTCGAACAAGCTTGCGATTGCCCCCACCGCGTCCATTTCCATCATCGCCGGCAATGCCAGCCCCGGCATTGAGCCGATCGCCGCTAATGTGTTTTTGCAAAAAACGCTTTCCGGCAGTTTCACCGTGCGCAATCGGCATTTGCAGAAATTGCTGGCCGAGCGCGGGCATGACGATGAAAAGACCTGGTCCTCCATCACTCTGCGCGCGGGCAGCGTGCAGCATTTGGATTTTTTGACCGAGCAGGAGAAGGCGGTCTTCAAGACCGCTTTTGAACTCGATCAGCGCTGGGTTATCGAGCATGCGGCGGACCGCACGCCCTATATATGCCAAAGCCAGTCGGTGAATGTGTTTTTGCCGGCGAATGTTCACAAGCGCGATTTGCATCAGATTCACCTAATGGCGTGGAAGCGCGGGCTGAAATCGCTTTATTACTGCCGTTCGATGTCTTTGCAGCGGGCCGATACGGTCAGCGAAAAACTCGAAGGGCCTGCCGTGGATGCGCCGGCTGTCACGGCGCCGGCGCGTCCAGCCGCTGCGACCGCAGGGGCGGTGGATTATGAAGAGTGCTTGGCCTGCCAGTGAGCTTGCCGGCGGTCTGCCTTTCAGAGAGAGCAGAAAGGGTTCCTTTCATGATGGACGGAAATCTCTACGAGCGGCCGAAAGCATCCGCACCCGCGGGTTTGCTCACCGAAAACCCGGTCTATAAGCCGTTCCGCTACCCGTGGGCCTACGAGGCATGGCTCACGCAGGAGCGCCTGCATTGGCTGCCCGAAGAAGTGCCGCTGGCCGATGATGTCAAAGACTGGCACCGCAAACTCACCGAGCCGGAGCGCCACCTGCTGACGCAGATTTTCCGCTTCTTTACGCAGGCCGACGTGGAAGTGAACAATTGCTACATGAAGCACTACAGCCGGGTCTTCAAACCCACCGAAGTGCTGATGATGCTCTCCGCCTTTTCTAATACGGAAACCATCCACATCGCCGCCTATTCGCATCTGCTCGATACCATCGGCATGCCCGAGGTGGAGTACCAGGCCTTCCTTAAATACAAGGAGATGAAGGACAAATACGATTATATGCAAAGCTTTTCGGTGGATTCAAAATACGAAATTGCCAAAACGCTGGCCGCCTTCGGCGCCTTCACCGAGGGTTTGCAGCTTTTCGCTTCCTTCGCAATTTTGCTGAACTTCCCGCGCTTTAATAAAATGAAGGGGATGGGGCAGATCATCTCTTGGTCGGCGCGGGATGAAACCCTGCATTGCCTCTCCGTCATCCGTCTGTTCCGCACCTTCGTGCAAGAAAACCCGGAAATCTGGACGGAGGATCTCCGCCGCGAGCTCTATGAAATCTGCGCCACCATCGTTGAACACGAAGATGCCTTCATCGAGTTGGCTTTCGAGCACGGGGCGGTGGAAGGGCTGTCGGCGGCGGAAGTGAAAAGCTATATTCGTTACATTGCAGACCGGCGGCTGGTGCAGCTTGGGCTCAATCCGCTCTATCGGGTGGAATCCAACCCTCTGCCCTGGCTGGATGACATGCTCAACGCGGTGGAACACGCGAATTTCTTTGAAAATCGCGCCACTGAATACAGCAAGGCAGCTACCGTCGGCACGTGGGAAGAGGCCTTCGCCGAGACGGATCCGGCGACTTTCGCTCCGGCTCATTAAGCCGGCAAGGAAAATTTCCCCACTTCCCGAGATTGTGAAGTTCTGGCATACAATAGTATCTGACCAGTCGATCATTGCTCAATTCTTTTGCGTCTCTCTTTCCGCTTGCCTATTTTCTCGTCCATGCATCGGTTGCTTCGCATTACCCTCGCCGGCTTTTTGGTGCTTGTTCTCGGGGCTTGGGGGCTCGTCTGGCTCGCCCGCCCCGGGGACGGCCCGCTTGCCGGCCAATGGCTGGACCGAGTGGGCGCTGCCCTCGGGCTCGGCAAGCCAAGTGTTCCTTCCAGCGGCGGGGTGGTCCCGGCCGGCGTCACCCTCGGCGGGCCGTTCCATCTGGTCGACACGCACGGCGCCCCGTTTACCGAGGCCAACCTTCGCGGGCGATGGACTCTGCTCTATTTCGGCTATACGTTTTGCCCCGATCTTTGCCCGACGGAGTTGCAGATCATAGCCACCGCGCTGGGTAAGCTCGGGCCGGAAGCGCAAAAAATTACGCCGATTTTCGTCACCGTCGATCCCGAGCGCGATACCCCGGAAGTGCTGGCCGGCTATGTGAAATTGTTTGATCCACGTCTTATCGGCCTCACCGGCACACCGGCCGAAATCGCCGAAGTGGCGAAAGCGTATCGGGTTTATTACGCCAAGGTTCCGGGGAAAGACCCAAAGCATTATTTAATGGATCATTCGTCGTTAATTTATCTTTTAGACAAAAACGGTAAACTGGCTGCGCTCTTCGGCCCAGGGACCAATGCCGATGAGCTGGCCGCAGGCATACGGAAGCAAATAGCCGAGCAGCAATGACGCTGGGGAGCATACCGGAGCAGGAGAGTATGAGTAGAGTATGGGCGACTGGAAGGTCACTTCAGAAAGGGACAAAATGACGAATGAGCCAAAACAAGATGATTGCCGAGATTGATGAGGAAGGCGGGCGTGTTATCCCATTTAACAAGCCGTTGACACGCTATACCCGCCGCCTCTCGGATAAAATCCTGATTGCCTTTCACCAGGCTTGCGATCAGCGGGACTTAGAGGTCGCAGCAGAGCTGCTCAAAATCCTGGAAACCATCCTGACGCGCCGCCCTGCGGGAGGCGAAAAAGACCGTCGACGTTCCATCGAAGGACTGGTCGCCGCCTACGAACGGCTTTGGTACTTGCGCCATCCTGACGCCGGTCAAGGCTAAGTTTTTTCGATCCCATCGGGCCGACCGGCGCAAACGCAAGG
>JAIMBF010000125.1 GCA_023511585.1 Terriglobia bacterium
ACCATGCTGGCGCGTTCAATGCTGACCATCCTGGAAAGCGCCGCCCTCGGCAGCGCGGCCGTAGGCGGCGATGCGGACGGTGGGGATTCCGCCGCCGCCGCTGCCCAAGCCGCGGTGGCGGGCATCCTCGCCATGGCCGCGCCCGGCCCAGAGCCCAGCGCCGAAGGCCCCTCGCCTCCCACTGCCTCCGGCCCGGAACCCCCGCCCGCGCAACCCACCCCACCCGGCGCTTCACCCACGCCCGGCCCCAGCCCGCACGCCGGCGCCGGCCCGCAGGTGCGGGGCGAAGCCAAGCCGGCTGCGCACGCTATGCACATCACCCGCGCCAGGCTGCCCGGAGCACCCCCCTCCCCGACCCCACCGAAGCCGGAGCCTAGCCCACCGCCAACCGCAACAGCAACCCCGAGCCGTGGTTGCGAAACCCGCGGCCCTCCCCCAACACACGCCCCGCCTTGGCGATCGCCGGGCCCGCGTGCTTTACTGCCTCCTGCTGGTGCCCAAGAGACCCAAGATATTGGTGACAGAGCTTTGCAATGAGACGGAGCATGGGCCTGATCCTCCTTCGGCGTGCGCTTCTTTCTCTCGGCGCCCTTCTGTGTTCGGCAAGCCTGCTCTTTGCCGAGCTGCCAAAATCCGATGCGCCCGCCCCCTCGGGCTCGCTCGCCGGCCAGCTTCTGATTGCCGCGCCCGATATCGGGGATCCCTATTTCGACCATGCCGTGGTTTTGATGGTGCGGCACAATCGGCAAGGCGCGCTCGGCATCATTGTCAACAAGCCGATCGGGGAAACCCCGCTCGCGCAAATTCTCGCGGCGATGGGCCAGGATACCACCGGCGTCAGCGGCAAGGTCCGCATCTTCTTCGGCGGGCCGGTCGATCCGGGGATCGGGCTCGTGCTCCACAGCGCCGAGTATCACCGCGAGCGCACCGTTGCGATCGATGGCAAGGTGGCTATGACGTCAAGCCCGGAAATCCTGCGCGATATCGGGCGGAACCACGGCCCGGCCAAAAGCCTTGTCGCTTTCGGTTATGCGGGCTGGGGGCCGGGTCAGCTCGAGGCCGAAATGGCACGCGGCAGCTGGTATACCATCCCGGAAGATCCGAAACTGGTATTCGATGACGATCGGGCCAAGGTCTGGAAAGATGCCATGGCCCGTTGGTCGCTTCCTCTTTGAGTTTGCTCGTTTAAGTCTGCTCTCGGGTTTCTTCAGGCCGCAAGTGCCGCAACCCCCGGCAGCGTTTTGCCTTCCAGCCACTCCAGAAATGCCCCGCCGGCGGTGGAAACATAGGTAAAAGCCTCCGCCACGCCGGCCTGATTGAGCGCGGCCAGCGTATCGCCGCCCCCGGCAATGCTGCGCAATGCGCCTTTTTGGGTTGCTTCCGCAACGGCTTTGGCGATCGCCACGGTGCCGAGATGGAAGGGCGGGGTTTCAAACGCGCCGAGCGGTCCGTTCCAGACCACGGTGCGCACGGTTTGCAAGCGCTCGCCGAGCATCTTGACCGTCGCGGGGCCGATATCGAGGATCATGGCATCCTCCGGCACGTTATCGACGCTAACCGTGTGGGTCGGCACATGCGGGGCAAGCTCGGTTGCGATCACCGCATCGACCGGCATCAGCAAAGAGCATTTGCTTGCTTCCGCACGTTGCATAATCTCGCGCGCGGCTTGGTAGAGATCCGGTTCCTGCAAGGAACGGCCGACGGAAAATCCTTGCACCGCAAGCAGCGTATTGGCCATCGCCCCGCCCACAAACAGCACTTCGACCCGTTCCAGCAAATTACCGAGCAGCGCGAGTTTTGTGGAAATTTTGGCACCGCCGACAATCGCGGCCACGGGGCGCTGCGGGTTGCCGAGCGCGAGATGCAGCGCCTCCAGTTCGGCCTGCATCAAACGTCCCGCATAGGCCGGCAGGAAATGCGCAACTCCTTCGGTGCTGGCATGCGCGCGATGCGCCGCCGAAAATGCGTCATTCACGTAAATCTCGGCCAAAGAGGCAAGCTCGCGCGCGAAGTTCGGGTCGTTCGCCTCTTCGCCGGAATGAAAACGGGTGTTCTCCAGCAGCAGCACGTCGCCGTCGCGCAAGACGTCCACCGCCTGCTGCGCGGCCGGGCCGATGCAGTCCTCCGCAAACCGCACGCGTTTGCCCAATGCCTCGCCCAAGGCGCGCGCGAGCGGCGCAAGCGAGAGCGAAGGAACACGCTTGCCCTTCGGCCGATCGAAATGGCTGCAGACAATCACGCGGGCCTGCTTTTGCATCAGCTCGCGAATGGTGGGGAGCACGCGGTTGACGCGCGAAAGATCGGTGATTTTCCCATTCTGCATCGGCACGTTCAAATCGACGCGCACCAGAACGCGCTTGCCGCCGACATCGACATCATCCAGCGTGCGAAACTTCATAGCGGGCTACCTTTTGTTTCGATCATCCAAACGCCGCAACTCCTCAACGCGGCGGCGGCGCGTCCAAAAAGCTTTGCACGACTTCAAACAACTGCATACGGTTTCGTTCCATCACGAGCGTATGCGTGCCGCCGCCGATCATGGTGTATTGTTTGTAGGGCGCATGCGTAATGGCCGCAAAAAGCGTTTGCGCCATCGGCGGGGGCGTGTCGTGATCCCATTCGCCTTGCACCAGCAAAACCGGCACCGTGAGCTTGGCGGCATCCCAAGTGGGTTTGCCGGCGCGCCAGAAGCGCTCGACATCCCAAAGCACCCCGTTCGGCGCACGCAGCACCGGAGGGCTTTGCTTGGCGCCTACCGGATCCGTGGCAAACGTGGTATCCGCCCATTGTTCAAACCATCCGGGCGGAATGAGGTCCGCGCGGGCCTCAACCGGCACACCGTTCATCCATCGCTTGAAAGCCGCCTCGCGGGTCACGGACCGATATGCGCCGAGCTTGCCCGGTCCGGCGCTGATCGCGGGCGGGCCTTGGAAAACCCAAAGCGGCGCGTACAAAACCAGGCGATTCACTTGCTCGGGATGGGCGGTGGCGAAACCGGCCGCAATCGTGGTTCCCCACGACCAACCCATCACGTCCAAACTGGCAATTCCGCGCATGGAACGGATCCGCTCGATGACGGCGCCGAGATCCGCAACGGCTTGCTCGGTCGTCTCAAAGGGCGGGTTTGCCTCGGGCGGTTGATCCATCTGCGGCGGCCGGCTCGAGCGGCCATAACCCGGCAGATCCAAGAGATAGACGTCGTATCCGTGCGAAGCGATGTAATCCATCCACGACATTCCGTTCAAAGCGAGATCGAAGGTCGTGCTGGCCGGATAGGTCGCGCCGTGGACAAACACCAAAGTGCGTTCGGGGCCGAATTGCTCCACTCCCAGCGGATGCTTGTTGCGCACGTAGATCTGCAAGCCTTGCTGGGGCGAGGGCACCGTCATTTCCTGCATGGCAATTTGCACCCCGGTGTTTGCAGACGCGGCTGCCGGAGCGGCCGCCTCTGCTTGTTTCGTTGCCGCCGCAGGCTGGCTTACGGATTGATCTCCGCTATCGCCGGAGGGCGCTGCCAACACGAAGACGGAGGCGGCAACGAAAGCCAGGCGCAAGAACGGATGCATGACGTTTCCCCCGTGCAGAGCGTGTTACATTACAAGCTGCCGAGTAAAGCGGCGGTGTCGGACATTCGGTTGGAAAATCCCCATTCGTTGTCATACCAGCCCATGATGCGGACAAAGGTGCCATCGATCACGGCCGTCTCCGTGGCATCAAACGTGCAGGAAACCGAAGTATGATTGAGATCGACGCTGACCAGTTTTTCGGTGTTGTAGTCAAGAATTCCGCGCAGCGAGGTCTCCGCCGCAGCTTGGAAAGCCGCATTCACCTCGGCCACGGTGGTCGCCTTGCGCACGTTGGCGTCGAAAGAAACCAGCGATACGTTAGGGATCGGCACGCGGATCGCCGTGCCGTCGAGCTTGCCCTTCAATTCCGGCAACACCAAACCAACGGCACGGGCCGCGCCGGTCGTGGTGGGAATTGCCGAAACCGCTCCGGCGCGCGCGCGGCGCAAATCCTTATGCAGAGTATCCACGATGCGCTGATCGCCGGTATAGGCATGCACCGTGACCATATACCCACGCTCGATTCCGAAGCTTTCGTGCAGCACTTTCGCCATCGGCGCGAGGCAGTTCGTGGTGCAGGACGCGTTGGAAACGACGGTCATTTCCGGCTTCAGTACATGGTGATTGACGCCGTAAACGATGGTCGCATCGACGCCGTCCGCAGGGGCGGAAACCAAAACCTTCCGTGCGCCGGCGGCAAGCAGCTGCGCCGCCGCTTCACGCTTGGTGAAAAGCCCCGTGCATTCCATGGCGACATCCACCCCGGCCAGCGGCAATTTCGCCGGATCGCGCTCCGCCGTAACCCGGATCGGCCCGTAGGTTCGGCCGCGGTCGTGGATGGTGATCGTGTCTTTGCCGAGCTCGACCTGGCCGGGAAAACGGCCATGCACGCTATCATAGCGGAACAAGTGCGCGTTCGCCTCTACGCTGCCGAGATCGTTAATCAATACGGGAACGACATCATTCCGCCCGGATTCCACAATCGCCCGCAAGACCAAACGGCCGATGCGGCCAAACCCGTTGATCGCAATTTTCACAGCCATGCGCCAATCCCCTCTTCACTGCAGCAGACCCAGACGTTTCTTTACCGTAGCAACAATCGCCTCAGGCGTGATGCCGAAATGGCGATAGAGCTCTTCCTGCGGAGCGGAAGCCCCGAAGCCGGAAAGCCCGATGAAACAGCCGTTCTCACCCAGCCAGCGCTCCCAGCCGAAGGGGACGGCCGCTTCAATCCCCACCCGCAAGACCCCGCCCAAGACGCCCGCGCGAACGGCGGGGTCTTGGTTCGCGAAAAGCTCCCAACAGGGCAGGGAAACCACCGCCGCGGCAATCCCTTCCGCGGCTAAGAGTTCGCGCGCTTGCATGGCAATCGCAACCTCGGAGCCGGATGCGATCAAGGTCGCCTGCCTTGGGCCTTCCGCTTCGGCCAGCACGTATCCGCCGCGCGCCGAGCGGTTTTCGCCGCGATCGCCGCGCAAGGCCGGCAGCGCTTGCCGCGAGAGGACCAAAAGGCTCGGCCCGGCGCTCCAACGCAGCGCAATTTCCCAGCATTCGACCGTCTCCACCGCATCCGCCGGGCGCAAGACCAGCACATTCGGCATGGCCCGGAAGCTCGCCAGATGCTCGACCGGCTGATGCGTGGGCCCATCCTCGCCGAGCCCGATCGAATCATGGGTCAAAATATAAATCACGCGCTGGCGCATGAGCGCAGAGAGGCGCATGGCCGGCCGCATGTAATCGCTGAAAGCCAGGAACGTGCCGCCATAAGGAATGAAGCCGCCGTGCAGGGCCATCCCGTTCAGGCAGGCCGCCATGCCGTGCTCGCGCACGCCGAAATGGATATAGCGGCCGCCGTAATGGCCCGCCGCAACCACCCCCATGCTTTTCACGAAGGTAAGATTCGAGCCGGTGAGGTCCGCAGAGCCGCCGACCAGCTCCGG
>JAIMBF010000126.1 GCA_023511585.1 Terriglobia bacterium
GGGCGCGAATTCCGGAACGACGTAACGACGTATCGGCAACCACTCGCTATTCACGCATACGCCAATTGATTGCTTTTCCACCCCACGCGTTGGTTGATCCAATCATAGGTAATTTGCAGCCCGGCTATGAGCGGTTGGCTTGGTGCCCAGCCCAGTTTTTCGCGAATCAGCCGGTTATCGGAATTGCGGCCCCGCACCCCCGTGGGGCCTGGAACATAGCGAATGCGGAGTTGCTTCCCCGCAATTTGCATAATCATTTTTGCCAATTGGCCGATGGTGACCATTTCCTCCGACCCGATATTGACAGGGCCGGTAAAATCGGAACGCATCAGGCGGATCGTGCCCTCGATGCACTCATCGATATAGAGGAATGAGCGCGTTTGATGGCCGTCGCCCCAAATCTCGATCTCGCCGTCGGGGGGCGCTGCCGCAACCTTCCGGCAAAGCGCTGCCGGAGCCTTCTCGCGCCCGCCCACATAGGTGCCCTCGGGACCGAAAATATTATGATAGCGGGCGATGCGCACCGTAATGCCACGGTTGCGCTGATAGCTCAGATAAAGCCGCTCGCTGAACAATTTTTCCCAACCGTATTCGCTGTCGGGGGCGGCCGGGTAGGCCGAGGATTCCACACAGATCGGATTGTCCGGATCTTCCTGGTTGTAGGCGGGATAAATGCAAGCAGAAGAGGAGTAGAAAATGCGCCGGCAATTTCGGCGATAGGCGGCCTCGAGAATATTAAGGTTGATGGTCGCGGAATTATGCATAATTTCCGCATCATTTTCGCCGGTAAAGATAAACCCGGCCCCGCCCATATCGGCCGCTAGTTGGTAAATCTCGTGAAAACTGCGATCAACGACATCGCGGCAAAGATACGGATCTCGAAGATCGCCGATAATAAAATCATCCGCCTCCGTTTCGGAGAATTCCGGGTATTTGAGATCAACGCCGCGTACCCAGAAGCCTTCGCGCTTTAAGCGTTTGACCAAGTGCGATCCGATGAAGCCACCTGCACCGCAAACCAGCGCTAACCGACGATCCATGGTTATCCTCTCCCCAGGCTGATCAATGACATGCCGGACAAAGCCGACGATTTTCGCCTAAGCCACTTCTCAAAATTTTCTTAATCCTTATTCCTTATTCCGGCTTCGCGACAATCAGCTTATGCCAACCAAAAGCCTTCTCCAGCGCGCGAAACATTGCGTGCGGCATATGCTTGAACCATGGCTGCAATTCATACTCATATTTGACGTAGGACTCTACCACGTAAGGAAAAATATGATCTTGCGTCATCGAAACAATCTTGAACCCTTTCAGCAGACCGCGGACTTCGTCATCGCTGTAAACGCGCGCGATCGGGCAGCCTGATTGCGCTTCCGGCTGATCGAACCCAGCAGCAATCATGGCAGCCTTCCAAGAGTTCTTGGCATATAACATAATGCGCAACTCCCCGTCGGGCTTGATTACTTTGCGAATGCCCGCAATGACCGCGGCGGGGTTCGGTGTGTGGTGAATCACGCCAAAGCTATAAACAAGGTCGAACGAGGCGGGCTCTACCAAACGGTCGATCTCTTCGGCATTCCCGGCGATCAGGCGCCCCTTGAGACCAAAGACCTCAAAACGCCGACGCGTGAGATTAAGGCTCGCCTCGGATAGCTCGATCCCGGTATAATCGGCGCCGGCGCGCGCAAAGTTTACCGCGTCCGTGCCGATCCCGCAGCCCACCTCGAGTACACGCTTTCCTTGCCAGCGCGGAAATTGAGCAAACTCGGGAATGTGCGGTTCAACGAAATATTTTCTGGCTTCGACTTCGTTGAAATATTCAATACTGCCGATTTCTTTGTTGGAATGGCGGATGTTGCATGGCCGCCGGTCCCAAAACATCTGTACCGTAACAATGTCGGCATCGGGCTCCGCGTTGGCCGACACCGCTTCGGAAAATTTCACCATTACCAATTTTCCCTCCCTGCTTGCTTGGTTATGCCTGCTTCAGTGCTCAGGCTACCGCGCCCCGGATAAATCACTTGCATCGCGCTCTTCAAACTCTTGGGATCCACCACGCGCCAAGGATCAATAATGAGCAGCGGCTTGTCGGAAAGTATCTCGTTGCCGAGCTTGGCGAATTGCTTCCACGCCGTCGTAATCGCGATCACCTCGCCCGCTTCGAGCGCTTCCTCAAGCGTTTCGGCGTAGACGACTTGATCGCCCAGCACCGCCTCGGCGGTTTGGTTGGCAAGCGGATCATAAACCGTGACAAACCGGCCGCTATCGGCCAATTGGCGAGCAAGTGCCACACCTTGGCTTTGCTCCACCACATTGGTTTCCGGCTTATAGGAAAGCCCGAGCACCACGACCCGATCGCCGGGTTTGGCATGCTGCTCCACCGCCAAGCGCAAACGCGTAACTTGGTGATCGTTGGTTTTATCGGTGGCTTTGGGCAAGTCGCAGACGACGCCAAGGCGTTCGGCAAGCGTCACAAAGGCGCGGTTGTCGCGCGGAAAACAAGGCCCGCCATAGCCGATCGCTCCGCGGAAATATTTCCGGCCGATCCGGCTATCGGTTCCGGCGGCGGCACACACCACATCGACATCCGCGCCGTCCAGCCGCTCACACACCTCGGCCAGCATGTTGGCAAACGAGATCTTGGTGGTGATGAAGGTGTTCACTGCAATTTTGCAAATCTCGGCGTTCACCAGGTTCATGCGCCGGATCGGCGGAGCATTTTCGCAAACCGCGCGATAGACCCGCTCCAGCATCGCCCCGCTATCGGGATCGGATTCTCCGATCAAAACGAAATCCGGGTTCAACATATCGTGAATAACACTGCCAAGCGCGATGAATTCCGGGCTGTAACAGAGCCCGACATCGACACCGACTTTCCGGCCGGAGTGTTCTTCGAGCGTTTTGCGGATCTCTCCGTTGGTGGAACCCGGCATGACCGTCGAGGTGATCACAACATTGTGAAACCCGTCTTTGGCGCGCAGCGCCTTGCCGATTTCCGTCACCGCGGACAAAACGAAACGGTTGGAAAAAGCCCCGTCCGCGCCTGTGGGGGTGGGCACAATAATGAACGAAATATCGGAATTGTGAACGGCGTCGCGATAGTCGTGCGTGGCTCGCAATCGGTGTCCCGCCGCCGCAATGTATTGCTCCAACTGCGGCTCGAGCACCGGGGCTTTTCCGGCATTGATGGCTTCGACGTGACGCGGCTCCAGGTCAACCCCAACGACCTCAAACCCCTTGGAACCCAGCACTGCCGCCATGGGCGCGCCAAGCTTTCCCAGCCCGACCACAGACAACCGCGGCAGAAAATTCTCGAACATCTCCTTCTCCTGCATTGGGTAACGAACGATGAGACGATGTGATGGGTCGGCCCTGCTCGACATTCACTCTCGTTATCTCTGGAGCAAGAACGTCGTTAATGTGGTTTCAGCGAAGCGTGTTTACTCCAGTTGAACCCCCCACATTCCTGAACACCTTGACGAAATTGTAAACCATTTATAAACTCTTTCACGAAAATCGTCAACTCTCTCGCTCTCGATGAAATTCCTGTGAATTCAATTTGACGGAAATATACCTTATTGTTAATATATTACTGCTAAAATTCTTCGTATAATCATGTCGGGGCTTTGAATTGAGAAAACTGCCAAAGGGCCGGTTGGGAGGATAACGCGTGAGAGGTGAGGCGACATGCGGAAGGCGAAAGGGGCAGCGTGCAACCGGGGGCGGGGCGTAGCGCTGCATATGCAGAAGGTTCAGGCTGCACAACGCCATCGTATGCGTGCATTGGGAAATCCGACTGCAACTCTCGATTGTAGCGTGATGCGCGCGCTAACGCCGAATAGGTCCGCCGCTATTGAAACTGACGGGCACGTTTAAACCAGATTGATGAGCGAGACGCTTCAGGAACAAACGGAATACCGCTACCACCTCACGCTGGCGCGGTTCGACCCGGAGGTGGAAGCCGGAGGTTTTTGTCACCTCTACGGCACGATTACCAATATCGGTCGCAATGCCCTGAATTTTGCGGCGGAACACAATCTTCGCATTGGCGTACGGATCTATCCGCTGAGTGCCCTCGAGGGTGACGGCGTAGTGCCGGCTACGGCGCCGCTGATCGACACGCGCGGCGTTGTGCAAAAACCCCTATTGCTGACCGAAGAACAAGCTTCGTTCGAGATTCGGATTACCACAGCATTTCTCGAGCCGGGCGAGTATATCGGCGTGCTGGATCTGGTTGTCGAGCACGCTTACTGGTTAGCCGATTTGGGCCAGAAACCCTATTGGTTTCGGTTCCGCTGTATCGCGCCGAAAGTCTGGCCTCAATATCGCTATCGCCTCGACCTCGCGCCGTTCGATCTGGATGCCGAGGTTGACAGTGTCCTTCGCCTGCGCGGAACGATCACCAACACCGGCCGCAATGCATTGAATTTTGCCACTGAACAGGATGTGCGCGTCGGTGCGCGCATCTATCCGGCCAATGCCGTTAGCGGTGACAGCGCCGAACCGCTGCCTTCACCGCTTCTGGACGTCCGCGGGAGCGTGCTAAAACCTCTGCTCTTGGCCAATGAGCAGACGCCGTTCGAGATTCAGATCCCTACCGCGGCGCTCGATCCCGGCGAGTATGTCGGTGTGCTGGATCTGGTTATCGAATTTGCCTTCTGGTTTGCCGATTTGGGGCAGAAACCCTATTGGTTTCGTTTTCGCTGCGCCGATACCGGAGGTCGAGCCAAATTCCGCTATCGTTTGAATCTCGCGCATTATGATCCGGATATCGAAGCCGGAAGCTACCTTCTTCTGCAGGGCACGATCACGAATGTCGGCGCCAATGTGCTGAATTTCGCGGCCGATGCCGATGATCAGGTTCGGCTCGGCGCCAGAGTCTATCAAGTGGCGGAAAGCGGCGAAATTCGCGATTTGCTCGGCCAGGAGCCGCTGGCATGGGCGCGAGGCACGGTTGCGGCGACGAGGCTGGCAACGGATCAAAGCGCCCCGTTCGAAATCGAGGTGCCCACATTCGCTCTCGAATCCGGCAGATACGTGGCCGTGCTGGATCTCGTGGTCGAAAATGTCTTTTGGTTCGCCGATCTCGGCCAAGAGCCGTTCGGCTTTGCGTTTCGCATCGAGTCCGACCGGCGGTTGACCTGGGCGCTGCTCTCGGATCTTGCCAAGGAGCAAGCATCGCAAGCCCTGCATGCCGACGATGACGATGCCGAGACGGCGCGTGATCTCGAATTGCTTTCCGCCGTTGCGGCCGAATTCGATTTCTCGGGTCATCCGCTGGTTTTGTCTTTGAAAACCCGAAGAGCGGAACCGAAGTGGCCGGAGGATGATATATTTTTAAATCCGGCGGCGCTTGGCACGCATCG
>JAIMBF010000127.1 GCA_023511585.1 Terriglobia bacterium
CGGCCAGCCATATTCTTTGTAGAGCGCCACCCACTCCGGCATACGGCCGGGGTGGCAGGTGTAAATGCGGAGATCAACAATCATCCTTTTGCCTCCCTCTTTGCCTCCTAGGAATACGCGCTACGAACATGCTCATGCGATTCCACGAAATCTCCTATTGATAAAGGAGATACTTAGCACGCAGTGCCTGGAATGCGGCAAGGTCTTCTTGCCATTCAGATTCTATGGCTTGAGGATCGGCCCCATTTTCAATCGCCGCAAGCGTTTTCTGTGATCCGACCAGGCCGAGTATGCGCGCGATTTGAAAGCGGTCCGGATAAAGCCGGTGGAGCGCTGCAGCGAGCTCAATGCCAAGGCGCGGGGCATGCAGCGCCGTCCGGTCAGTCAAGATGATCCGCACGCCGTGGCAGAGCTCGCCGGCATAGCGGTCTTCGGCTGGCGTAAAGTCGACAGCCTCGAAGCGTACGCCGGGAATCGCGCGGCGTTCGAGGTACTCGGCCAATTCTTTCCCATCGATCCAAGGGGCGCCGACAAGCTCGAAAGGCTCGGCCGTGCCGCGCCCGACACTGACGTTGGCCGCCTCGATTAAGGCAACGCCAGGGTAAAGGATCACCTCTTCAAGCGAGCGAAGATGAGGCGACGGATTAACCCATCCAAGCCCGGTTTCATCATACCAAAGGTTGCGGCTGTAGGCGTGCATGGGAATAACCACGAGCTTTGCGCCAATGCCGTATTCCGCGTTAAACATTTCCGCAAGCTCGCCCAACGTCATGCCGTGCCGCACGGGCATCGGAAAGTAGCCGGTTATTGAGCGACGCCCGACGTCTGAAATCGGTCCATCCACCACTGCTGCCGTGATCGGGTTTGGCCGATCGAGCACATAGACGAAAATGCCGGCGCGCGCAGCCGCTTCCATCACATAGGCCATCGTCGCGGCATAGGTATAGAAGCGAACCCCGACGTCCTGCAGGTCGACCACGATGGCATCGAGCTGCGAAAGGACCGCAGCCGAGGGACGCAGATCCCTGCCATAGAGGCTGTAAACGGGAAGCCCGGTCGACGGCTCCGTGCCAGAGGCGATGCGACCTTCACGATCCCCGCCCAGTCCGTGTTCTGGGCTGAAAATCATTAAAAGGTGCACGCCTGGCGCCTGCGCCAAAATGTCGATTGTGCGTCGTCCAGCCGCATCGCGCCCCGTCTGGTTCGTCAGTAGGCCAACGCGCCGGCCCACAAGGGGTGCAAAGGCTGCCGCTTCCAACACATCGATGCCCGTGAGCACCGGAGGCGGTACTGCACCCTCGACGATCCGCGCGAGGCGGTCCCGCAATGGTTTTGTATCGCCCCGATCACTCGGGTGCAGCCGGCTGGTCAAGATAATGAGGTAGCATCCGCGTTTGGGATCGATCCAAAGCGAGGTTCCGCTGTAGCCGGTATGACCGTAAGACTCTGGGCCAAACGCGACATCCTGGCCTCCAGCAAAAGGCGAATCGATATCCCACCCCAAGCCGCGTCGCGCACCACTCGGAAGGCTGCGCGGCAACGTCATCCGGAGAACCGAAGCTGCGCTCAGAATCCGTCGTCCATGAAAGCTGCCGCCGTTGAGCAGCATCTGCGCGAAGATCGCAAGATCGTCAGCTGTGCCGAAAAGACCGGCATGCCCGGCTACGCCTCCCATGCGATAAGCTGTTGGGTCCTGTACCATACCCCAGCGGAGCACGCCATTCTGTAGATCGGTCGGCGCGATGCGCGTGCGAGCAGAGGGCGGTGGGTTGAAGCCCGTATCCTTCATGCCGAGTGGACCGAAAATATGCCGCGCAGCATAAATATCCAGCGGCTCACCGCTTATCCGTTGCACGAGCTCGCCGAGCACGATGAAATTGATGTCGCTATAAAGGAACTTCGTGCCAGGTGCAGCGATCGGGCGCTCTGCTAGGATGAGTGACCGTGCCGCTGCCTCGCCATGCCAAAGTTGCCGCAGATCAAGATCCGGCCTGAGACCGGAGGTGTGGGTCAATAAGTGTTCAACCGTGATGCCGCCCTTGCCGTTTTGTGCAAAAGCCGGCCAATAGTTGGAAACAGGATCACTAAGGTGCAGCTGGCCGGTTTCGGCAAGCTGCATGACTGCCACGGTCGTTGCTAGGACTTTTGTGAGCGAGGCAAGATCGAAAATCGTATCAGTGGTCATCGGCAGCCGTGCCGGTAGGAGCGCGCGATCGCCGAAAGCGCGACGATAAAGGATGCGATCTCGCTGGCCTACCAGCACAACCGCGCCTGGAATATGGCCTGCTTCGATTTCCTTTTCGACTGTCGGCCCGATCGCGGAGAGAACCGTTGCTCCAGCTTCGGCGGGAGACGCTTCTGATGCCCAAGCACAGGGGAAAGGCAGGCTCATCACCGTGAGCATGGTGAGAAGAACGAAGGATTGAATACGACCAACCAGTTTAAAATGCCGCCACATTTTCCTATGGCCTACCAGCAAGCGGCAGCGGTTTTCGCGACAAGCCCCTGATCGGAATAAACGTTCCGCGGATTCCACAGCATCCAGCCATCTGTTCCGAAATCTTCGGCAGCGCGAATCTGCTGCCGAATTTCATAGGCACCGAATTGCCGTCGGTCAAAAGCATAGTCGCGGAAGGCCTGGAGCCAGGGTCGGATGCGTCGCGGCGAAACATGCGTTCGCACGCGGATGCGTTCCAGCGAACGGTGGACAATCTCATAAATGTGCGCCACCGGGTTCCGATATCCAGGAATGCCGAACTGAAAGCCGGAGGGATAAAGCATGGGCGAAAGATAATCGACCCGCGGCAGAATATCCTCGAGCCGTTGCCCGATATGCGTATCATCTAGGTTCCAACAAATATAGCCGAAGACGTCAACGGCAAGGAATACGTTGTAAGGCACAAGACGTGTCCGGGCAGCATCGATGAACTCTGTGATCGCCTTTACGCGAGTCTCCTGCGTATTTGGTACCGGCAAGCGGATTTCCTTACTGTCGGGAAAGCGCAAATAGTCGAACTGAATTTCATCGAATCCCGCCTTGGCCGCTTCTACAGCGATGGCAATATTGTAATCCCAGACCTCGCGCCGGGTCGGGTCGACCCACCGCAATCCTTCGCGATCGCGAAAGATACCGCCGTCCAGCCGCCTTACCGCGAGATCCGGCCGCGCACTTGCAAGCGGGTCGTCCTTAAATACCACGATGCGAGCGATAGTATAGAGACCATCCTGGTGAAGCGTTTGCAACAGGCCAGGAAGATTTGGAATCGTAATGATGCGTTGTGCGCCAATGGCAGCCGCGAGAGGCACACTACTTCGATAGGCGACCAATCCGCGATCGCCTTTCACATCGATCACAACAGCGTTGAGCTGGGCTTCCCGGATGAGCCTGAGGGCAGCGTTGCGAAGGGCTGTGCTCCCGATGCCGTAGAAAGAAAGATAAAGCGCCTTGGGTAAGAAGGGCGTAAGACGGATCTCAATCGGCGATTTGCCAAGCTCGTTCGGGCCGATCTCTTTCCGACTATACCCTGGAGAACGCACCCGGAGTACCCCAACAGCTTCCTTGATATCAAAGCGTCCCGCGTCATCGGTTATGATGGCATGGTCGCCCACAGTGAGGGTTGCACCGCCGATGGCAGCGCGCGTCTCGGCATCAATCACTCTGCCGGAAAGATCGCGCGACGACGCAACCCCGATGACACCGAACACGACGATGAACACCATCAATGCCCGGAAAAAACACTTCGTCATGGCTTATTTTTCGCGATGCTCGCTACCTTCGATGATCGTCGCGAATCGGGCACCTCGATCGCGGTCGGTTATCAGAAATCGTGGCAATGCGAGAGGATTGTCATTGCGGCTGGCGGCGCGCCGCTCCAATGTAAAAGCGGCGCTGTAGCCGGCAGCCGCTGCCCATTGCTCGAGCTCGGAATCGTGAATGCCAAACGGCCAAGCAAGCATTTCCACGTTTATGCCAAGATGTTGGCTAATAACCTCTTTCGATCGCGTGAGTTGCCACATAACGAAGGCGCGATACGCAGCGGGCGAGAGGCGTGCGCGTTCGTGGTGAAAATTCGGGTGCCAGTAGGTGTGGGACTGCACATCGACAAGCCCCGTGCGTACCATCTCCGCGAGTTGATCCCAAGTGAGGGCATATGAAGCATTGGAGATCGCCGAGGGATAGATAAAAAGGGTGACGGGAAAGTGATAGCGCCGAATCAACGGCAACATCTCGGTATAGACGGATTTGTGTCCATCATCAGCGGTTATCACGACCGGGCGCGAAGGAAGGACATTTGCCGGATCGCGCCAACTCTCAAGCAGCGCGTGCAGAGAGATGATCTGGTATCCGTGGGCTCTCAGCCATGCGAGCTGCTGCTCGAAAACGCCGGTGGTTACCGTCATGGCATCGGTTACCGAAGCACCGAAGCGATGATAGACAAGAATCGGCACCCCGTCGCGTTCCTGAAACGCGACGCCGCGCGACGGTGCGGTCAAAAGCACGGTGATGAGCGCGATCAGAGTCGTTAAGATCGCCTGCAAGGAACGCCGCATAATTCCTCAAAAGATTCTAGAAGATTTATCAGATTCTTCATCACGGCGCGCCTGGTTGCGTCGAACCACGCCGTCTCGGGACGTAAAGCCAACACAGTTGAGTAAACTCTGCGTTGATCCAGCTCATGGCCTAGTCGACGGACACGTACCAGAGCCGCCCGGCAATACCCCACGCGGCTTTCGGATCGGCGGGGGCCTGTGAGGCTTGAGGGCGTATTGCTGAACCGGGTTTGCGCGCTCTCAGCCGAGGATGCGGCCGAGAACGCGTGCGGTATAGTCGACGACCGGGATGACACGTCCGTAATTGAGGCGCGTGGGGCCGATGACCCCAAGAGCCCCGACGATTCGGTTATTGCGGTTACGCGCCGGCGCCACCACCATCGAAAGGCCGGAAACACCGAACAAGGTGCTTTCGGCACCAATAAAGATCCGCACGCCATCCGAATTTTCTACAAGCTCCAGGAGCTTGAGGGTGGTCTCGTGCATTTCCAGCCGATCGAACAACATCTGAATGGTCGCGAGTTTTTCGATCTGCGTCACATCCGCCAAAAGCTTCGCTTGGCCGCGGATAATCAGCGAGCCGCCACGCCCCTCTCCGGTCCATGTGGCAAGGCCCGCTTCGACCACTTGGGTTGCAAGCGCATCCAGTTCGGTGCGATGCGCGGCAATCTCTGCCGCAACCAGCTTATACAAATCGGGCAGAGCCTGCCCGTTCAACCGGGCATTGAGATAATTCGCCGCCTGCTGCAATGCGGATGCAGGGGTGCCCGGCGGCAACTCAATCACCCGGTTCTCCACCTGGCCATCGGCATT
>JAIMBF010000128.1 GCA_023511585.1 Terriglobia bacterium
CCGACTTTCGCAAGATGCAGCGCCGCGACTTTCTCATCCAGTTTTTTCGGCAAAGTATAAACGCGGCGCTCGTATTTGCCGGGCGGCGCATTGAAAAGCTCGATCTGTGCCAAGACTTGGTTGGAAAAACTTGCGCTCATCACAAAGCTCGGATGGCCCATGGCATTGCCGAGATTCACCAAGCGCCCTTCGGACAGCACGATCAAGCGTTTGCCGTCGGGGAAAACGACTTCGTCCACTTGCGGCTTGATGTTTTCCCACCGGTAGTTGCGAAGCGCGGCGATTTGAATTTCCGAATCAAAATGCCCGATATTGCAGACAATGGCCCGATGCTTCATCGCGCGCATATGCTCGATGGTAATGACATCGATATTGCCAGTTGCGGTGACGAAAATATCCCCGCGTGGCGCCGCCTGCTCCATGGTGACGACTTCGTAGCCTTCCATCGCCGCCTGGAGGGCGCAAATCGGATCGATTTCCGTCACCAGCACGCGGCAGCCGGCATTGCGCAGCGAAGCGGCGGAGCCTTTGCCGACATCGCCGTAACCCGCAACCACCGCGACTTTGCCCGCCATCATCACATCCGTCGCGCGGCGAATGCCATCCACCAGCGATTCGCGACAGCCGTAGATATTATCAAATTTCGACTTCGTAACGCTATCGTTGACGTTCATCGCGGGCACGAGCAGGGTGCCGTTTTTTTCCATCTCGCGCAGACGGTGCACGCCGGTGGTTGTTTCTTCCGAAAGCCCGCGCACATGCGCCAGCAACTCCGGATAGCGCTCGTGCATGAGTTTGGTAAGATCGCCGCCGTCATCCAGAATCATGTTGGGCGTCCAGCCGTCTGGGCCGTGCACGGTTTGCTCGATGCACCACCAGAATTCCTCCTCGCTCATACCCTTCCAAGCAAAGACCGGCACGCCCGCCGCGGCCATCGCAGCTGCGGCATGATCTTGCGTGGAGAAAATATTGCAGGACGACCACCGCACCGTCGCACCGAGCTCAAGCAGGGTTTCGATCAAGACCGCCGTTTGAATGGTCATGTGCAGGCAACCCGCGATGCGCGCCCCGCGAAGCGGCTTCTGCGGGCCGTATTCGGCGCGGATTGCCATCAATCCCGGCATTTCATCCTCGGCAAGCGAAATCTCTTTTCGCCCCCATTCGGCAAGGCTGATATCCTTCACCTTGTAGTCGGGCGAGGCAATCGTGTCCGGCATCATCTACTCCCCAGGTTTTTGTGAAACTTCTCGCGACGAAAGAAGCAAGGCTTAGGTGTTCATCGCGTCGAAAAAGTCGGCGTTGGTTTTGCTGTATTTCAGCTTATCCAGCAAGAACTCCATCGCATCCACCGTTCCCATCGGGTTGAGGATGCGCCGCAAGACCCACATCTTGGAAAGCGTTGCTTTGTCAACCAGCAGCTCTTCCTTGCGGGTTCCGGATTTGGTGATGTCGATGGCAGGGAAGGTGCGTTTATCGGACAATTTGCGATCCAGAATGATTTCCGAGTTGCCGGTTCCCTTGAATTCCTCGAAGATCACTTCATCCATGCGGCTGCCCGTTTCAATCAAGGCCGTGGCGATAATGGTCAGCGAGCCGCCCTCTTCGATATTGCGCGCCGCGCCGAAGAAACGCTTCGGCCGCTGCAAGGCATTCGCATCCACGCCGCCGGTGAGCACCTTTCCCGAAGAGGGAACCACGGTGTTGTAAGCGCGCGCAAGCCGGGTGATGGAGTCAAGCAAAATCACCACATCGCGCTTGTGCTCCACCAATCGCTTAGCCTTTTCCAGAACCATCTCGGTCACTTGCACATGGCGCGTGGCCGGTTCGTCGAACGTGGAGGAGATCACTTCGCCTTTGACGCTGCGCGCCATGTCGGTGACTTCTTCCGGCCGTTCGTCGATGAGGAGAACGATCAGGAAAACCTCCGGATGGTTCGCCGCAATGGCGGTGGCGATGTTTTGCAGCATCACCGTCTTGCCGGTTCGCGGCGGGGCGACGATCAACGCCCGTTGGCCCTTGCCGATCGGGGCGATGAGATCGATCACCCGGAGCGTGTAGTCTTTCCCCGGCCCCTTTGCCACGGACTGGAAGTTTTCCACTTCCATCTTCAGCCGTTCATCCGGGTAAAGCGGGGTGAGGTTGTCGAAATTGATGCGATGACGCACCGCTTCCGGGGGTTCAAAGTTGATGGTGTTAACTTTTACCAGAGCGAAATAACGCTCCCCGTCTTTCGGGGCACGGATCTGCCCTTCCACGGTATCGCCGGTGCGCAAACCGAAGCGGCGCACCTGCGCGGGGCTGACGTAAATATCATCAGGCCCGGGCAGATAATTGGATTCCGGGCTACGCAGAAAGCCGAAGCCATCCGGGAGGATCTCCAGCGTGCCGGCGCCGTGGATGGCCTGGTCGTTTTCCGCCAGGTTTTTCAGGATGGCGAACATCATGTCCTGCTTACGCAGGGATGATGCGTTTTCGATTTGCAGCGATTCCGCTAGGCTGAGCAGATCCGCTGGGGATTTTGCCTTAAGTTCGGCAAGATGCATGAGAGAAACGCCTCAAGATCGATCAGGAGAGAGGGCTTTGCGGGCAAGCGATCCTCACATGAGGCGATAGCCGCAGACAGCCCAAAGAAGGTGAGAGAACGAGCGAAACCGGTGCGATTGCAACCACGGGAAAGCTTATGTGTGCCGCACCTTTATACTGCTGTCAACATGGGTTGTGCGCCCGCCGCCGTCAAGAGTGTGAAAAAACAAAGAAACAATGGGAAGATCTCGTTTGGCATGTTTTCCGCCAGCGTTACCCGCCGGCATTACATTAAAGGTCGAGCTCTTCCACGGTCGGGGCGTATTGCTGAATGAGCTGAAACCGAAGCTCGGGTTTCCGGCCCATTAAGCTTTCCACCAAACTCTGCGTTTGCGTATGCTCTTCGCGCGGCGCAAGCACCCGCAGCAGGGTGCGGCGTGCCGGGTCCATGGTCGTCTCGCGCAGTGCGGCAGGCGGCATTTCGCCCAAGCCCTTGAAGCGGCTGATTTCCACCTTCGCCCCGGGCTTGAAGAGGCTGCGCAATTTCCGGTCCCGGTCGGCATCATCCATGGCATAGACGGCTTTGCCGCCCTGGGTGAGCCGATAAAGCGGCGGGCGGGCCAGATAGAGATGGCCGTGCCGGATCAGTTCCGGCAATTCCTGATAAAAAAACGTGAGCAACAGAGAGGCGATGTGCGCTCCGTCCACGTCCGCGTCGGTCATGATAAT
The DNA here is from genome assembly GCA_023511585.1 of Terriglobia bacterium. Taxonomy (GTDB): domain Bacteria; phylum Pseudomonadota; class Alphaproteobacteria; order Acetobacterales; family Acetobacteraceae; genus JAIMBF01. The sequence goes on from JAIMBF010000128.1 coordinate 3,253, forward strand.
GATGCGCCCATAGCGGAGCCGCTTGCGATCGAACTTGGGCCCCACGCCGCAGCCCAGGGCTTCCACAAGATCCCGAAGCTCCTGATTGAGGCGCAATTTCTCGGCCGAAGCGCTCGCCACGTTCAGGATTTTCCCGCGCAGCGGCAAGACGGCCTGCCGCTCTCGGTCTCGCGCCTGCTTGGCCGAACCGCCGGCCGAATCTCCTTCGACAAGAAAGAGTTCCGTTTCCTCGGCATTCTTGCGCGTGCAATCGGCAAGCTTGCCCGGCAGACGCAATTTGCGGGTGGGCGACTTGCGGAGGGTTTCCTGCTCTTCGCGCCGACGCAAACGCTCTTCGGCGCGCTCCGTGATATAGGCCAGCAAGGCATCGGCCCGCGCCGGATCCGCGGCGAGAAAATGGTCGAACCGATCCCGCACCGCCGATTCGACCAGCCGTGCCGCCGCGGAGCTGGTGAGCTTCTGTTTGGTCTGGCCCTGAAACTCGGGCTCGGGCAGGAAAACCGAGAGCTTGCCGGCGAGCGTGCCGAGCACATCCTCCGCCGCAATCTGCCCGGCCCGGCGCTGGCCGCGCTGCTCACCCCAGGCGCGAAGCCCCTTTAGCAATGCGGCGCGAAACCCGGCCTCATGCGTGCCGCCTTCGGTGGTGGGGATGGTGTTGCAATAGGAGTGCAGAAACCCCTCTTGGTCCGTGAGCCATGTCAGCGCCCATTCGGCGCGGCCTTCGCCTTCGCCGGGGAAAGCCGCTTCCTCGGCCCATAAACCGGCAATGACGCGTGGTGACTCGCCGATTTCTGCTTCCAAGCTCTCTTGCAGCCCGCCCGGAAAGTGCAGCACCGCCTCCGCGGGGACGGAATCATCATCGGAGAGCAGCGCCCGTTCGCACGACCAGCGGATTTCGATGCCGCGGACCAGATAGGCTTTGGAGCGACACATCCGGTAGAGCCGTTCGGGGCGGAATCGAAGGGCGCCGAAAATTTGCGGATCCGGGCGGAAGCTTACCGACGTACCGCGGCGGTTCTGCGCCGGCCCGATGCGGGTCAAAGGTGTGAGCGGCTTGCCGCGTGCATAAGTCTGCCGCCAAAGAATGCGGTCGCGGGCAACCTCCACTTCCAGCCGCTCGGAAAGCGCATTCACCACGGAGCTGCCCACCCCGTGCAGGCCGCCCGCGGTCCGATACGCCTTGCCGCCGAATTTGCCGCCGGCGTGCAGGGTGGTGAAAATCACTTCCAAAGCGCTGAGAGGGGCGAATTTCGGGTGCGGATCTACCGGGATGCCGCGCCCGTTGTCTCGGATGGTGAGCCAATTTTCCGCGCCTAGAGAAACTTCGATAAAGCTTGCATGCCCGGCAATGGCCTCATCCACGGCATTGTCCAGAATTTCCGCCGCAAGGTGGTGCAATGCCGTCTCATCCGTCCCGCCGATGAACATGCCGGGCCGACGCCGCACCGGCTCCAGCCCTTCTAAGACCTCGATATCTTTGGCCGAGTATTCCTCACGCGTGCGCGCAGCACGACTGAACAGATCGTTCATGATGTGTTCCCATTCCCTCGCTACGCTAGCCGAAGCCCGCGATTCGCGGCAAGCTTGAGGCAAAGAGGCGGGATGAGGCTCGGCCCAATGGGACGGACAACCCGCTAATCCGGCAAGGTGAGAAGAAAGCAAGTGCCGTTCGGCCCCGTGCTCTCCAAAGCCAGTTCGCCGCCATGCGCGCGCATCAATTCGCGTGCAATAGCAAGCCCAAGCCCGGTGCCGCCGCGCCGCGGCGAGGCAAAGGGCTGAAACAGCGGGCGCGCACCGTTTCCGGCAGGCCCGGGCCATTATCGCGCACGGCAAACTCCGTCGCATGGGCAAGCCTGCGTGCCGAGACGACGATGCTCTTGGCGCCGGCTTCCGCGGCATTGCGCAGCAGATTGCCGAACACCCGGGAAAGCTGAAGCCTATCCGCCGAAACAAAAAGATCCTTCGGGACCGCATTGCTCACCGTGCAAAGCGGCGCCAAGAGTGCAATCTGAGCCGCACCTTCTTGAATAAGATCATAGGGGGCAAAGCGCTCCCG
>JAIMBF010000024.1 GCA_023511585.1 Terriglobia bacterium
GTGAAAGACGAGCCGATTCTTATTCTTGCGGCCTTGGCAACGATGTATATCGTGCTCGGCATTCTTTATGAAAGCTATGTCCACCCGATCACCATTCTTTCCACCCTCCCCTCGGCCGGCATCGGTGCGCTGCTTGCACTGATGGCTTTTGGCGAACAGCTGACGATTATAGCGATGATTGGCCTTATTCTCCTAATCGGCATTGTGAAGAAGAATGCGATCTTGATGATCGACTTCGCACTGGCGGCGGAACGCGAGCGAGGCCTTAGTCCCCGTGAAGCGATCCGCGAAGCATGCCTGAAGCGGTTTCGCCCGATCTTGATGACCACATTTGCTGCCGCATTTGGCGCACTGCCCTTGGTGATCGGGCAGGATGTGGGATCGGAAATGCGCCGTCCTCTCGGTATTTCGATCGTCGGAGGTTTGGCCGTCAGCCAGGTTCTTACTTTGTATACCACACCGGTGGTTTACTTGTATCTCGATCGGCTTCGCCTTTGGGCGCAGCGGCAATGGCATCGACTGTTTCCCGGCTTATTCATAAGCGGCTTGCCAAAGGCAGGGGAATGAAGCGCATTGCCGTCAGTTCTGCCGGACTGCTCACACTGCTGATCGCCTGTACCGTGGGGCCGGACTATCGGCGACCAAGTGCGCCGGTGCCGACGGCTTACAAAGAACTCGCGGGGTGGAAACCGGCAACGCCGATGGATGGTATCGAACGCGGCCCGTGGTGGTCTATTTATCACGACGCAACGTTGGATGCGCTGGAAAGACAGATCGACATTGGAAACCAAACATTGGCTGCCGCCTATGCCAATTACATGCAGGCCAATGCTTTGGTACAAGAAGCACAGGCCCAGCTTTTCCCGTTTCTTACCGCTTCCGCAAGCGACATTCGCTCCGGCGGTGGCAACCAGGCAGTTGTAGTGCAACCCACAGGTGCCGGTACCGGCGTCGGCTTGACAGGTAAAAACACCAAAAAGACCTTTGCGGTCACTTTTTATACGGTGCAGGGCCAAGCAAACTGGGTGCTTGATATTTGGGGAGAAATTCGCCGCACGATCGAAAGCCGCGCAGCAGGCGCCCAATTTTCCGCCGCACAGGTTGCCAATGCCCGGCTTGCAGCGCAAGCAGAACTTGCCATAGCCTACTTCAATTTGCGGGCCGCCGATGCGCTTCAAGACTTACTCAATCAGACTGTAGATACTTATCGTCAAGCGCTGAGGATTACGGAAAACGAATATAAAGCCGGATATGTTTCTCGGTTGGATGTAGAGACAGCGCTGACCGAACTCCGTAGCACCGAAGCCCAGGCCGTGGCGGTTGCGCAACAACGCGCGCAATTCGAACATGCGATCGCCGTGCTTATCGGTAAGCCGCCCGCGGAACTTTCTTTAGCTCACGGGCAGCTTGCCAGCGTCGTTCCGGTAGTTCCTCCGGACGTGCCCTCCTCCTTGCTGGAGCGCCGACCGGATATCGCTGCTGCAGAGCGACAAATGCAAGAAGCCAACGCCCTGGTCGGCGCCTCGATTGCCGCGCTTTACCCCAATATTACGCTGACCGGATCTTACGGTTATACAGGAATTCCTCCCCTCGCTCAGCTTTTTGCTCTGCGCAATGAAATCTGGTCGCTCGGCGTAAACGGCACCCAGCCCATTTTTGAAGGCGGGCTTCTCGTTGCCCAAGTGGCCGCCAATCGTGCCGCCTATCTTGCGGCCGTTGCCAACTACCGACAGACGGTCTTAACTGCCTTTCAGCAAGTCGAGGACGCACTGGTCGCCTTGCGCGTGCTTGAGCAGGAGGCAAAAATCCAGCAGGAGGCTGTTGCTGCGGCGCAACGCAATTACCAGCTTGCCCTTAACGAGTACAAAGCAGGAACGGTTATTTACACCACAGTGCTTACCGATCAACAGCTCTTGCTTTCTAATCAAGTTACGTTGCTTACCATTCAGCAAAATCGTTTGCTCGAAAGCGTGGCATTGATTGAGGCACTTGGCGGCGGCTGGACGGTAGCCGACATGCCGAGCATCCAAGACGTGCGCAGGCAAAACGGCCTATTGAATATCGGCTGGTAGAAGGACGAGTGTGCCATGAGGAATGAAATCCTGTTCGAACATCAACTTATCCGGTAACCAGAATTCTCTTTGTTCGTTCATCGTATACTCGCATCAGGCAGGGAAAAATCATTCATGTCTGCCATTGGCACCGAAATGTCTCCTTATCCGGATGTCCCCAACCCGGATTTGCTCGAGCGCATTCCACAGACTGCTCGCGTTGTACTCGATGTCGGCTGCGGAACCGGCGCACTTGGCGCCGCGTATCGGCGCATTAATCCCAAAGCTATCCTGCTTGGTATCGAAATGAATGAAGCGTCAGCCCGGCAAGCTGCGCGCCGGCTTGATGAGGTCATTCTCGGCGATGCGGAATCGCTTTCGCTGCCGGATGCTTGGCATGGCAAGATCGATTGCCTCGTCTACGGCGATACGCTCGAGCATTTTCGGGATCCGGCCGCAGTGTTGCATCGACATGTCGCGGCTCTATCGCCGGACGGTGTTGTCTTGGCAAGCATCCCCAACGTTGAACATTGGAGTCTTCTCGCGCAGTTGATCCGTACTGGGTGGCGTTACGAGGCCACCGGGCTTCGCGACGAAAAACACCTCCGATGGTTCAGTTACGAAACGATGCGCGAGCTGCTCGACCAATCCGGCCTGTTCATCGTCGATGCTCATGCCCGGGTGTTTGAGCGCGAGCGCGTTCACCAATTTGTTGCGGACCTTGCTCCGACTTTGGCGAGCCATGGCATCGACCGAGACGCTTTTTCCCGCCGTGTCGCCCCCATCCAGTATGTGTGGCGGGCCACCAAACAGCCGCTGCAACCGATTTTCTTGGTCATGACGATGCTCACACCCGTTGGCGGCGTAAGCCACGTGCGGGTGTTAGAACCGATGCGCGCCCTCGCGAGCATCCCCGGCGTGATGCCTATGTTGTGGAACAGCCGAGACCCGCTATCGGTGGAGGGCCCTGTACCCAAATTGCTAATTCTTCATCGACCTGCACTTGTAGGCGCCAAAGGGTTGAATTTTTTGCGTCAGGCATTGGCGCAGAATTTCCTCATTATAACGGAATTCGACGACCACCCTGACTATATACCGGTCCTGCAGCGCCAAGATATGTATAATTTTAAAGCCGTGCATGCCGTCCAGACCACAACGGAAGGCCTGGCAGATGTGCTCCGGCAGGCAAATCCGGAAGTTGGCGTTTTTCCCAACGCGGTTCAGGCCCTGCCGGATATCCGCAATTTTGCCCATCCGGACAAGTTTACGCTGCTGTTTGCGGCACTTAACCGAGAGAACGATTGGGCGCCTTATATTGATGGGCTGAATGTCCTCGCCCAAGAGTTTCGGGAAAAACTGCAATTTGCCATTGTCCACGATCGCGGGCTGTTCGATGCATTGCAGACGCCTTATAAGAATTTCCTTCCTTTACTGGAATATAATCAATACTTGGATCTCTTGTCCCGCTGTGAGATATGTTTCATACCTCTGCGTGATAATCCCTTTAACCGCTGCAAATCGGATCTGAAGTTTCTGGAAGCTTCGGCCCATCGCGTCGTCTCCGTCGCCAGTCCCACGGTGTATTCCGCAAGCCTACGCGACGGAGAAACCGGATTTTTGTTTCGCTCCTCCGAAGAGTTAATTACGGTGATCCGACGCATCGTCGCTAACCCCGATTTGGGCCCCCGAGTAGGAAATGCGGCACGCCAATGGGTTGCGCAAAACCGTATGCTCGCTTATCAGATGTCGGCACGCGTTGCATGGTATCGCGCATTGTGGGAGCGGCGGCAGGAACTCACTGAATCCTTGCTTCAGCGCGTTCCGGAGTTACGCCTTATCTAGCGTGCTGGCATTGCAGTCGGAGCTCGGAAAACAGGAACAGGACTCCACACAAGGCGCCAAAAGCAATGCGAACGCCAACCCGCGCCCGGTGAAAGCTCCGTCCAGCGTAGGCGTTTGGCCCGTTGCCAACCTTGAGTTGGCTTGCCATCGCCCCGGCGGATGGGGTTTAACGACCGGAACGAAGCGGCTCCTCAACCTCCAAATCAGCGCTTTCGGCTTCTACCCCGAGCAGGCGTTCGGCCGTCTCGGCATCCACCGCTTCAACGTCCCTAAGTTTGCGGCGCACCGCTCGCGTTCGCTGGCGCGCCGTTTCGATGGTATTGCTCAGCGTTCCCGCCTGTTTGCCAAGCTTGGCCAGAATTAAATCCATCTTTTCCATTTCAGTGCGCGTGGCGCCCAGCAGAACGCGCACTTCGTCAGCCTTTTGTTCAAGTGCAAGCGTGATATGGCCTAAATGGATTGTGCGCAGAAGTGCAGGGAAAAGGCTCGGCCCCAGCACCAACACCCGGTGATTGCGACCGATTTCGTCAATCAGCCCAGGCACGCGCGCCACTTCAACATAAAGCCCGTCGGTGGGCAGATACATCACCGCAAATTCCACCGTGGTCGGCGGGACGATGTATTTTTCCTGAATCCTCCGCGCTTCTTCTCGGATTCGACGGATTAAGCCTGCTTGGGCTGCGCGCTCTGCTTCTACATCACCGCGTTCGCTGGCAGCCAAAAGACGCTCGTAGTCTTCTACGGGAAATTTTGCATCAATGGGCAAATAGGTTCGTTCAGAGCCACGCATTGGCATGATAACCGCAAATTCAACCACCGCGTCGCTGTCTTGCCGCAATCGTTTGTTGGTTTCGTAACTACCGGAAGGCAAGACGTCGTCCATCAAGGCGCGAAGCTGCGTCTCACCCCATCCGCCCCGAGTTCTTACATTGCTGAAGATGCGCTTGATATCGCTTATTTGCGCAGTTACCGCCTGCACGTCGCCCATGGCCTTTTGCACAAGAGCAAACTGTTCTGTTACGCGAGAAAAGCTCGCGGTCATTTGTTGTTCCACCGCTTGGTGAAGCTGCTCATTCACGGTTTGCTGGATTTCCGCGAGTTTCTGATCCGTGCTTCGGCGAAGTTCCGCCAGCTTTTCGTCCATTAACCGCCAGACACGTTCCTGTCCGGACGCAAGCGCTTGAACGAGTTCGGCATGGTTGCGGCCCAAACTGTCGCGCATACCGCCGAGAAGCTCCACCAATTCTCGACGTGCGCTTTCCTGGCCGGCCAGCAAAACGGTTCGTAATGTTTCCGTTTCGCTGCGTTGTCCACCGCGAATCTGTTCCAGAAGCAAACGCTCCTCGTGCCAAAACCGCGACTGTGCGATCATGCGGAGCAAAATCGCAAGTGCAATGGCGGCGGTTACGAGACTGGCAATAATAGCCGCAAGTTGGAGCATAGCGTGGTTACCCGATTTTTCCGCTTTTCGCCGGAAACATGTCACACACTGTTGACCGAATGACCTCCATCCACGGTGATGATGCTTCCGGTCATGTAGCCGGCCGCCCCCGAGGCAAGAAGCAGAAAGGGCCCGCTGAGCTCCTCCAGCCGCCCGAGTCTGCGCTGCGGAATTCTTTTTATCATCGCCTGACCTGCATCCGAGGAAAAAAATTCCGCGTTCATATCCGTTTCGAAATACCCGGGCGCTAAAGCGTTCACACGAATACCGTACCGAGCCCATTCCACAGCAAGAACCCGGGTAAGATGAATAAGCCCCGCCTTGCTAGCCGCATAGGACGCAACAGAAGGAATGACGCGTTCACCAAGTATCGAGGCGATATTAATAATGCTTCCGCCCTTTTGCAGAGCGCGCAGTCGCTTCGCGGCCTCTTGAGCGACCCAAAAAGCTCCCCGGAGATTAACGTCCACCACGGCATTCCAATCGTTCGGCGAAACTTCCAGAGCAGGCGCAACTTTCGCAAGGCCCGCATTGTTCACGATGACATCGCAGACGCCATCCGCCTCTATTGCATCAAACGCATGGTGAATCGAATGCACATCAGCAACATCCATCACCACTGCTTTGGCGCGCTCGCCGAGTTTTTCGGCTTCGGCCTCTATGCGGTCCTTTCGCCGAGCGGCTAATACGACTTTCGCGCCTGCGGCATATGCCACGCGGGCGAAATGCAATCCCAAGCCGCCCGAGGCGCCTGTGACCAGCACGCGTCGGTTCGCAAGAGAAAATAGCCGATCAAGGAAGTTGGCCGTGCTTTGGCTTTGGGCCATCATTGTCATAGGCTGTGCTTTTGGTTGTTCTGCCATGGGCCTGAGTAATCCCGCTTTTCGACGGAAGCTTGTTCAGTATCGGCAGCAGCTGCGGCAGATCGCGCTCTGCATGACATACCAAATATTGATTTGATTTGGGAACCATCTCGCGTCCCTCTTCCGGCATCGGTAATCCGTCCGGGCCAAGGGGCAATGCCGCAAGCCCGATATCGGCATACACTTGCAACAGTTCTTCGCTTGCGCCGTAGACGGCGGCATGGCCCCCCTCCTGTTCCGCAAGATCCCGAAACCGCCAAATTGCGGAAATCTGATCACTTTTATCTCCGACCGGGTCGCCGAGCCCCAGCAGGATACGTCCCTCCCGTCGGAAAGCAATGCCGGCCTGACCGCTTTCACCCCACACAACGCCGTCCACCCGCGCCGGCGGATCACCCCCTAAGGCGACGTAGCGACGTTGCACTTCCGGCCCCCATGCTTCCCAACGCACCCGGCCTGGCAAAATAAGCCGCCAGATCGCCGTCAAGCCTACCGCAACAGCCAGGAAAACGCTGGCTCGCAGCGAGTTCGGCACCTTCGGCGAAAGCACGAGCTGCCACCAAGAAACCGCGCTGACGCCGCGAACGTGGCGCTCAAATATTGCCAATGCCGCCACACACACGGTGAGCGCCAAAAGGGAAAGCGCGGACGAAACATCCAACGGGCCGGAGAAAAGCCGCGTGTGCCGGTAAAAGGCGTTGCGGTAAGGCGCAATCACGAAAGTCGCCAGGGCCAAAATCGCAGAAATCAGCGGGCTGTCCCCTCTCGCAAGGCTAAAAGCAGCCGCGACCAAGAGCAGGACAATGGTTGTCCACCAAGCAAGGGTTACGCGACGGGACAGGCCGATCGCCAGAACAAGCAGAGCGGCGCCGAGGAGTGAAGGAATAAACTGCCCTGCCTCTCTCGCGACCAAGCGAATATCATGGCCGAGCCACGAAAAATCCGGCTGAGTGGATAAAACGCCTAACGAAAGCAAAAGCGCACCGCACAAGGCAACCGTGCCGGTTGCAGCGGCAACCGCAAGATCCGGCTCACTCCAACGGCTGGCAGCCGGTAGGGCAGCAGGAGAGCCGGCCGGATAGAGTAGCGGCCTTGCGCGCAAAAGCACCTCGTTTGAAGCGAAGAGCGTTGCGGCAAGAAAAAGCGGAATGACATAATAGTAAAGGCGAAAGATGAGAATGGCACTAACTGCCGCCGGCGGTGCCACATAAGGCGCCAACCCGAGCAGCATAGCACTATCGAAGACCCCTATTCCTCCGGGCAAAGTCGCTGCAAGACCGGCCGAATAGGCGACAACGTAGACGGCTAGGAAACGAAGAAACGTAAGGTCCCTTCCCTCAGGGAGCAGCGCATAGAAAATCGCCGCGGTTACCGCAACATCTGCCGTTGCGAGCAAAACCTGCAAAATCGCCATACGAATGCCCGGCAGCTCGATCGCGTGGCCAAACAGCTGAAAACGCCGCACCACGCGTGCGACAGTAATGTAGGCGATAACAATACCGATCAGGATTGCCCCAAAGGCATGCAAAAGCTGAACCGGAAATCGCGTGCCGATCAAGGGTACCGCAGTCGGTTCGAAAAACAGGATAATGGCCCCAAGGACCATGCCACCTAATCCGAATGTGAGACTGCAAAAAGCGACGAGTTTGCCTATTTGCGAGGGCGTCAACCCCCAAAGTGCGTAGAGCCGATAACGCACCGCTGCACCGGAAAGTGCGGAAAACCCGAGATTATGTGAGAGCGCATAGGCGCAAAACGATGCAAACGCAACCCGGCTATAAGGAACTTTTCGCCCGGCATAGATCGTTCCCAGAAAGTCATAAAGCGTGAGAACGCCGTAGGCAAGAACGGTAAAAATCCCCGCCCGCACCAAAGCCGGCAACGGTACCGCGTGTATGGCCTTTGCGATATCTTCTATCTTAAGGTGGCGAAACTCGCTCCGCACCACCCAGATCGCGCCCACCAAAAGAACAACACCCACTATGGCCGGCGCATTACGAATCCATGATTTCAGGAAGCGTACCACCGTCAGAAATCGCGTTGCTCAGGCCGCATGTTGCGCGCGGGCAAGAACACTCTCGATTAACGAGAGGGTTTCCGGCACCCCGTAAATTGCGATGAAATTGCCAAACCGTGGTCCTTCCTGCTGGCCGAGCAGGACTTGATAAAGGCAGGCAAACCAGTCGCGCAATTGGTCGGGAAAATGCCGTTTGCCGATATCATAGAGTAAATTCTGTATGGTTTCCGCCGAAGGCGGCGTGGTTTTTTCGGAATGAACCAAAGCGCGCAGCCCCTCGGCAAGTTCGGAAAGCGCAATGCGTTCCACGGCGTTCGGCTCACGAAAGCGCTTGGCAGGCCGAACAAAGTCGTGAAAATATGCAATCGCATAATCGACTAACTTGGCCAAATAAGGCATGCTTTCGGGTGATGCCTGCGGCGCGTAGCGGCGGATAAAACCCCAAAGAATGTCCGGCGTCTCCGCATTCACCGCGCTCGCCAAATTGAGTAACATGCTAAAGGAAAGCGGGGTGAGATATTCCTTACCAACCGACCCGCCGGTGATATGCCAAGCAGGGTTTGCCAACAATTCGGCGCCGGTTTGGGTTTGTGCACGTTCCGCGTTGGCAAGAAATTCATCGACGGCACGCGGAATGACATCGAAATAAAGCCTTTTGGCACGTTTCGGCGCATTATACATAAACTGGGCTAGGCTTTCGGGCGGTGCATAGCGCAACCAATCCTCCACCGATAGGCCGTTGCCCTTGGATTTGCTGATTTTTTGCCCTTTCTCGTCCAGAAATAGCTCGTAGGTAAAGCTGATCGGCGGCTCTCCGCCCAGAATGCGGCAAATCTCGCTGGAAAGCCTGACGCTCTCGATCAGGTCCTTTCCCGACATTTCGTAATCCACGCCGAGCGCATACCAACGCATCGCCCAGTCTGCCTTCCATTGCAGTTTGCATGCCCCGCCGGTGACCGGCGTTTCAAACCACTCTTCAGTGTGCGGGTCACGCCACGTTACGGTGCCGGCATTGCGATCCCATTTTTCAATACGCACCTGCATGACCTTCCCGCTTTTGGGATGGATCGGCAAGACGGGTGAATAACTTGCTCGCCGCTCCGGCCCTAATGTCGGCAGAATCACCGCCGTCACTTCCTCGTAGACTTCAAGCAAGCGCAGCAAAGCAGCATCGAAACGGCCGGATGTATAATAATCTGTTGCGGAAGCAAATTCGTATTCGAATCCAAATTTATCGAGAAAATCTCGCAGGCGGGCATTGTTGTGCGCGCCAAAGCTCTCATGCGTGCCAAAAGGATCGGGAATGCGGGTCAGCGGTTTGCCCAAATGCTGCTGCAACATTTCGCGGTTGGGCACATTGTCCGGCACTTTGCGCAGACCATCCATGTCGTCGCTGAAAGCGATCAGCCGTGAGGGCTTGCCGGTGAGGGTGCCAAAGGCGCGGCGGATCCAACTCGTGCGCGCCACCTCGCCGAAAGTGCCGATATGAGGCAAGCCGGAAGGACCATAGCCGGTTTCGAACAAGGCACTATCCTTACCGCGGGCCTCAAGCCTTTGGGCCACTTTTTGGGCCTCTTCAAACGGCCACGCCTTCGGCAATGCCTCTTGTAGGGAAGTATCTTGTCGCATTGACGCAATGCTAGAAAGGGGGGCGTGATTGGTCAATCGGCGCTTCTGCTTGGAGTGAGGTCATGGCAAACCCGGGCCGCTTTCTCAACCTGACGGAGACCCCGGCCGTGGCCGCGGGCGCCGGGCAAGCCGCGATCTTGCTGCCCGATGGCACACTTTGCCTGATGCGGAGCGAAGAAGCAGCGCAACGGCTCGCGAACTTGCCCCCGCCGTTGCTGGTACATGCTCCGGCAACGTTTCGCCGACTTGGCATGCAACCCAGGCCGGCGCTCGATCTCCTAGAACTCTTTGCCTTTGTCTACCCCGCCTGCCCTGCTGCGCCCACACCGCGGGGGCTCGCTTTGGCCTTGGACTACGACCCTCCAGGGGCGGGCCTAGAAGCCGCCGTTGCCTTTTTGCCCGAGCTCGCGCGGATGCTGCTCGCTCGGCTCGCCGCAAGCCGGCAGACCGAACAAGGTCGCGACGCTGCGGAGCTTGCTGCGCAAATGGGGCTTGCCGGCTGGAGCTGGGCGCCGCTGGTCACTGCGGCATTGGGCAACCCCCAAGCCGTTCCGGCCGCGCGGGCGTTGCGGGTCTGGCAACGCCTTCCGGAATGGGAGGAAACCGCGCCGCTCTCCCCACCGCGCGCGTTTCCGGTAAGCCCAGCCGAAGCCAGACGCCGGCTGACAGAGATGCTGGGGCCGGAGGCCGAGCACCGGCCTGGCCAAATCGAATATGCCGCGGCCGCCGCCGCCGCGTTCGCGCCCCGCATCGAGCAAGGCGTGCCGCAGCTGGTGCTGGCCGAGGCCGGCACCGGTATCGGGAAGACCCTGGGCTATATCGCCCCGGCGAGCCTATGGGCCGAGCGGAATCAGGGAACGGTGTGGATCAGCACCTTCACCCGCCACTTGCAACGGCAGATTGAGGCCGAACTCGCGCGCTTGTTCCCCGATCCCGCCACGCGCCGGCAGCGAGCCGTAATCCGCAAAGGCCGCGAAAATTACCTTTGCCTGCTCAATTTCGAGGAAGCCGTCAATGCCGCAACGCTTCGCGGCTCATCGCAGCATCTGATCGCTCTGGGTTTGCTATCGCGGTGGGCCGCGGTCACCGCCGATGGCGATCTTGAAGGCGGCGATCTCCCCGGCTGGTTCGCCGAACTCTTTGGCCGCGCAAACATCGCAAATCTCGCCGATCGGCGCGGTGAATGTATCCATTCGGCCTGCCCCCACTGGCGGCGTTGCTTCGTGGAGCATAGCATTCGCCGTGCGCGGGAGGCCGATATCGTCGTCGCCAATCATGCGTTGGTCATGGTGCAGGCCGCGCATGCTTGGCACTGGGGCGAGGGGCTTGATGATGCGGGCATCCCCCTTCGCTACGTGTTCGACGAAGGCCACCAGATTTTCCATGCAGCCGACAATGCCTTTGCCACCGCTGTCTGCGGCCTCGAAACGGCCGAGCTGCGGCGATGGCTTTTAGGCGCCGAAGGAAGCCGGTCTCGCGCCCGCGGTTTGCGTCGGCGCCTGGAAGAGCTGGTCTTGGGCCGTCCCGAGCTGGAGGCGCCGTTGGAGGCGGCGCTCCAGGCTGCACGGGCACTTCCCGGCCCCGGCTGGTCTTCGCGCATCGCTGAAGAACCGGAAAGACCTAAGCTTGGCGCCTTGCTGCCCGCACAAGACAGCCCCACCGAGGCATTTCTGCGCGCGGTTCGGCGCCAAGTTTTGGCCAGAAACGCCGAAGGGGATGCAAACTCTTCCGGAATGACGTTGGAAGCCGACCTTCACCCCGTGCTGCCCGAACTCCCTGAGGCAGCCGAACGGCTTGCCCGCGCGCTTCACCGCATTGCAGAGCCGTTGAAAACGCTGCGGAACCGGCTGCTTGCCAGGCTTCATGACGAAGCCGAAACCTTGGAGGAAACGCAGCGCACCCGGATCGAAGCGGCGGCGCGAACCCTGGCACGGCGCGCGCTGGATCCGCTTGCGGCATGGTGCGAAATGCTCCATGCGGTTTCCGAACCCGCACCGGAGCCGGGTCGCCGCCCGGAACAAGTTCTCTTCCTTCGCCTGGAACGGGCCGATGGGCATGAACGTGATGTTGCCCTGTGCCGGCATTGGCTCGACCCCACCGTTCCTTTCGCGGCAACCCTCGCCGCGTCTGCACATGGTCTGCTGATTACCTCAGCGACTTTGCGCGACGGCGGCCAGCCCGACCCCGTCCTTGCCTGGGAAACGGCGGAAGCCGAAGTTGGCGCCGTGCACATATCCGCGCCTGCCCTTCGCGTCACGGTGCCGAGCCCGTTCGATTACGCGGCACAAACGCGCGCTTTCATTGTCACCGACGTCCCCGGTGAAGATCTCGATGCACTCGCGGGTGCCTGTCGCGCCTTGTTTTTGGCAGCAGGCGGAGGCGCGCTCGGCCTCTTTACCGCAATCCGACGGCTGACGGCCGTGCATGCGCGCATCGCTCCGGAACTGGAGGCGGCCGGTATCATGCTGCTTGCCCAGCATGTTGATCCGATGCACAACGCCACCCTCGTGGACATCTTCCGGATCGAAGAGGAAAGCTGCCTTTTGGGTACCGATGCGATGCGCGATGGCGTAGATGTTCCCGGCCGCGCGCTTAGGCTTGTGGTGTTTGATAAAGTGCCATGGCCGCGGCCGAACATTTTGCACCGCGAGCGGCGGATTCACCTTTCGGGAGGGAATCCTGCGGAATACGAAGCGCGCATCGCGCGCCAGCGGCTGCGGCAGGCTTTCGGGCGGCTAATTCGCCGGGCAACGGACAGAGGCGTCTTTGTCTTGCTCGATCGGCGCACACCGAGCCGTTTGCTTTCGGCTTTTCCGCCCGGCGTGCAAGTGGCCCGCGTTGGGCTTGCGGAGGCGGTGACCGCGATCAAAACTTTTCTTCATGTGGAATAGCCAAGATTGCACTTGAACTGATCTGGCGCTTGCGGCACCAATGGGTGCCACAAAAGGGGGTCTACGCATGCTCGCTCGCACCGAGCTTTCGCCGCAGGAAGCGTTGGTCTGCACCATGGTCTTGGTGGCAGCGGCGCATGACGGCATTACAGATCGCGAAATCGGGACGATGTCGGCATTGGTGCAAACGCTGCCGGTCTTTCACAACTTCAGCACTGAACAGCTGGAGCTCGCAAGCGATGCCGCCATTAGCCTCTTGCGCGAAGAAGATGGGATTGCGCACGCGATGCGGCTCATCCATCGGGCCCTGGAACCCCGCCTGCGGGAAACCGCCTATGTCTTGGCTTGCGAGGTCATCGCGGCCGATCGGCTCGCAGGCCAGCCTGCGCTTCGCATGCTGGAAATGGTGCGCGAAGGGCTCGGGATCGATGGGCTGCTGGCGGCCGCCATCGAGCGCACAACTCGGGCGCGACATCAGCGCTTGTGAGCATTCCTAGGGTCGTTGGTATCGTGCTGAACGATCCCGCGCTTCTGCTGCTTGCCGAGCGAGTGCTCTCCCTCGCCCGCGCCAATCGGTTACGCTTGGCCACCGCGGAAAGTTGCACCGGAGGAATGATCGCGGCGGCGCTCACGGCAATTGCCGGCGCAAGCGATGTTTTCGACCGCGGATTTGTGACCTATTCTAACGCAGCGAAAACCGAGATGCTCGGCGTGCCGGCGGAGCTGATTGCGCATAAGGGCGCGGTAAGCGAAGAGGTTGCCCGCGCTATGGCCGAAGGTGCAATCAGACATTCCCACGCCATGCTCGCTGTCTCCGTAACCGGCATTGCAGGACCCGGCGGAGGCAGCTTCGAAAAACCGGTCGGGTTGGTATGGTTCGGGCTGGCGGGAAAGGACGTATTGCATACCGAACGCCACCTCTTTCCCGGCGATCGCACGGCAATTCGCGAGGCAGCCGCAGGAGTTGCGCTGCAGTTGCTGGAAAAGGCGCTCGGCAAAGAGAGCGTTAGTGGTTCTTAACGTCAATGCGCTTGCGTCGGCGGGTTTGGTGCGTCATCACGCGCATGGCGACGCGCACGGATCCAACTTAAAACCTCGTCATAGGTCACATAGCCTTTGCGGCTTGTGTCGATCTCGTCAAAATGTTCGGCAACAAAAGGCAAACCATGTTCCGCCTCGGCCCGCGTGAGGTGGCCGTCATGCGCCGTATTTGCAGCTTCGAAGCGGGCACGCAGAGTTCTATGCGGACGGCTTCGGAGCCATTCCCGCACGTCATCCAGCGTCACATAGCCCTTTTTGTCCCGGTCAATCTCGGCGAAATGACGCGCAACAAAAGGCATTCCGGCTTGGGCTTGCTCGGGCGTAAGGCGGCCGTCATGCGTTGTGTTTGCAGCTTCAAACCGCTCCCGTAAAGTCTGATGCCAATAGGTCGAAGGCGACGACGCAGGCGAAGACGCGGGCGGTGCGCTCCGCGGGGCAGCGGGTTGCGAAGGCCCCTGAGCCGCTGCTCCGCCGATGAAAGCAAAGGCGATCACGAGACCGCACGAGAGGCGCAACAAAGGGCGGATCATTGTGAACTCACCACCCTGCGGATGACTTCCGTGACAAGGGCCACCTCTTTTCTCCCCACATCCAGATGCAAACACGCCCGGGCACGATAGCGGCCCATAACGCTGATCATGATCCCCTCCTGCCGGAGGCGCGAAGCGAGCGCTTCAGCCGTAAGACCGGTGCCCGCGGTATCAAAAAACACAAGATTCGTTTCCGGCAATTCAACCTCGATCCCCGGAATTTGCGCAAGCCCTCGCGCAAGTTCTCGGGCATTTTCGTGGTCGTCCGCCAGCCGCTCGACGTGATGGTCCAACGCATAAAGGCACGCCGCAGCGCAGATTCCGGCTTGCCGCAAGGCTCCGCCGAGGCGCTGCTTCCAGCGCCACGCGGCATCGATAAAATCTGCCGAACCCATCAACACCGCCCCGAGCGGAGCCCCGAGCCCCTTGGTAAAATCGAGCCACACGCTGTCGTAATCTGCGGCCATTTCGTGCGGGGAAACACCAGCTGCCACGCAAGCATTAAGCAAGCGCGCCCCATCCATATGGGCGGCAAGTCCGTGTTGATGCGCAAGCGCAGCCACGGCGGAAAGACGATCGAGCGGCCAGACTGAGCCTCCGCCCAGATTGGATGTTTGCTCGACCACCACGAGTCGTTGCGGGGGCGCATGACGCGTTTGCGGGTGCAATGCCTGAGCCAGGGTTTCCACATCAAACTGTCCGCGGGGGCCCGGTAAGGGCGTAATCTGGACTCCTGCCAATGCGGCCGGCGCGCCGCCTTCAGCGATGACAATATGGGCCGTTGGATGCGCCAGCACTTCATCGCCCGGGGAACAATGGGTCAGAAGGGCGATCTCGTTGCACATCGTGCCGCTGGGAAGAAACATGGCGGCCTCCTTGCCGAAGAGCGCCGCCATGCGGTCGCACAAGGCAAGCACGGTCGGATCGTCTCCGTGCTGTTCATCGCCCACTTCCGCGCTGAGCATGGCCTCACGCATCGCGCGGGTCGGCTTGGTTTGCGTATCTGAATAAAGATTCGCCCAGACGGGCGGTAAAGATCGGTCAGGACGCTCGGGAGAGAGCGGCATCGGCTTCTTCTCAGCTTTTGAGCGGCGTTGGCGCCGGGCTCGGACGAACCACCGAAATGGTTGCAGCCGGCGGGCCATAGACTTCCCGCGCCCGTTTCTGAAAAGCATTGACCATCCGACGCACCGCCTCGTTAAACACAACACCGATGGCAGCTTGCAAGATGCGGCTGCGGAATTCGAAATCAACAAAAAAATCGACCGTGCAGCCTTGCGGATGCGGCTCGAAGACCCAGTGATTGTTCAAGTAGCGAAACGGGCCGTTTTCATAGCGAACATCGATGCGTTGGGGGCGCGAAAGCGCCACCCGGCTGGTGAAGGTTTCGCGAAACGGGCCGAAACCGATGGTGAGATCCGCGATAAGCTGCTGCTCGCTTTTGCTCCGCACCCGCGCACTGACACACCACGGCAGAAATCTTGGGTATTTTCCAACATCGGCAACCAGATCGAATAACTGGTCCGGCCGATAAGGAACAAAACGGCGCTCCGCATGGGTCGGCATCGGCTTACCCGAGAGCCGCCGCCCGGGCGGCACGCAGCGCCGCAAAATCGGCATCCGCGTGATAAGAGCTGCGCGTCAGCGGCGAGGCGCTCACCATGGAAAACCCTTTGCCGCGGGCGATGGCCGCGTATTCCGAGAATTCCTCCGGCGGGACAAAGCGTGCCACCGCAGCATGTTTCACGGTGGGCTGCAAATATTGGCCGATGGTGAGAAAATCCACATCAGCCACCCGTAAATCGTCCATGACTTGCAGCACTTCCGAGCGCTCTTCCCCAAGCCCCACCATAAGCCCCGACTTGGTGAAGATCTGCGGCGCAAGCTGCTTTGCCCGGTCCAATAGCCTCAGCGACTGATAGTAACGCGCACCGGGACGGATAGAAGGATAAAGCCGTGGCACTGTCTCCAGGTTGTGATTGAAGACGTCCGGACGGGCGGCGATCACCACCTCCAATGCGCCGGGCTTTCGCAAAAAATCGGGCGTCAGCACCTCAATGGTGGTCTCGGGCGCGCGCGCGCGGATGGCGCGGATAACGGCGGCAAAATGGGCGGCGCCGCCATCCGCAAGGTCATCGCGGTCCACCGATGTGATCACGACGTGCCGCAAACCCAACCGTGCCACCGCTTCTGCCACGCGATTGGGCTCGTCTCGGTCGAGCGGAGCGGGAATCCCCGTGGCCACGTTGCAGAAAGCGCACGCACGGGTACACACATCACCCATAATCATCATGGTGGCGTGTCGGTGCGACCAGCACTCTCCGATATTGGGGCAAGCCGCCTCCTCGCAGACCGTATGCAAGCGCTGTTCGCGAATCAACGCGCGGGTTTCAAAATATACGGGGTGCGCAGGAGCCCGCACCCGAATCCATGGGGGTTTGCGCTGGATCGGGTTGTCTGGCCGGTGCAACTTTTCGGGATGGCGAGGCCACGGAGACTCCGTAGCCGCATCCTTCTGCACGCGATGATCAATCACAATACGATGGGGCATAAGCTGTGCTGGTTGATGGGCAGCCTTAACTTCCGGTAACGCGAAACCGCCTTTCCTGAGCGCCTAAGAAGTGGCTGTCCGAATCTCAAGCGTCAAGCCAAATCAGATACGCGCGTAAAGGAGGGCTCCAAAAAACGCGTGTCTTGAGTATGCCTCAACACCCGCTCCACACCGGCTGACGTTTGGCGAGAAAGGCGTCAATTCCCTCTTCGGCATCGCGGGCAAGCATGTTCCGTGTCATCACCTCTGCGGTATAGCGATAGGCGGACTCCAAATCCATCTCGGCCTGGCGGTAAAAGGCTTCCTTGCCAATCGCCAGCGTCAGCGGGCTTTTGGCCGCGATTTGCCGAGCAAGGGCTTCGGTTTCCTCATCCAGAAGAGCATCCGGCACCACCCGGTTCACCAGCCCGATTTCGCGGGCATGAGCAGCCGAGACGAGCTCTCCGGTCAGGAGCATTTCCATGGCGGCCTTGCGCGGCACCGCGCGCGAGAGCGCGACCATCGGCGTGGAACAGAACAAGCCGATATTGACCCCAGGTGTTGCAAACCGCGCAGTTTCCGCAGCGACCGCCAAATCGCACGTCGCCACAAGCTGGCAGCCGGCAGCCGTAGCGATGCCGTGGACACGCGCGATCACCGGTTTGGGCAAGCGCACAATGGACATCATCAGGCGCGAACATTGGGAGAAAAGCGCCTCGTAGGTCTCTCGCCTTGGGTCACTGCGCATCTCTCGCAAGTCATGGCCCGCGCAAAAGGCCGGGCCGGCACCGCCGATGATGACCACCTTCACCGTCGGATCCGCCGCAATGGCAGCAATTTCGCGCTCCAGCGCCGTCATCAGCGCAACCGAAAGCGCATTGCGGGCAGCGGGACGATTGAGCGTAAGCCATGCGAGTCCGTCCGCATCCCGACGGAGCAGAACCGCATCGCTGGCAGAAACTTGTACATTCATGGCCGGCGCCTCCTGACAAAACCGGCCAACTTTACCATCTCGCGAAAAAGAAGGCACGCCCCTCATTTGCTCTTGATTTGCTCTTGCCAAAAGCTTGCCAGTTGTTCCGAAACCAAGCAAGAAACGATGGTAGTGCCTGGCACGGCTTATGGGCTCGTCAACACGGAAACAGATGATCGCTGCTCTTCTTGTCGCCGCGGGCCGCGGCCACCGCCTTGGCGGGCCGCTTCCCAAACAATACCGGCTTTTGGCGGGAGAGCCGGTGCTCCGACACGCGCTCCGCCCCTTTCTCCACCATCCGGCCATTGGGCTTGTTCGCGTTGTCATTCATCCGGACGATGCAGAACTCTACGCAAGCGCCACCCAGGGATTGGCTCTGCCTTCGCCGATTTTCGGAGGCCCGACCCGCCAGGATTCCGTTCGGCTTGGCCTGGAAGCACTTGCGGAGTCCTCCCCGCGCGCTGTGCTGATCCATGATGCGGCACGGCCGCTTGTGGCCGGGGCAACGATCGATTCGGTTATTGCCGCGCTTAAAGATGCGCCCGGGGTGATTGCCGCCTTGCCGGTTGCCGATACGTTAAAGCGATGCGTCGGAGATAAGGTCACGGACACGCTCGACCGCAGCAATGTCTGGCGCGCGCAAACGCCACAAGGTTTTCGTTTCCCCGAGATTTTAGCGGCTCATCGTGCGGCTGTCGGCCTTGCGCTGACCGACGATGCCCAGGTCGCCGAAAGGGCAGGGCTTGAAGTCCGTGTGGTGCCGGGTGACGAGGAAGCCTTCAAAATTACCAACGAGCCCGATTTGCTTCGGGCTGAGCAGATTCTTCAAATTCGAAACCGCCTTAAAGATATAACATAATCTTACGACTCTGTGGCACAATAGCCACACCGCCGCAATGAGGCCACAACCCCCCTAGCCAGAGCCCTGGGCCTTAGCTTAGGCTCGCGTAAAGGTCTGTCATGAGCAGTCCTAAGATAGAACGCTGGGTGCGGGAGGAACATGTTTCACCAATTACTTACGCCGGTAGCAGATAGTCTGCTCGGTTCGTTTATCGTTGCAGCCCTACCGATTCTGACCACTTTGGTTTTGCTGGGCGTGTTGCGCAGGCCCGCCTGGCAGGCTTCGCTCGCTGGGCTTGTTGTGGGTCTTATTGTGGCGGTTGCGGTTTGGCAACTTCCCACAAACCTGGCATTGGACAGCGTTGCGAACGGTATGGTGTTCGCACTCTGGCCGGTGATGTGGATCGTATTCACGGCGTTGTGGCTTTATAACATCGCCGTTCTCACGGGGCGCTTCGATTCCTTCCGCAACTGGGTGCTGGACCATTTACCCAACGATCGTCGCGTGGTTCTGGTGGTGATTGGCTTTTGCTTTGGCGCCTTGTTGGAGGGCATTGCAGGCTTTGGAACACCTGTGGCCATCACCTCCTCACTCCTGATCATGGTCGGCTATCCTGCTCTTGATGCGCTTGCCTATACCTTGATCTTCAATACCGCGCCGGTTGCGTTCGGTGCGCTTGGAGTACCCATCACGACATTGGGAGCCGTCACCGGGCTTCCGGCAACTGCGCTTGGCGCCATGGTCGGGAGGCAATTGCCCATCATCGCCCTTCTTCTGCCCTTCTATGTGATGGCGGCATATGGGGGATGGCGCTCGGTTCGAGCCTTGTTTCCGGTGCTTCTCGTTGCAGGTGGAAGTTTTGCACTCGCCCAATTCGTCACTTCCAATTTCATCGACTATTCACTTACCGACGTGCTCTCCTCGCTGATTTCGCTCGCTTGCACCGTCGCCTTCCTCCGCATCTGGAAGCCCAAACCGGATCCGGAATTCGCCATGAACGTGAACCTCCATGCGCTGGAACGCGAGGCTCCGCCAACCTGGCAGGGATGGATTCCCTGGATCCTTGTTTCCGCTGTCGTGATCATATGGACGTATCTCAATATTGCCAAAATCGGCCAGGTCAATGTGCATTGGCCCGGGCTGCATAACGCGGTTTTCATTACGCTTTACAACAAACCTTACGCGGCGATCTGGGCGTTTCAGCCACTGGGAACCGGTACGGCGATTTTGGTCTCGGCGATCCTTACAGCGTTGCTTCTTGGCTGCAGCGTCGGGCGTTTTGTGCAAGCATTCGTCGACACCGTGCGCCAAATCTGGATCGCCATCATCACGGTGATGTTCATTGTCGGGTTGGCGTTTTTGCTCAACTATTCCGGCATGGCCTACACGCTTGGGAAAGGCGTGGCTTCCGTCGGCTACTTGTTTGCTCTGTTGTCACCGTTTCTGGGGTGGGTTGCGGTCTTCCTTGCCGGCAGCGATACGTCGGGAAACGCCCTGTTCGGCAATCTCCAGGCAGCAGCAGCACACACCTTGGGGTTAAGCCCGGTGCTTTTTGCTGCAACCAATTCTTCCGGCGGGGTGATGGGCAAGATGATCTCGCCGCAGAACATCTCAACCGGCGTTGCCACCACAGAATTTAAGGGGCAAGAAGGTCTGGTGTTTGCCAGGACTTTTTGGCACAGTATTATTTTGTCGCTGTTGCTGGGCGTTTTGGTAGTCATCCAGCAGTTCCTGATCCCCTGGATTATTCCGGGCTAGCAAAACAGCGGTTGCGGCATGCCGTCAGCCGGTGCTGGGCGGCATGCCGTTCGGCACGATGGTTGTCACAATCGAGGCGTCCAATGCTTCGTATTGATGATAGCCGATGGTTTCATAAAGCTCGGCGCGCGTTTGCATACGCTCGATCATCCGATGCGTTCCTCCGTCTCGGCGAATCGCCGCATAAAGCTCCTCTTGCGCTTTCGCCGCGACGCGCAAGCTGCTCACGGGCCAGATCACCATCCGATAGCCCATTTGCTCGAACTCGGCGGCGGTAAAGAACGGAGTGCGACCAAATTCGGTCATATTGGCCAACAACGGCGCCCGCACGCGTGCAGCAAACTCCTGGAACATTTCTTTGCTGGTGAGCGCTTCCGGAAAGATCGCATCGGCTCCGGCCTCAAGGTAAAGTTTGGCACGCGCGACCGCCCCGTCTAAACCCTCGCTGGCAGCGGCATCGGTTCTGGCAATGATAAAGAGATGTCGCCGTGCTTTCACCGCGGCCGCCACTTTGGCGGCCATATCATGCGGTTCGGCCAACTTCTTGTCGTTGAGATGGCCGCATTTTTTAGGCAGAAGTTGATCCTCCAGATGCACTGCCGCAGCCCCTGCATCCTCGAAACTGCGTACCATGTGCATTACGTTCAGCGCTTCTCCATAACCGGTATCGCCATCTACCAGAACCGGCAGGCCTGAAGCTCGCGAAACTTGGCGAATGAAGAAACAGACGTCATCCACGGTGATAATGCCGAGATCGGGCAACCCCATGGAAGCACTCATTGCTGCCCCGGAAAGATAAACCGCACGAAAACCGGCGCGGCGCGCTTGCGCCGCCGCAAGCCCGTTATGCGCACCCGGTATCTGCAAAATGCCGCCTTCAGCAAGCAACGAACGAAAACGCAAGCCTGCCGGCTCTTGCGGAAGCTCTGCACCTACGAGATATGTCATGAGCAGATCTCCTCAACCACGCCGTTCGATAGGAACAAAGTCCACGTGCTCCGGCCCGATATAATTGGCGGACGGGCGAATGATCTTGCCGTCGATTCGTTGCTCAATCACGTGCGCGCTCCACCCCGAAGTGCGAGAGATGACAAACAGCGGCGTAAACATCGGCGTCGGAACGCCCATCATGTGATAGCTAACGGCACTGTACCAATCGAGGTTCGCGAACATTTTTTTGGTTTCCGCCATTACCGATTCAATACGTTCGGCAATCGAGAACATGGTCATGTAATTCGCATCGGAGGAAAGTTTCCGCGCCACCTCTTTAATGATTTTGTTGCGCGGATCGGCAATGGTATAAACCGGATGTCCGAAGCCGATGATTACCTCCTTGTTCGCGACACGTGCGCGGATATCCTTCTCGGCTTCATCGGCGTTGGCATAGCGCTTTTGAATTTCCAGCGCAACCTCGTTAGCCCCGCCATGCTTCGGCCCCTTTAGAGCGCCGATGGCACCGGTAATGGCCGAATATATATCGGAGCCCGTGCCGGTAATAACGCGTGCGGTGAATGTGGAAGCGTTGAATTCGTGTTCCGCATACAGAATAAGCGATGTGTGCATCGCTCGCACCCAGAGCGGCCGCGGCGGCGTGCCATGCAAGAGGTGCAGGAAGTGGCCGCCGATGGAATCGTCATCGGTTTCGACGTCAATGCGTTTGCCGTGGTGGGAAAAATGATACCAATAAAGCAGCATGGAACCGAAGGAGGCCATCAGCCGATCGGCGATATCCCGCGCACCGGCAATGTTGTGGTCTTCCTTTTCGGGAAGCGCGCAACCTAACGCGGAACAAGCGGTTCGCATCACATCCATAGGATGCGTGCTTGCGGGAAGCGTTTCCAGTACGCGCGCCACGGCGCGCGGAATCCCGCGCATGGATTTCAATTTGTTTTTATAGGCGGTCAGCTCCGCCCAAGTCGGCAATGTGCCGTGGACAAGAAGATAGGCGATCTCCTCAAACTCGCAAGTTTCGGCAATATCGAGAATGTCATAGCCTCGGTAATGCAAATCGTTCCCGGTGCGACCGACGGTGCATAGTGCCGTATTGCCGGCTACAACGCCCGAGAGAACCACGGATTTTTTGGGCTTGGGGCCGCTCGCCTGGTTTTCGCTCATGTTCGCTTGTCCTTTTCTGCTTACGTTCGGGGCGCATCGGCAGCCAGCCGGTTGGCGGCGCCTTGCAACCCTGGCAAGATTGCCAAACATTGGGTTTGCAACAAGAGTTCATCGCAAGCAAGCCAGCGAGGGCCGCCATGTCCATCCCCATTCGGATTGATCCCAGCCGCGATATTCTTGGTCTGATCGACGTGCAGCCCACCTTTATGCCAGGTGGGGAGCTTCCGGTGCCGGAGGGCGATGCAGTCTTGCCGGTGATCGAGCAGCTCTTGGCAGGACCGCTGGGGCATGCGTTCGCGACGCAGGATTGGCATCCGCCGGGGCATCTCTCCTTTGCGAGCTCCCATCCCGGTCGCAGGCCATTCGAGAGCGTGATGCTTCCCTACGGACCCCAAACGTTATGGCCGGATCACGCCCTACAAGAAAGCCATGGCGCCGCGATACACCCGAGAGTGGCGCAAGCACGGATCGAGGCGATTATCCGCAAAGGTTTTCGCCGCGAGATCGATAGCTACTCGGCCTTCTTCGAAAATGATCGAAAGACCCCGACCGGGCTTGACGGATGGCTGCGCTCGCGAGGTTTCTCTCGGTTGTTTCTTGCCGGGCTTGCCACCGATTTCTGCGTCGCCTACTCAGCCGAAGACGCCGCAAGGCTCGGCTACGAAGTCTTCGTGATCGAAGATGCCTGCCGAGGCATCGGGCTGCCCTTGGAAGACGGGCGCACCACGCTCGATGCCTCGCGTGAGCGCCTTCTCGGGCTTGGCGTGCATTTTATTGCCTCGGGAGATATCGGCTGAAACCCTCGTTCGGCTAAGGGTAAGGCCTTGCGCGAAACGTAGGGGCCGGGCTTGTTCGGACGCTGACCCGGCGATCGAGGCGCCCGCCGTAAGGAGCTTATTCCTTCAGAGGCCCGGACGCTGTCGGCGCCAAAACCGTCGAAAGGTGCCAGGCTCATGCACGCAACACTTGGAACCGTTGCACACCCTGCAAGCCGAGCCTAGGGGGCTTGCCATAGGCGGCGATTCGGGCAAGAGGCGCGCGTAAAGGGAGAATGCACGCATAAGCCCCCGGCCCACCGAATCGGCAGCTTTCATGTCATAGGCGGGGTTATCCTGCCTGCAAGTGATGCGGTAACCGGTCTTATCCGAACCGTTCGCCCTCGGTTTTCTTCCCCTGTTCGATCTCCGTTAGCGGAACAGCATTCGCTCCAACACCCCGTCGCGCCAAATGAAATGATGCAATAATCCCGCGGCAGCATGGAGAGCTGCAAGAATGACAATGGTTGTACCGATTGTGTCGTGGATCTCTAAAAGAGTATCCGCCAGCGCTTTGTTTGGCATAACGGGGGAAGGAATGCTGAAAAGCCAAAAGAACGAAAGCGCTTCTGTGCTCAGCCAGCGAGAGAACAGGCCAAGCAGAACTTGCACCCCCAGCAAGATATATAGCCCAAGATGCATCGCTCGCGCAGCAAAGCCGAGTAGGCCGGAATTTGCGGGCGGCAACCGTCTGCCTAAACTTGCTCGCCAAACAATCCGAACAACGAGTGTCGCGGCCAATACCAAGCCAAACGAAACATGAAGGCTTTGCAAGGCTACCCGGCCGGCAGAATGCTTTGGGAAAAAGTCCCAAACCTGCGCAAGCAGCCAAAGGCCCAATACCAAGGCAGCGACAAACCAGTGCAGGGCGATGGAAACGCGATCATAGCGAATGGGCGCTGACTGCATGGAAGTCGCCGTTGTAACAGCCATGTTGCTAACTCCTTCCGATAAGGATGCCGGTGAGGAAAACCAGCACGCCGCCGAGCACAACTTGTAATGCGGCGGCAATGGGCGGGGTTTCCATGTATTTCCAACGCACCCAGGCAATAGCGGTCAGTTCAACCACCACCACCGCGCACGCCAAAGCAGTTGCGGTCCAGAATGCGGGAATAAGATACGGGAGCGAATGGCCCAATCCGCCAAAGGTGGTCATCAACCCGCAGACAAATCCCCGCATCAGGGGTTCGCCGCGGCCGGTCAGGCTTCCGTCATCGGAAAGGGCTTCGGCAAAGCCCATGGAAATGCCCGCCCCGATAGAGGCAGCCAAGCCGACTACAAAAGCATCCCAGGAGCGGCCGGTCGCAAAAGCCGCCGCGAAGAGCGGCGCCAGCGTGGAAACCGAACCATCCATCAATCCGGCAAGGCCGGGCTGAACAATCCGGAGGAGAAAAAGCCGTCGGGCCGCCTGCTCTTCTTTCTCGCGGACGGGCTCGGGCACGTTCTTTTGCATTAATTCCCCGGCCAGAAATTCATGGCGCACTTCTGCTTCGGCTAAATCCCCCAAGAGCTTGCGGATTGAAGCGTCCGTGGACCGGCTGGCAGCTTGTCGATAAAACCGCAGAGTTTCGGCCTCCATCAGCTCCGCCTGCTTGCGCACCGTATCCAGGCGTAACTCACGCATCTGCCAAACCGGTTTTCGCCGCAAAAAGCCGCGGACATCCTGGCGGCGGATCAACGGAATATGTTCGCCAAACTTTTTCTGATAGAGTTCAATCAGTTGGCGCCGGTGATCTCCCTCTTCGGCGCTCATCTCGGCAAACATGCGGGCCGTCGCCGGGTATTCCGCGCGCAGTGCTTCTGCGTAATCGGCATAGATCCGGCTGTCCTCTTCCTCGAGGCTGATCGCGAGGGCGAGAATTTCACGTTCGGTCAGTTCTGAGAAGTCGCGCATACCGCCAATGTGGCGGCTGGACGAAGAATGATCAAGTCGGTAGCATAATGATGCAATTGCAAAGCAGTCGCGTTTAGCAGTCGTTATCTTTCACAAAGGGCTGCGTGCAACTCATATTTATGGAAATGCGTAGGTTTTGTGGAAATGCGCCTGCGCGTAGCCCGGTATGCTATTGGTCTTGCATATCCTATGGATTTGCCTCTGAATGCGGGGGAGCAAGACGACGCTTTGGCAACGGCGGAGAAGAAAATATGTGAGTCTCTTCCGCAGGCGGCTCTAACGCCCGTAGCAGCGCTGCACGGAGCGTAGCAAGCTTGCGTTCGTTGGTGACTTTTAACCCAAATACATCCTTGACATAGAACACATCGACAGCTCGGACGCCATACGTCGTAATGTGTGCCGAGACGATTTGTAATGCTTCCGCACTGATGGCCGAGGTTACGTCGTAAAGCAGACCTGGGCGGTCCCGCCCGTTTACTTCGATAACGGTATGGGTATTGGACGCGTGGTTATCGATCACGACACGGGGCGGTACATGAATAACCCGCATCCTGCTCTGCTGCGCGCTTCGAGAGATCTTGCATATCTCGGAAGCCAATCGTAGCTTTCCGGATAGCGCTTGCTCGATCAATACCGAAAGGCGGGCAAGACGGTGCGGCGCATCGAAAGCACCACCCGCAGCATCCTGTATCCAAAACGTATCCATCGCCATGCCGTTGGTCATGGTATGAATGCGGGCATCGACAATGGAAGCACCGGCAACCGCAAGCGCGCCGGCGATGCGACTAAACAAACCGGAATGGTCGGCGGTATAGACAATAACCTCCGTCACTGCCCGTGAAGGAGACGGTTCGGTTTCCACGACAAGCGGCATACCCCGTGCCTCGGCGTCTCGCACGATCCGCGCATGCCGTGCATGCGTCTCTGGATCGAAGGACAGCCAATAGCTCGGATAACCAAGGGAAAGGAAATGAGCGAGTTGATCTTCCGGCCATTCGTGCAACAAGTTCTTGACCGCTTCTTTT
Organism: Terriglobia bacterium; assembly: GCA_023511585.1. Taxonomy (GTDB): domain Bacteria; phylum Pseudomonadota; class Alphaproteobacteria; order Acetobacterales; family Acetobacteraceae; genus JAIMBF01. The sequence goes on from JAIMBF010000024.1 coordinate 26,257, forward strand.
GCACGCTCCACGCGAACATCTCGCTCCGTCGTCGCCAGCCCGCCCTCCAAAACTTCCGCAACACGCGCATAGAGCTCGCGCAACAGCATCGCCTTCCATCCGTTCCAAACCTTCGGCGATACCGCGCGCATATCGGCAACGGTGAGAATCAACAAAAGCTTGAGGCGTTCCGGAGATTGGATGGTATCTGCAAGATCCAGTATGGTTTTTGGGTCGTCGATATCGCGTTTGAATGCCGTCTGGCTTAAGAGCAAATGATGCAGGACAAGCCAGGAGGTCATTTCCGTTTCTTCAGGAGAAAGTCCGAGCATAGGACAAACGTTCAGAGCAATCTCAGCACCGAGCTCCGAATGATCTCCTCCGCGACCTTTGGCGATGTCATGCAGCAACGTTGCCATGTACAGTGCGCGGCGGGATTGTACATGATCCACCAATCCGCTGGCCACCGGAGCGATCGAGGCGAGCTCACCCGTTTCCAGCAAATTGAGGACGCGTATCGCCTCAATCGTATGCTCGTCCACGGTATAAACATGATAGGTATCAAATTGCATTTGCCCCACAATGCGCGCCCAATCCGGCAAGAAGCGGCCGAGAAATCCGGTCTCGTTCATAATGGCAAGCCATCGCGCGCCATCGGGGGTGGCTGTCGCATGGCGGGCACGTTGAGGTTTATGACCGCACAAGAGATCGAGAAATAATTCCGCCGCTTTCGGGTCACCCCGAAGCTTGACTGCCGCACGTTCGTGTTGGATGAGCCCCCGCAAAGCAAGCGGATGCAGCTCCAGTCCACGATCGCGCGCAACCTTGAGGATCCGCAGCATCTGAATCGGTTTTTCTGCAAGATCACAATTCGACGCGCAAAGCAGCTTGCCGTCCGCAAGAACGAAGCCCGCTTTGCGAAGCGACTGATCAGCCTTTAGCTCCAACGCCGGCGGACCAAGTACGGCGCGCACCAATGGCGGCTCCAGTACGCGCGACAGACGCAACACTTCCCGAGCCGTAAGAAAATAATGGCGCATGAAGCGCTCTACCCCGTCTTGCCGGCCATGCCTCGTATAGCCCATGCGCGCCCCGATAACCGGCTGAAGATCAAAAGTCAGGCGGTCCTCTGCCCGCCCCGCCACGTAATGCATATGAAAACGCAAAGACCATAGAAATTCCCAAGATCTTTGTGCCAAACGCGCTTCGCGTTCGGTCAGCAGGCCGCCGCCCGGTGCATTCGGACCGACAAGCTCGTGCAAGCTCGAAATGCCAAAGGCGTCACGCGCCATCCAATAAAGCGTTTGGAGATCGCGGAGCCCGCCTCGCCCTTCCTTAATATTAGGCTCGACCACAAACGGGGTTTCGCCGAAGCGCTGATGACGCGCGGCGCGCTCGGCTTGTTTCGCCACGATGAATTGGCCGCTGCCCGTCGCCTGGCGCAGCGCGCGAAAACGCGTCTCAAACTCTGCAAACAAGGAAGCATCGCCCGCAAGCAAACGCGCATCCAACAAGCTCGTGCGAATAGTAATGTCGGCGGCCGCATTCAAACATTGCTCGATAGAACGGGTCGCGTGCCCCACCTTGAGCCCGAGATCCCAGAGAAAATAAAGAATAAATTCAATATAACTCAGCGTTTCCGCCGCCGGGTCCGAGACCGTCAGAAATAACAGATCGATATCACTGAACGGCGCCAATACCCTCCGGCCGTAACCCCCGGTTGCCGCGATTGCCAAAGGTTCCGAAAGCGGGCCTTCCGCTTCGGCCGCATAAGCAAAGAGTGCAGAGAGGAGACCATCGATTTGGCCGGCAAGAAGATGTGCCGCCTCCAACCCCCGCAATTGGCCACTTTCGAATCGCTCCTGCACGTCATTTTGGATGTGTGCCAGCTCGCGTCGGAACACCCCGAGCGCCGCCTCCCGCGGCACCCGATAAACGGAGCCCTTATCACGTGGAGAGGTTGAGTGTTGCGAGCCTCCGGCACGCGCAATATGCGCAAGACCGCGTGCGATCTCAGCAGCGGTGGTTGCGTTTGGTTCGGGAGCAGAAGAGGGCGAAGATGTCATGACAATATATTTACTCCTTCCGCTTCCGCTTTCCCAGGCAGCAATGCACGGAGTTGATAAATGGCCTCCAATGCTTCGCGTGGGGTCATTTGATCAGGGTTCAAGGCGGCAAGGGCAGCGAGAACGGCGGCGCCCGGCGGATCTTTCTCCGGCGTCAACCCTTCTTGAGCGCGCGCAAACAGAGGCAATTCCGCTTCGGCCATCAGTGCCGCTCCGCGCTTTTCCAGAATATCCAAAAGCGCCGCCGCACGCCGCACAACGGGCTTCGGTACCCCTGCCAATCGTGCCACGTGAACGCCCCAACTTCGTCCGGCCGCACCCGGAACCACCTCATGCAAAAACACAACCTCCCCTTTCCATTCCTTGACCCGCATGGTGTGAGGAGAAAGAAACGGTAACTCGGCTTGCAGACGGGCCAATTCATGAAAGTGTGTTGCGAAGATGGTTCGCGCACGCACCTGCCCGTGTAAAGCTTCCAATACCGACCACGCGATCGCAAGCCCATCGAGCGTCCCGGTTCCGCGCCCCACTTCATCGACGACCACCAACGATCGCGGTCCGGCTTGGTTGAGGATCGCTGCCGTTTCCGTCATCTCCACCATAAAGGTGCTTCGGCCCCGAGCAAGATCATCGGAGGCCCCGACGCGACTAAACAGGCGGTCCACAATGCCGATGCGCGCTCTGCGGGCGGGAACCGGCAGACCGGCTTGCGCCAGAATCACGGCCAGCGCGTTCTGCCGCAAATAGGTGGATTTTCCCGCCATGTTGGGGCCGGTCAGAAGCAATACCCGGCGATCCGGGCTCAGATCACAGTCATTGGGAATGAATGTCCCCTTCCCGGCAAGCGCCGCTTCTACGACCGGATGCCGTCCCGCCTCAATCTGAAATGCGTAATCGGTGGAAATTTCCGGCCGGCACCATTTGCCGCTCTCCGCCAGTGTCGCCGCGGATTGCAATACGTCCAGCAGCGCCAGGGCCTCGGCCGCTTTGGCCAATGCATCGGCTTTGAGCAGGACTTGAGCAACCACGGCTTCAAACACGGCGCGTTCACGCTCTTGGGCCCGTTCGGCTGCTTCTGCGATCCGCCGATCAAGTTCAGCCAGTTCGGATGAGACAAAGCGAGCGCTGTGGGCCATGCTTTGGCGTAATATCAGATCGGGATTCCGCCGCAGCCGCTCGACTGCTTGCGCCGGCACCTCCATAACGTAGCCGAGTTGGGCATGGTGCCGAATTTTCAAATTTGGCACGTCATACCGTTCGGCATATGTGGCTTGCAGAGCCGCCAAGATTTGACGTGCCTCGTCGCGAAGGTGGCGTTCGGCGTCAAGCTCGGCGTCGAAGCCCGGCGTGATGACCCCGCCTTCATCCAATCGAAGCGGAAGCTCGCGGGCAAGACTTGCCCGAAGCAAATCATGGAGTTCGGCATGACCCGAAAGGGCAGCTGCCGCCTCCGCCAACAGAGGCGGGAGCGGCTCGTTAAGAATAGCCGACAGGGCATCGGCAATTCGCAAGCCCTCGCGAATTACGGCCAGATCTCGTGGTCCTGACCGGCGTAAGGAAAGTCTGCCTAAAGCGCGGGCTATGTCCGGGCATGCGCGGAGGTGGTGGCGCACGCGGTTTGCGGTTGCTGCATTCGCCAGAAACCACGCCCAGCCGTCATGACGCGCGATAATGGCTTCGTGATCCGTCAGCGGCCCCGAGAGCCATTCGGCCAGCATTCTCGCCCCGGCCGAGGTCAGGGTGCGTTGGACAGCGGAAAGCAATGTATAGGTCGTCGTTCCATCGCGTGCGCGGGTAATCTCCAGGTTAGCGCGCGTGGCCGCATCGATTCCCATCCGCCCGGTTTTTCCTTGCGGCTGCGGGCGCGCAAGGCGCGGCATTGCGCCGGCTTGCGTTGCCCGAACGTAGGCGATCACCATGGCAAGAGCCACGGCCTCGCCATCCGAAAACTCACCGAACGCCTCAAGGCTCGCCACGCCGAAGGCTTCCGCGACGCTCTGGCGCGCACGAGCAGCAGAGGGAGGTGAAGAGGAATGAGGCGCCCGATACGCCTCCCACTCGCCAAGCGGCATTGTTTCCGGCGCCAAAATTTCCGCCGGCTCGAGCCTTGCCAGCAATGCCGGCAAACCCTCCGGCCCAACCGTTTCGGTCTCCAGGCTTCCTATGGAGATATCGACATAGGCGGCGCCGATCTCGCTCTCTCCCTGAGCCAATGCGAGCAAAAGATTGGGCCGAGTAGCGTCCAATAACGCCTCTTCCGTCAGTGTGCCAGGCGTAATGAGGCGCACCACTTCCCGGAGGATCGGCCCTTTGGAGCCCCGTGCCCGCGCCGCCTTCGGGTCATCCATCTGCTCGGCCACGGCCACGCGAAAGCCGCGTCGAATGAGCCGAACCAGATAGGGTTCGGCATTGCTCGCCGGCACGCCGCACATCGGGATAGGCTTACCCGCGTGTTCGCCGCGGCTGGTCAGCGCAATATCCAGTGCAGCGGCGGCCGCTTCCGCATCGGCAAAGAAGAGCTCATAGAAATCTCCCATGCGGAAAAACACCAGTGCATGCGGGTATTGCGCCTTGATCGCAAACCATTGCGCCATTACGGGGCTGGCACCTTCGGCAGAGGGGATATGATCTTCACTTGCCATAGACGGAATTTACCGGCTTGTGTGGAACATGCGAAGCAGCAATGCCATAGCAGCCAGCACTTCCCTTCGGCCCATGCAATTGTCATGATCCCATGAACTATGCGTTTGGGGGAAACAGAGATGTCCGAGCTTAGCAACGAGATCAGAACCACTCTCATTTCGGCAAACGACGCGCTCTCGCTGCATGCATCCGGCCGCCCGGGGAAATTGGAAATCCGCATCACCAAACCACTCAACACCGCGAGGGATCTCAGCCTTGCGTATTCGCCGGGGGTAGCCGAGCCGTGCCTCCATATCCACCGTGACCCAGCCCTAGCCTATGATTACACAACACGCGGCAACATGGTGGCTGTGATCTCTAACGGCACCGCCGTCTTGGGCCTTGGCAACCTTGGCGCGCTTGCCTCCAAGCCGGTGATGGAAGGCAAGGTCGCGCTCTTCAAACGTTTCGCCGATGTGGACGGGATCGACCTCGAAATTGCGACCGAAGACGTGGATGAGTTCGTCAATTGCGTTCGCTTCTTGGCCCCGGGTTTTGGGGGAATCAACCTCGAGGACATCAAAGCTCCGGAATGCTTCATCATCGAGCAGCGGTTACGCGAGCTTATGGATATTCCGGTTTTTCACGACGACCAGCACGGTACAGCCATTGTCGCCGCCGCCGGAATGCTTAATGCATGCTATCTGACCGACCGCGAGTTGCGTGACGCCAAGCTCGTGGTCAACGGCGCAGGAGCGGCCGGCATCGCTTGCGTCGAACTTCTGAAAGCCATGGGGATGCGGGCAGAGAATATCATTCTCTGCGATTCCAAAGGGGTCATCTATCAAGGCCGCACCGAAGGGATGAATCAATGGAAAGCGGCCCACGCGGCGGCCACGCGCGCCCGGACTTTGGCCGAAGCGCTCGAGGGGGCCGATATCTTCTTCGGCCTCTCGGTCAAAGGCGCTTTAACCAAGGAAATGGTTCGTTCCATGGCGCCCCGGCCAATCATCTTCGCCATGGCTAATCCGGATCCCGAGATCACGCCCGAGGAAGCGCGGGAAGCAAGCCCGGATGCCATCATCGCCACCGGGCGCAGCGACTACCCGAATCAAGTTAATAATGTCCTTGGCTTTCCTTATATTTTCCGCGGCGCGCTGGACGTTCGGGCGCGGACGATCAATGAAGCGATGAAAATCGCCGCGGCGGAAGCGCTCGCCAAGCTTGCGCGGGAAGATGTACCCGATGAAGTGCATATCGCCGCTGCCGGCAGGCGGCTGACTTTCGGGCCGGAATACATCATTCCGAACGCCTTCGATCCGAGACTGATTTCCCGCATTCCGCCCGCGGTTGCAAAGGCGGCAATGGACAGCGGAGTGGCACGTCGCCCATTGACGGATCTGCGGCGTTACGCCCGCTCGCTTTCCGGCCGGCTTGATCCCACTGCCAATGCCCTGGACGCGATCATGGAAGCGGTGCGTGCGAACCCCCGCCGCGTGGTCTTTGCCGAAGGGGAGGAGGAGAAAGTCGTGCGCGCCGCGGCCGCCTTTCGGAACGCCGGTTACGGCACCCCGGTTTTGATCGGAAGAGAAGATCGTGTCCGCGCCACCATGGCCTCCCTAGGATTGGGTGAGGTTGAGGGCATTGAAATCCATAATGCGCGCCTTTCCGGCTCCAATCGGAAATATGCCGATTATCTTTACGAACGCTTGCAACGGAAAGGATATCTCTTCCGCGATTGCCAGCGCATGGTGAATCAGGATCGCAACGTATTCGCCGCTTGTATGGTGGCGACCGGCGCGGTGGATGCGATGGTAACGGGGCTGACACGCTCGACATCTGTCTGCCTTACCGATATCGGCCACGCGATCGATCCCGCTCCGGGTTGCATCAGCTTTGGACTGACGTTGCTGCTGAGCGCGCAAGTCGGGACGATTTTCATTGCCGATACGCTGATCCACGAGCGTCCGACCCCGGAACAACTGGTCGATATCACAATCGGAAGTGTTGCCGCCGCACGCAGTCTGGGCCATGAACCGCGGGTTGCTTTGGTCTCGCACGCAACATTCGGCAATCCCATGCACCCCACGGGCCAAAACATTCGGGACGCCGTCCGCCTGCTCGATAAGCGCAACGTGGATTTCGAATACGACGGGGATATGAGCCCGGATGTGGCCCTGGATCCCGGGCTGCGCGCGCTTTATCCTTTCTGCCGACTATCCGGCCCGGCGAACATCCTGATCATGCCTGGGTTGCATTCCGCTCATATTTCTTCCCGCCTCGCTCCGCGGCTCGGGGTGGTCACCACGGTGGGGCCGTTGTTGCTCGGCCTCAGCCACCCGGTCCAGCTTGTGTCTTTGGATGCTTCTGTAAACCAGATCGTCGATATCGCTGCGCTTGCCGCCTATCAATCGCTGAATAGCCCGCTGCAAGCGGAATCGTGCCCTCGCTGAAGCCGGATCCGCTTTGCCATGCGCGCATCCGCTCAGCGCTTCGCCGCACCCGTCTGGATCCGCCTGCCGTTGCTCAGAAGCCGAACATGTGATCGAGCGAGAACCCGCCTTTGTCGTCCATCAGCCCGTGATAGCCGAACAAGCGGCAGCTGATATCCCGCACCAGCACGTAGCCTTCGGGCCCTGCGGCCTGCAGCGCTTCTTCACCGAAAATCTCGTGCGGGAAAATAAGTGCGGATCCGCAGCAGGGGATGGCAAGCGGCGCCTCCTTGAGCAAGCTCCCATCGGAATCGTGCAGCAAGAGGCGCGTGGAAGAGAAGGGGCGCCATGGGGCGGAAGCGGGATAGATCAGAACCGAAAAGGCACGCCGTCTCGCATCGCCAAGACGCAGAAAGAGCCGGGTGGAGAGCCCGGGCGGCGGCCCGGTATAAGATTGTGGCTCGTCTTTGTACGTCAGCAGCGTATTGAAAATGTGCGAGCCGAAGCTCGTTTCCGCTTCGTGTCCGGAGGTTCGGTCGACAAAACGGACCAGCGCGTGCATCCATCCATCCGCCTCGCCGCCCTGACGGAAATCATAAACGAGTTCGGCATGGCCTCCCTCTCCTAAAGTCGCGTCCTCAAGAACGTCGTCCAGATCCAGCGCCACGGCGTGATCGCGCGAGAGACAGCCCAGAAAATGCGCTGCAACCTGCCGCCCTTCAGGCGTGAAGATGTCGAGCCGAAGCGGCAGCGAACGCTGCGTTGTCGCCATAGGGGTGGGCAGAACGATGGTCCGAAAGCGCTTCCGCGGCATGACCGGGAAGGGCAAGAGGAAACCTCGGCCAAGTTCCGGATGAAGCTTGAGGATTCCGGGATCCGGCTGCAAATCGGTCCGCTCGACATTCACGTGCGCGATATGTGT
>JAIMBF010000129.1 GCA_023511585.1 Terriglobia bacterium
CTCGTCATGCCGCCGGTGGTCGAGGCCTCGCAAGTGATCGGCATGGCACTCTATTCGGCAAAAGCGGTGCTGAGCGGGCACGCCGGCGATGTCGTCAAGCTGATCGAGACAAACTACTTGGAATAAAGGAAGCCCGCCCTCGGCGCATTTCTCCGGCAGTTGATCATCACGGCACGAAGATACCCCTTCATGCCGCAAACCACGCAGCTCACGGAAGCTTCTGAACAGCAACCTCCGGCTTGTCCGCAAACGGATCGCGCGGGTTGCGGCCCTCCAGAATATCCCGCATCCGCCGCTCCACCGCCGGCAGGATGCGCGGATGGGTAATGCAATAAAACGTGCCGGAGCGGATCGCGGCAAAGGTGCGCTCGGCCACCTCGGCCGCGCTCAATCGGCCGGATTCCACCGCTTTGCGCGAAGCGGCAGCGGCCGCAAGCTGCGAAGCCGTGGGGGGCTCGGTGTTCCGCAAACTGGCGGGACGGTTGCGCTCGGCATCCTTAATCCCGGTATTTACAAAAGCGGGGCACAAGACCGTCACCCCGATCGGCGCCCCCACGAGCCGGAGGTCGTGGTAGAGGGTCTCGGAAATCGTCACCACCGCGTGTTTGCTCGCGTTGTAAACCCCCATCAGCTGCGGTGAAATCAGCCCGGCCACCGAGGCGGTGTTGACCACATGCGCGGGCTCGTTCTGCGCGAGCATGATCGGCACAAAGCAACGGATGCCGTGAATCACGCCGAAAAGATTCACGCCGAGCACCCATTCCCAGTCTTTGGCGGAATTCTCCCAAATCAAACCGCCCAGGGCGACGCCCGCATTGTTGAACAAAAGGTGCACCGCGCCGTAGGCATCCAGCGTTTCCTGCGCCAGGCGCTCCACGTCGCCGGCCTCGCTGACATCCACAGAGCTTGTGGCCACCTCTGCCCCCTTGGCGCGCAGCGCTTCGGCCACGTTTTGAAGCGGCGCGGCCTCGATATCGGCAAGCATGAGCTTCATGCCGAGTTCCGCACCGATCCGCGCGAATTCGCAGCCGAAGCCGCTTGCCGCGCCGGTAATCACGGCCACTTTGCCGGCAAAATCCTGCATCATTCCCCCTTACGGCACCATAACCGTCTTCCCGATGATCTTTCGCGCCGCCATATCGGCCAGAGCCTGCGGCACCTCCGCCAAGCGATAGCGGTGCGAAATCAGCGGCTTCAGCTTTCCTTCCGCAAGCCATGCGAGCAAGGTGCGCATGCCCTCCTTGTGCCGTTCCGGCTCTCGCTGGGCAAACGCGCCCCAGAGCACGCCGACGATGGAGGCACCCTTCAGCAGCGGCAGATTCAGCGCAAGCGAGGGAATGGCCCCGCTGGCGAAGCCGATCACAAGGTAGCGCCCGCGCCAGGCAATCGAACGGAACGCCGGCTCGGCATATTTCCCGCCGACGGGATCATAAATCACATCCGGCCCCCGGTTTGCGGTGGTGCGGGCGATGCCGGCGCGAAGATCTTCCTCGGAGTAGTTGATGGTCTCATCGGCGCCGTGCGCGCGGCAAACGGCCAGCTTCTCTTCGGAAGAGGCCGCCGCGACCACCCGCGCGCCGGCGGCCTTGGCCACCTCCACGGCAGCGAGCCCGACCCCGCCCCCGGCCCCCAATACCAACACCGTTTCGCCGGGTTTCAGCTCGCCGCGATCCATCAAGGCGTGCCAACCGGTGGCGTAGGCAAGCGTGAACGCGGCCGCGACATCGAAAGCGACATTCGGCGGGATCACAATGCATTTCTCGGCTTTCACCGTCACTTCCTCGGCAAAACCGCCTGTGGAGCACGCGGCCAAAACCCGATCGCCCACGCGCAAGTCCGAAACTCCGGGCCCGAGCGCCACCACCTCTCCAGCCACTTCGGCGCCCGGCGTAAACGGCAAGGGCGGCTGATGTTGATATTTCTTTTGAATAATCAGCAAGTCGGGGAAATTGATCCCGGCGGCGCGGATGGCAATTTTCACCTCCCCCGGCCCCGGGACAGGGGACGGCAGATCCCGCAGCTTTAAAAGCTCCGGCCCGCCCCAGTTCTCGCACACGATGGCTTTCATATTTTTACCTCCCGGTTTTTTTGATCTGATTCTGGCGGAAAAGGAAAGCCCCGGGGCAAACTTCGGCATCCCGGTGTGCTGCAATTCCTGTGGGCACGTGCCGAGAAAGCTCCGAAATCAGCAGGAAAGGCTTGCCAAAACGCACGCGAAGCTCAATTTTTGTGCTGACCCTCGCTCCGCGCGCAACCCATATGGAGGAAACGAAAATGGCAGACCCTGTGGCCATGGAAACCGAGCCGAAAGTTTCCGCCCCCGATCCTTATGAGGCGATGCCTTGGCTTTCCTTATTTGATCCCGGCCAGCCGCCGAGCATCATGCCGCAATTTCAGGATGTTTTGGCGATGTTCCGTGCGGCGGTGGCACGGGCGCCGGAGCGCGATGCCATCCGCTATTTCGACGGCCGCATCAGCTGGCGAGAGCTCGATACGCTCACCGACGCGCTTGCCGTGGACCTGGTGGAGCGCGGCTTTCAGCGCGGCGATCGGCTCGGGCTTTATTTGCAGAATGTTCCCCAATTCGTCATCGGCGCCGTGGCCGCCTGGAAGGCGGGCGGGATCGCGGTGGCCATCAACCCGATGAACCGCGCGCGGGAAATTACCCAACTCTTCAACGATTGCACGCCGAAAGCGGTGATTTGCCACGGCTCCGCCTATGAACGCGTGCTGGCGCCGCTGCGTGAGGCCGCCGGGGTGCACATGCCGCCGCTGGTCTATACCACGACGGCCGCCGATTTTCAGACCCGCAACGTTCCGGCGCTCTTCAGCGGTGTGCATCCGCGCCGTTTTCCGGAAACCATTGATTTGAAGGAAGCGCTGGAAGGCTCGCGCGGCCGCAAGCCCGCCGCCACGCCCCATTATCGGGCCTCGGACATTGCCTTTTTGGTCTACACCTCCGGCACCACCGGCGAGCCGAAAGGGGCGATGTGCACGCACGGCAACATGGCCTTCAACGGCGAGGCCTTGCGGCGCTGGATCAAGCTCGAAGACGGCATGTCCATTCTGGGCATTGCGCCCCTGTTCCATATCACCGGTTTGATCTGCCACGTCGTGGCGAGCTTCTCCAACGCCTCGCCGCTTATTCTGGCCTATCGTTTCGAACCCGGGGTGATGCTGGACATCATCGAAGAACACAAGCCGGATTTCGCCATCGGCGCGATTACCGCCTACATCGCCATGATGAACCATCCGGCCGCAACCCCTGCGAAGTTTGCTTCACTGACGCGGGTCTTCTCCGGCGGCGCGCCGATTCCGCCGAGCGTGGTGGAGGAATTCCACCGCCGCTTCGGGCATTGGATTCAGCCGGGATACGGGATGACGGAGACCAATGCCCCGACGCACATCGCACCCTTGGAACGCCGGCCCCCGGTGGATGCGAATACGGGCGCGCTCTCGGTCGGGATTCCCTTCTTCAACACCCGCGCCTGGATTTGCGACGACGAGGGCAACCCCCTTCCGGTCGGGGAAATCGGTGAGATCGTCGTCGAAGGCCCGATGATTGTTTCGGGATACTGGCAGAAACCCGAGGAGACCGCGCAGACCATCCGCCAAGGGCGGCTCTTTACCGGCGATATCGGCTTTATGGACAAAGACGGCTGGTTCTATGTGGTCGACCGCAAAAAGGATATGATCATCGCCTCCGGCTATAAGGTCTGGCCGCGCGATGTGGAGGATGTGCTTTACACCCATCCCGCCGTGCGGGAGGCAGCGGTCGTGCCGGCGCTCGATCCCTATCGGGGTGAAACGGTGAAAGCCGTGATCAGCCTCAAGCCCGGCCAAAGCGCCACGCCGGAGGAGATCATCGAATTCTGTAAATCACGCATGGCGGCCTACAAATACCCGCGTATTGTGGAAATTATCGATGATCTGCCGAAGACGGTGACGGGAAAAATCCTGCGCCGGGAATTGCGCGCCAAAGCAGCCTCGGCTGCACAGTGAAGCGCTCGGGTCAAGCGGCCACCGGTGCCGGTTGAAACCCGCCGGCTCGGTAGGCCTCGATCATGCCGGACTTCGATTTTGCCATTATCGGGGCCGGGGCAGCCGGCCTTTCGGTTGCCGCCGTTGCCGCCCAGCTCGGCTTGCGCGTGGCGCTGATCGAGCAAAACCGCATGGGCGGCGAATGCCTTCACGCCGGATGCGTGCCCAGCAAGGCGCTGCTGGCCGCCGCACACGCCGCAACCGCCATCCAGGCCGCTCCGCGCTTCGGGCTTCACCCCGGCCCCCCAGTACTGGATTGGGGCGGCGTACAGCGTCATTTGAGCGACGTGATCAGCGCGATTGCCCCGATGGATTCGGCCGAGCGCTTTGAGGCGTTGGGGGCCGAGGTTCTCAAGGGGCATGCGCGCTTTACCGCAAAAGACCGCATAAGCGTGGATGGGCGCTCTCTTTCCGCCCGGCATTACGTGATTGCCGCCGGCTCGCACCCCGCAATCCCTCCTCTTCCGGGCCTCGAATCTACCCCGTTTCTTACCAACGAGACGCTGTTTTCCCTCACCGAGCCGCCCGAGCATTTGGTGATTATCGGCGCCGGGGCGACGGGGCTGGAGATGGCCCAGGCTTTCGCCGGTTTGGGCTGCCAGGTCACGTTATTGGAAGTCGGCCGCATCGCGCCGCGCGAGGATGTAGAACTCGCCCAAGCGCTCGCGAGAGTGCTGGCAAGGCAAGGCGTGTGCCTTATCGAGCACGCGGAAATCGCGCGTGTTCTTCCGGGGCCGTGTGTCGAACTCGCCGGCGGGGCGCGGATTGCCGGCTCTCATCTTCTGGTGGCCACCGGGCGGGCGCCCAATCTCGACGGGCTTGGCCTCGATGTTGCCTCTATCGCGACAAGCCCGCGGGGTATTGTCACCGATCGGGGGTTACGAAGCCTTACCAACCGGCGCGTGTTCGCTGCCGGCGATATTGCCGATCCGGTCGGTCTCGGCCCGCGCTTGTTCACGCATGCCGGCAACGCGCATGCCGGAATTATTATCCGCCGGGCGGTCTTCCATCTCCCCGCGCGGCTCGATTATCGGGCGCTTCCACGCGTGATTTTTACCGAGCCCGAGCTTGCCCAAGTCGGCCTGACCGAGGAGGAAGCACGTGCACAAGGGCAGAAAATACAAATCCTGCGGGCGAATTTGTCCGAAAATGACCGTGCCGTGACAGAGGGCGATCGCGCGGGCTTGGTAAAGCTTGTGATCTCTCCGCGCGGGCGGCTGCTCGGTGCCGGCATTTTGGCGCGCAATGCGGGGGAAATGAT
>JAIMBF010000025.1 GCA_023511585.1 Terriglobia bacterium
GCGCTCGGCTTTCTGGAAAAGCACGGTGCACGCTATGCGGCCCTCCCGGAGGTGCGGCGCTACCTTGTTCCAAGCAGCGCCGAGTATATCGGCGCGGTTTTTGAGAACGATCGACTTTGGGAATCATGGAGCAGGCTCGCCGAGGCGGTTCAAACCGGACGGCCGGTGCGGGCGGTGGAACGACAAGAAGAGGCCGAGGCGTTCTTCCCCATTTTGATCCGAAGCTTGCACGTGATCAACCGCGATGCGGCGCGCCGCCTTGCCGCCGCGCTTTGCAGCCGCGGGGCAAACCCCGACGGGCTTCGTGTTCTCGATGTCGCGGCGGGCTCGGCCGTTTGGAGCATTCCCTTTGCCGAGGCCGATCGCAAAACCCGGGTGACCGCGCAGGATTTTCCCGGCGTATTGGAACACACGCGGAAGTTTGCCGAAGCCGGCGGCGTTGCCGAGCAGTTCGAGTATCTTCCCGGCAATTTGCGGGAGGTGGATTTCGGGCGAGAAAAATTCGATCTCGCACTGCTCGGCAATATCGTTCATTCGGAGGGCGAAGCCTCTTCCAAAGCGCTCTTCCGCCGCCTACATGCCGCGCTGCGGCCCGGCGGGCGGCTCGTGATTATCGATTTCCTGCCCGCGGAGGATCGCAGCGGGCCGCCGCCTGCGGTGCTCTTCGCCCTCAATATGTTAGTGAACACCGAAACGGGTGATACGTTCACTCTCTCGGAATATCGTGCCTGGCTCACGGAATCAGGATATGATGCGATTGAAACAATCGATATCGGCGATCATTTGGATGTCCGTTCCCCGGCTATTGTTGCCGTAAAACATTGATTCGCATCGGCTAACCTTCAAAGTTTTCCGTGCGGCAAGGCGGCTCTGCGCATCGCACGCGGCGCCCTTGCCCGCGGCTGCGCGAAACTCATTTCACCATTGCAAAGCAATCGTTATATATGCTATATGAGTAATACTGCGTAAAGCAGGAAAACAACGCTGTCCGAAAGAAAAGGGGCGGGGCTATGAGGGGTAGGAAACGCGCAGGGGTTCTTGCCGTTATTCTCGCAGCGATGCCGGAAGCGGCGCTGGCCACCGATGGCTATTTTCAGAATGCCTACGGTGTAAAGGAGTTGGGCCGAGGCGGAACTTCCATCGCCATCCCGGATGATGCCTTCGGCGGGGCGAACAACCCAGCCACCATGGGTTTCGTCGGCGATGTGCTGGATGTCGATGCTTATCTGTTTGCGCCCTCTCGCAACGCAAGCCGTTCCGGCAATGCGTTCGGCCTCAACGGCTATGCAAACAGCGGCGATGATGCTTTCTTCTTCCCCGCTTTCGGCTATGTTCATACTCTGACCGACACCATCAGCCTCGGCATCTCGGTTTATGCCAATGGCGGAATGGATACCGATTATCCCGGCGGGCAAATCGCGCCGTTTCATTGCGGCCCCGGCGCACCGGCCGCCAACCTTTTGTGCGGAGAAGGGCGGCTTGGCGTCAATCTCGAGCAGTTCTTCTTCGCCCCGACCATTACCTATAAGGTGACGCCGAACAACGCCTTCGGAATCTCGCCCATCGTTGCCTATCAACGGTTTTCCGCCGAAGGCCTGCAGGCTTTCTCCGGGCTCTCCTCCGCTCCCGGCAATCTCACCAATCGGGGGTTTTCCAATTCCGCAGGTGTTGGGGTGCGCATCGGCTGGATGGGAAAAATCACCGAGACCTTAAGCCTCGGCGCGACATATGCCTCCCGCATCAGCATGAGCCGGTTTCAAGCCTATGAGGGCCTGTTTGCCGAGCACGGTGAATTCGATATTCCGCAAAACCTCGGTGCCGGCATCGCCTGGCGGCCTCTGCCCAAGCTGCTTCTGGCCTTCGACTACCGGTGGATCAACTATTCCAGCATCGCTGCTGTAGGTAATCCGAGCACCAACTTTGCACCGCTCGGTTCCAACCACGGCCCCGGATTCGGCTGGAGCGACGTTTCGGTCTTCGAATTCGGGGCCGAATACCGGCTTGCCTCGCAATGGGTTGTGCGCGCGGGCTACAACCACAACACCAACCCCATTCAAGCGCGGGATGTTACGTTCAACATCTTGGCGCCGGGACTCGTGCAGGACCACGTTTCGGTGGGCTTTACCTACGAATTTGCCCAGGGCTACGAGCTCAACGCCGCTTACATGCATGCCTTCCGCAACACGCTTGCCGGCGCAACAAGCCCGCTTTTGCCCGGCGGCGGGGTGGATAAGATCGGGCTTTCCGAGGATCTGGTCGGGCTCGAGCTACAGATTAACTTTTAGGCCGGTTGGTTTCGCCGTGACGAGCCGCAACGGCGTCACCGCCCGTTGCGATCTTTCCTATTGCGCAGTTTGCGCCGCGATCCAGCGCGCAATCTCGGGCCAATGCTCTTTCAATGTTCTCGCGCCCATGAAAAGCCCGATATGCCCGCCGGGCACCGTCTTTTGCATAATGCGCTCCTTCGGCGTGCCGAGGTACTTTTGGGCGTTGAGAACCTGTTCCGGGGTTGTGATATCATCGGCGGCGCCGGCCAGCAGATAAGTCGGGCAGGTGATGTTATGAAGGTCAAGCCTGCGGCCGAGGCCGACAAATTTTCCTTTGGCCAGACGGTTCTCCTTAAAAAGCTGCACAATCGCTTGCAAATACCATCGCCCGGGAAGATCGATCGGGTTTTCATACCATCTCTTAAACGTTTCCTCTTTCGCAAGATAAGCGGGATCTTCGATATGCTCGTAAAGATCGATATGCTCTTCAACATAATGCTGCTCGGGATGCATGTTCTTCCAACCTTGCAGCATGAACTTCCCTAACATCAAACCGCCGCCGAGCGCAACAAGTTCCTCGTAAAACGAAACCGGAAGTTCGTGCACCATCCGCTTGATCGGGCCGTTGCCGGCATCCGTGTCGATCGGCGCGCCGGCAAGAACCAGCGCATTCACTTTGTTCGGGAAACGCGCCGCGACCATGGCCGATAGCCAGCCGCCTTGACAAAGCCCGACAAGGTTCACGCGCCCGCCGAGATCGTCGATCACCACCACCATTTCGGCCAGGTAATTGTCGATCTCGAGATCTTTCATATCTTCGGTGGCGGATTTCCAATCGGTCAGCAAGACATGGCCGACACCGTTGGCAAGCAGCGTCTCAACAAGGCTCTGGCCCTTGTGATAATCCGCAATCACCGCGGTATGCCCGGCATACGGCGCAACAACCAATGTCGGAAATGCGCTTTCTTCGCCATACGCGCGCAGCAGCATGGTACGCAAATCCAGGCGGATCTTGTTCGGCGTTGCCGGTTGCGGCCGGCGCTCGGCGTGAATTTTGATTTCCTCTTCCACAAACTTGATGTTTTTGGCAATCACCTCGCTTTCTGCTTCCGCCAACGCGGCGGCCATCGTCATCGGCCAAAATGCCGGCACGCCGAGCAAGGAGAGATTGCCGTATTTGCTGGATGATTTTCGGCTCATGCGTGCTCCTTCATACGTCTTAACGGTTGCTGCATCGAGGCCGCGATCAAAGCGCCGCTTCGCGCAAGAATCGTGACATTGTAAAGATAAATAGGTGGATTCATCCTGAAAGCCAGATGAATTCCGCTGCGCAGAGCAGGCACCGCCGCTTATGTGATTCATGAAACACTTGTCGAATCGCGCAAGAAGCTTGAGACTGCGCTTCGCATCAACGCGTCCCTATGCAACCGAAGTTCTTGGCTCCATGCACAGCACGTTCGATCCCTCCGCTTTTCGTGAAGCGCTGATTATCCTCGCCGCGGCCGCCCTCGTCATTCCGCTCTTTCATCGCCTGCGTGCCAGCCCGCTTTTGGGCTTCATCGTGGTTGGCATGGCCTTCGGCCCGTTCGGCTTGGGCGGATGGGCAGAACAGCTTCCTTGGCTGTCCTACATCAGCCTTTCGGATAAAGAGCGGATCGCGCCTTTTGCCGAGTTCGGCGTGGTCTTGCTGCTGTTCATGATCGGGCTTGAGCTTTCCTTTGCGCGTCTGCGGTCTCTGGCGCGATTTGTCTTCGGTCTCGGTCTGGTGGTGTTTGTTCTCGCGGCGGCGGGCATTGGGGCTATCGCGGCCTTGCTGGGGGCTCCGCCCGGGGCCAGCGCCATTTTGGGGCTATCGCTCGGCATGTCCTCAACCGCCGTGGTCATCGGCGTGTTGGCCGAGGCCGAACGCCTGCTTTCGCCTGTGGGCCGGCTGTGCTTTGCCGTGCTGCTGCTGCAAGACTTGGCGGTTGTCCCGATTTTGTTCGTGCTGGGCACGCCGCATTTCAGCCTCTCCGGCTTCAGCACGGCGGGGCTTGGCGCCTTTGCGGTGGTCATTGCGCAAGCCGTGGGCACGGTTTTGGGCACGATCCTGCTTGGTCGAATTGGGCTGCGGCCGCTCTTCCGCTCGGTTGCGCGCACGGGAAGCCCGGAATTGCTCATGGCCGCGGTGTTGCTGGTGGTGCTGGCCACCGCGCTGGCCATGGCAGCGGCCCAGCTTTCCATGGCGTTGGGGGCGCTAATTGCCGGCCTGCTGCTCTCCGAGACGGAATATCGCCATCAAGTGGCGGTGATGATCGCTCCGTTCAAAGGCCTCTTGCTCGGGGTCTTCCTGGTTGCGGTCGGGATGAGCCTCGATCTCCGTCAGCTCTTTGCAGAGCCGCTGATCGTGCTCGCCGGGCTTGTCGGGATTATCGGGCTTAAGGCGGCGCTGACCGTTGTCTTGGCGCGCCTGGTCGGGATTCCCTGGGGCATCGGCTTGCAGGCCGGCATGCTGCTCGGCCCCGGCGGCGAATTCGGCTTCGTGATTTTAAATACCGGCGCCAGCCACGGCATGATCAGCCCCTCGCTTGCCGGGTTGGCCCTTTTGCTTGTGGCCTTGAGTATGGCCCTGGTGCCACCCTTGCATGCGCTCGGGCTTCAGGTGGAAAGAAGAACTAAAAAACATCGGCCAGCGGATGCCGCGCTTTTTGCCCCGTCGGTGGGCGATGTTCCGAAGGTCATTATCGCCGGGTTCGGCCGGGTCGGCCGGATTGTGGCGGATCTGTTGAGCGTGCACCGCATTCCTTACGTCGCCATCGATCGCGACGCAGACCTTGTTGCGCGCGCTCGGGCCGAGGGCTGCAACGCCTATTTCGGAGACCTCACGGATCCCGCGCTGCTCCGGCAGCTGCAGCTTTCCTCCGCCTTGGCCTTGGTGGTCACGCTAGATAACCCCCGTGTGGCGGATCAACTCATCGTCTCTGCGCTTCGCCTGCGTCCGGACATGTGTATTGTGGCCCGCGCGCGCGATGCCGCTCACGCGGCGCACCTCTATCGACTTGGCGCCTTTGACGCGGTGCCGGAAACCATCGAAGCGAGCCTTCAATTGGCCGAAGCCGTTTTGGTGGATGTGGGAATTCCGATGGGCCCGGTGATTGCCTCCATCCACGAAAAGCGGGCGGAGATCCAGGCGGAGATCAAAGCGCGTGCTCCGGATGCGACGCCGCGGCCTCTCTCGCGTCCTCGGCTTCGGGATTTGCGTCCCAAGCAGAAGGTTTGAGGCACAGCGGGCCTCGTGCCCCCCTTCTCGAGACCCGAGCGCGCGCGGGTCTTGTCCCGACCGGCTATTTCAGCGGCACGGTCAGGGTCACCCCCGGGGTCGGCAAATTATACCGTTCCTTGGCCCCTTCGTTGGTCAGCCCCGGCATAGGAGGTCCGCTGTTCGCAGCCGACCCTCCGACGGTTGGAACCGGAGCCCAAAGCTTTGGTGAAAGTGACGGCCCCGGGCGTGCCGGCGCATCCGGTTGGCTCGGTACCGTTGCATTGCTATCCGGCACCGGCGCCGGAACAAAAGTCTCGGTTTCCGGCGGCGGCCCGGCGGCGATCAGCCCGGCCATAAACACCACTGCATAACCCGTCTGCCGCTTGTTCATGGACGCACTGGTCCCTCGGCCGGAAGCTGGCGCATGCCGCGAAGATCTTCCGGCGGATTGGCGGCGGGCGCACCCAACGCGCCTTCTTTGTTGGCATGCCAGACCTCAAGCGCCCAGCGCACCGAGGGAAACGCAATGGCGTCCCACGGTATTTCGTGCCAGGCAAATAAGGAAACTTCCGCAGTTTCCGCCCCGGCCGCAAAGAGCGCATCCCCCGCAAAGCGCGCGCGGAAAATCACCTGCACCTGGCCGATGCGGGAGATCGAATAAACCGCAAGAATTCCGTCCAAAACGATGTTTGCGCAGGCTTCTTCCAGCGCCTCGCGCCGCGCACCCTCTTCAATGGTTTCGCCGAGCTCCAAGAACCCGGCCGGCAAGGTCCAAAAGCCGATCCTTGGCGGAATCGCACGGCGGCAAAGCAGGACTTTGCCGTCATGCCCGATCACCGAGCCCACGACCACTTTGGGGTTATCGTAAGCAACGTGGCCACATACGGCGCAAACCAAGCGCTCGCGCGTATCGCCTTCCGGAATGCGGCGAACAAAGGCCGACATGCCAAAAACATGCGCTTTTGCGCTTCAAGGTTCAAGATATCTTTAATCGGACGGCTTGACGCTTGACGCACTCTCGCGGAGGCGGTCCCGCAAGGCGTCCAGCAGCGCCACCTGACCGCGATGCAGCTTGGCGCGCGCGGTTTCGATATCGAACCACGCGGCGCGGTCGACTTCCGGAAATTCTCGCAGTTTTCCGGATTTCGGCGGCCACTCCATGCTGAACGTGTTGCTTCGGATCACGGCGGGGTCGCAATCCGCCTCCACGGCAAAGGCATGCACGATTTTACCGCCGGGCTGCTTCAGCGGCGGAAGTTCCAGAAACGCGCCTTCGATCTGAACGCCGGTTTCCTCGTGAAACTCGCGCTTGGCCGCCGTCAGGGCATCTTCATCGGGGCCGAATTCCCCTTTGGGGATCGACCAGGCATTGGTATCCCGCCGCACCCAGAACGGCCCACCGGGGTGCACCAGAAAGACCTCCAGCCGGCCGCCCTTACGGCGAAAGAGCAGCAAACCGGCGCTCTGTTTGGCCACGCGCCCTCCGCCCGCCGTGACCCGTTCAGGGCGTGCGCCGATAGCGAAAATCGCAATACGGCGCCCCTTCCATAATGGTTTGTGTGCGGGTGAGCCGGAGCTTGGGGTCATAGCCTTCGCAGAGCGCACCATCGCGGTTGCAGGACAGAATACCGCCCAGTTCGGCAAGCCCCATGGCCCGATACATCTCGGCGTAACGGCACCGGGTGACGTTGAAGTGGAGTTCCTCCTCGGTGGATTTCAGCACATCCAGCGAAAGCGCATCCTCTTCCGTCCAAAGCTTGAGGATCTCACGGAAAGTTTTCAGGTCGGGCGCGCCCGCCGGCGCCTTGCGCGCCAATTCGGCGCCCGAGGCGCGCGCCATGCGGCGCACGGCGTTGGCCAGCACGCGCCGGGCCGCCTCTTCGCCGAAAGCCGTTACCATCTCATCGTAAACGCCTTTCGCGAAGGCCGCTTCGATACGCCGCTGTGTGAGGAGAGGAACCCGTTCCATCCGCGCGATGCTCCTGCTGCGTTAATCCGTCATGCTTGGGCGAGGACCGGAATGGCGACCGTTCACCAAATAAAGGCCGACTGCGACGAAGACGAGTGCCAAGAGAAGCGATGGGGAAACCGGTTCGTTCAGCAACAGCGCCCCCGCAAGAATGCCGAAGAGGGGCGTGAGGAAAGAAAAAGCCGAAAGCCGTCCTGCCGGGTAGTGCACGATCAGCCAATACCATGCGAGGTAGGTGACGAAAGCAACCAACAAGGACTGATAGAGCAGCAGTCCGAACGCCGGCAAGCTCGGCTGCGCCTCGGCCCACGCGCCCGAAGCGAGGGCGATGCCGAGCAAAAGCGGGGTGGAGACGGCAAGCTGCAAAAACACCACGCGAGCGGAATGCGCCAGGCGCAGCGCGCGGATGGCCTTGGTCATCACGATGGTGATCGCCCAAAAGACGGCGGCAAGCATCTCCAAGCCGTCGCCGAGCAAGGTTCCCCCGCCTTCCAGCCGGTCGCTCAGCGCCAAGGCAACTCCGATGAAGGCACTTAGCAGCCCGAGGACCTGCCAAGGGCCGAGCCGCTCGGCCGGCACCCAAAGATGCACGCCGATCGCAACGAAAAACGGCGCGGTGTAAAGAAACAAAACGCCGCGCGAGGCTGTGGTATGCTGCAAGCCGAGATACAAAAACACGAATTCCGCGGCGAACGCCAAGCCGATCAGCACGCCTGCCTTGCCCGTGGCATCGGGCAAAAAGAGCGCTTTCACGCCTGCTCCGCCCTCGCGCCAGGCCACCCAAAGGCAGATGGCGGCGGCGGCGATAAGCGAGCGCAGCCCCGCCTGCACCAGGGTTGGCAGGCCGTGCAGCGCGGCGAGCTTGATCACGGGCTGCTGCAGCCCCCAGGAAAGGCAAAGCACCGTCATCAAGAAAAAAGCACGCGCATCCAGCCGCGCCTGCACCAGCGGCTCGGCATCGGAAAGCCGCATAACGGCTAGGCCGGAAGCGATAACTTGGCCTCGGTGCGCGCCTGCAGCGCTTCCAGCGTGAGGCCGGGGATCATTTCACGCACCACGAAGCCTGCCGGTGTCACGTCCAGCACGGCAAGATTGGTATAAACGCGGGAGACGACGCCGAGCGCGGTCAACGGATAGCTGCAGCGCCGCACGAGCCTCGGCTTGCCGTCTTTGGTCGTGTGTTCCATGACCACCCAAACCCGCCGGGCGCCGACGGCAAGGTCCATAGCTCCGCCCACCGCCGGAGCCGTATCGTTTTCGCTGGTGGCCCAGTTCGCCATATCGCCGTTTTCCGCAACCTCGAACGCGCCCAGCACGCAAAGGTCCAAATGCCCGCCGCGGATAATGGCAAAGCTGTCGGCATGGTGCACGATCGCACCGCCTTTGCGCAGCGTGACGTGCTGCTTGCCGGCGTTGATCAGCCAGGGGTTGATCGCATCCCGCGCCGGCGCGGGGCCTATGCCCAACACGCCGTTTTCGGAATGGAAAATCACCTCGCGTTCCAGCGGCACATGGTCGGCCACCAAAGTGGGAATGCCGATGCCGAGATTCACATACCATCCTTCCGGAATGTCCGCCGCCACCCGGGCCGCCATCTCGTTGCGCCCCAATGGCCGCACTGGCGTTGCTTGGTCCATTTTGCTTCTCCTCCCTTAGATCGGCGGGTCCCCGTAAGGGACGTGGATGACGCGATTGACAAAGATTCCCGGCGTGACCACTACCTCGGGGTCGATCTCACCCAGTTCGACAATGTGCTGCGCCTGAACAATGGTCAGCTCCGCCGCCATCGCCATGACCGGGTTGAAGTTGCGCCCCGAGAGCCGATACGTCAGGTTGCCCCAGCGATCGGCCTGCCAGGCCTCGATCAAGGCCACATCCCCTTTCAGCGCGTATTCCAAGACTTGCATGCGCCCTTGGATTTCGCGCGTTTCCTTGCCGGCCGCAAGCTTTGTGCCGAAGCCTGTCGGTGTAAAAAAAGCGCCGATGCCGGCAGCGGCCGCGCGCATGCGCTCGGCAAGCGTGCCTTGCGGAACCAGCTCGAGCTCGATCTTGCCGGCGCGGAAAAGCTCCTCAAACACCACCGAACCCGTGCTGCGCGGATAGGAACACACAATCCTCCGCACGCGGCCGAGTTCCATCAAGCGCGCCAGCCCAACCCTTCCCGTGCCCGCGTTGTTCGCCACGACCGTGAGGTCTTTCGCGCCTTGTTCGATCAACCCGTCAATCAGCGCGTTGGGTTGGCCGACGGCGCCGAAACCGCCGATGAAGACGGTGGAACCGTCTTTGATGCCTGCCATGGCCTCGGCCATACTGCGGACGATTTTGTTGATCATCTTTCCATCCCTCGTGCCCGGACGGGATAATCGAAAATGCACCCCTGCGTCCAGCCGCCCCCTTAATGCCCTGCGGGCACGGCGCTTCCCTTCACCGGGCTGAAGAGGAACGCAAGCCACATCACCGCAAAGCAGATCAGCGCGGTATAGGCGAAGACGTCCATATAGGCGGTGATCGAGGCCTGCGTGACCAGCGTCTGCTCGATCGAACCGAGCGCGGTTTTTTCGAGCATTGCCGGCGCCGTGCCCATAGCGCGCAAGGTTTCCATGCGCTGGGAAAGCAGCGCGCCGAAGCCCGGATCCAGTGGGGTCAGATGCGGAACCATGTGCGCCATGCGCACCTGGGTGCGCTCGGTGACAAACGAGGTTGCGGCGGAAATCCCGATGGATCCCGCCACATTGCGAAACATGGTGAACAAGGCGGTGGCATCGTTGTTCACCTCTTGCGGCAGGGTCGCAAATGCGATGGTACTGATCGGAACGAACAGAAACGCCAGCCCGAAGGATTGCGCCGTTCGCATCAAGAGCAGCGTGAGAAAATCCACATTCGGCGTGATCCGATACGAATAGACCAACGCCAAACCGAGTGCCGCGAACCCGAATGCCACAATGAAGCGCGTCTGCACATGCGGCATCAGACTCACCACAATCGGCACCGTTAAGATCACCAAAACCGCGCCGGGCGAAAGCAACAACCCCGCAAGAAACGAGGTATAGCCCAGCACGATTTGTGCCAGCTCAGGTATAATGACGGCACTGGAATACAAAATTCCGCCCAGGCAAAACATCAGCAGGCATCCCACCGCGAAGTTCCGGTCCTTCAAGAGCCGCAAATTCACCACCGGGTTCTTTGCCGACCACAACCAGACGCTTGCGCCGAGAATGCCGATGCCGGCGAGCACGGCGAAGATGATGATAAAGCGCGAGCCGAACCAGTCTTCGTCTTCGCCTCGGTCCATCACCACTTGCAACGCGCCTAAGCCGAGCGCGATCAGCGAAAGGCCTACATAGTCAATGCCCGCGCTCCGCTGTTTGTCTCGCAACGTCTTCAGCCACGGCGGATCCTCCACCAATTGCGCAACGGAAATGAAAGTGACGATGCCCACCGGCACGTTGATCAGAAAGACCCAGCGCCAGTTGAAGTTATCGGTGAGCCAGCCGCCCAGCGTCGGCCCGATGACGGGCGCCACCACCACCGCCATCATCACGACGCCGAAAGCACGACTGCGCTGCTCGCGCGGAAACGTATCGAGCACGATCGCCTGCTGAGAGGGTTGCAGGCCGCCGCCGAAAAATCCTTGCAAAAGCCGGAAAACAATCAACTGGGAAAGGCTGGTGGCAAGGCCGCACGCGAGCGAAAAGACCGTGAAGGCGGCAACACAAATCAAAAAATAGCGTTTTCGGCCGAAGAGGTTGGAAAGCCACCCGGAGATCGGCAGCACAATTCCGTTCGCCACCAGATACGAGGTCAACGTCCATGTGCTTTCATCGTTGCTGGAGGACATGCTGCCGGCAATATACGGCAGCGAAACGTTGACGATAGTGGTGTCCAAAACTTCCATAAACGTGGCCAGCGTGACCACAAGCGCAATGGCCCAAGGGTTCGCTTGCGGCCGCCACGCGCCTTCCGCGGCCGCTCCGTTCATTTCAGCCGAACCGTCGGTTCCACCGATATGCCGAGCGGCAGCGGCAGCTTCGGGTCCAGCCCTTTGTCGATTACGATTTTCACCGGCACGCGTTGGACGATTTTCACGAAGTTGCCGGTGGCGTTTTCCGGCGGAAAAGCGGTGAATTTCGAGCCGGAGCCCAGTTGGATGCTGTCCACGTGGCCGAGCAGGTCCAAAAACGGATAAGCATCCACATGGATGGCAACCTTTTGTCCGGGCCGCATCCGCGCCAGCTGCGATTCCTTGAAGTTGGCGGTGATCCACACCTCCGGCGTCACCAACGCCATGATTTGCGTGCCGGCGGCGACAAAATTGCCCTGTTCCACATTGCGCTTCGTCACCCAGCCGTCTTGCGGCGCCACCACGTTGGTATAGCCGAGATTGAGAATGGCCTGATCGAGCTGCGCTCGCGCCGCAACAACCTGCGCCTCGGCTTGATGAACCTGCGCTTCCGCCACGGCAATTTGCTGCGGAACCGTCGCCGCCTCTTGGCGCTGCGCCTCGGCTTGCTGGACTTGCGCCGAGGCTTGGCGCAAAGCCGCCGTCACCGCATCGATAACCTCTTGCGTCGTGGCTGCACGATTGATGCGTTGCTGGCGCTGATAATCGGCATTGGCCTTCCATTGCTGGGCTTTGGCCACCTCCAGCGCCGCATCTGCGCCGGCGAGGCGGGCCGGATAGGTCACGCGCGCCAGGTCAAGGTTCGCCCGCGCGGCGCGCAATTGCGCCTCGGCCAGAGCGAGCTGCGCCTCCGCCTGCGCCTTCGCGGCCGAATAGAGCCGCGGATCGATCTTTACCAAGAGCTGCCCGCGGTGCACGAACTGGTTATCATTCACGGCAAGGTTGACGACATAGCCGCTGACCTGGGGAGCAATCATCACGGCGCGGCCGTCGGTATAGGCGTCGTCGGTGGTTTCCTCGTCCTTGGTGAGATACCAATAATAGGTGCCGCCGCCGATCAGGCCCAAAATCGCCAGCAGAAGCACCATGCGGCCGAGGACACTGCGCCGTCGTTTGCTGCGATCCGCCTCCGTCTGCTCCGCCGGGCGCTCGCGCGTCACCGGCTGCGCCGGGGCTTCTACCGGCGTTTCCGCCTCCAGTTTGACTTTGGCCGCTCCCGCCCCGCCCGCCGAGCCGGCCGTGGCTGCGTCTGCCCTCTCTCGGGGCGTCTCTTTTGGCAGCGTCTCGGAGAGGTCTTCGTCATAACCGGCCATGCGCGGCGTTCTCCTTTGGCCCTTCCTGAGGTGGCACAGGGTGCGGATATAGAACCGAACGGTTCGGTCATCAAGCCGATGGAAATTCCGCGGCTAATGCACCAAGGCCTGGGTGCGGACAAGCCGGGCAAACAAGCCGTTGCGGGCCATCAGCTCCGCATGCGTGCCCTGTTCCGCAACCCGGCCATCCACCATGACCACTACCAAATCGGCGTCCCGGACGGTGGCCAAGCGATGGGCGACAACAATCGTGGTGCGGCCGCGGCGCAATTGGGCAAGCGCCCTTTGCACTGCGGCTTCGCTTTCCGCGTCCAGCGCACTCGTGGCCTCGTCCAAAAGCAGGATGCGCGGATTACGAAGAAATGCGCGGGCCAAAAGCACCCGTTGCCGCTCCCCGCCGGAAAGAAAGCTCCCGCCCGGGCCGACCCGGGTGGCGAACCCGTCGGGCAGCGCCGCAATGAAGCCCTCCGCCGCGGCGGCGCGGGCAGCCGCTATCACCTCGGCTTCGCCGGCATTGGTGCGGCCAAGCCGGATATTGGCGGCGATGGTATCGTCAAACAACGCCGCCTCTTGGCTGACATAGGCAATGGCCTCGCGCAGATCTGCAAGCCTGAGCTCCCGCACATCCACCCCGTCAATGCGCACGGCACCGGAGGCGACGTCTTGCAAACGGGGAATAAGCGCGAGCGCGGTGGATTTGCCTGCCCCCGAAGGGCCGACAATGGCGAGCATCCGCCCCGGCTCGGCCACGAAGCTCAGCCCGTTCAGCCCGACTCGACCGTCCGGGTAGACAAAATGCACGTGCTCAAAGACCACGCGGCCGCCGCCTTCCGGCATCGGGCGCGGAGCCGGCGGATCCACCACGCGCGGCGGTTCATCCAAGAGGTGAAAGACCCGGGCAAGGCCGGCGAGCCCCTCTTGCAGCGCCGCATTGAACGAGCCCAACGCCCGCAGCGGCCTTGCCGCAATCAAAAGCGCCGCGACAAAGCCGGTAAAATTGCCCACGCTTTCCGTCCCGGTTGCGACGCGCCACCCGGCGAAGCCGATCACGGCGGCAACGGCCGTGCCGCCCAGCACTTCCAGCACCGGCTCAACCCGCACGCGCCCTCGGGTCATGCGGAGCAAGGCCCGATAGAGGTTGGTAAAGGCACTTTCCGCCCGCGCCAGCTCTTTCGCTTCCAGCCGATAGGCGCGCACCGTGCGGGCTTGCGCAAAGCTTTCGTGCAAGAAAGCCACCGTCTCGCCCATCAAGGCCTGCATGCTGCCCGAAGCATGGCGAATGCGCCGGCCGATCCGCTCGATCGGCACTGCGGCAAGAGGATAGAGCGCCGCGGCAATCAAACTCATCAGCCAGTCGAGATAAAACATGGAAGCGATCAGGCCGATAACAGTCAGCGCATCGGCTAGCCCGTTCATGGAACGGACAAGCGATTCCCGCATAGCCACGGCATCGGTGGTAAAGCGCGCGGCCAATTGGGCCGGCGCTTCCCGTTCCACCTGCGCCAGATCCGCCAGGGTCAAATGGGCAAACAGACGCTGCTGCAGGTCGCGAATCACCAGCAGCACGAGCCGGTGCACTTCAAAGTTCTGAAAATACTGCGCGGCCGCCTTCAGCCCGGTCACCGCGATCACGATCAGCGGCACTTGGTAGAGAATGCGCGGATCTTTGGCGGTGAACAGCGCAAAGGCCCGCTGAATCACTACCGGGTAAAGCGCCGTCGCCCCCGACATCACGGCCGTCAGCGCCAAAAGCCAGACCAGGCGGGCGCGATAGCGGCGGAGATGCTCGCGCCAGAGACGCAGCATCAAACTGCGGCTTGAAGCGGCCAGGGCTTGCTTGTGCTGCACTGCAGCGAGACCGGCGTCCATAACGGGGCTGCTTTATCAGCTCGGGCGGCGGCGCGCCAGTTCCGCAAGGCAGGCGGCATAGTCCGCCGTGCAGCCGCCCGCGCGCCACCAATTGCGCACGGCTTGAAGCGCCTCGCCCAGTTCGGGTCCCGGCGTGAAGCCGAGCGCCAGTGCATCGTTTCCCCGCAGCGGAAACTCGGGCTTCGGCATTTCGGCAAGGCGTTTGCGCAAGCCTTCCCAAAGCGCCGGCTCGCCGCCCTGTTCGGCTTGCGCAAGCCAGCTTCGGTCGGACAAAATTTCTGCAGGTTCCTCGGCAAGCAGGCGGCGCAAATCCGCCTCCGTTGCCTCCGGCTGCGGCCGAGGACCGGTGAGAAGGGCCGTTAACCGCGCCTGCTCGGCATTTGAAAAGCGCAGCCGCTCGGCAAGCTCCGTCCCGCCGCTCCGCAACAGGCCGGCGAGCCGGAGCAGCGGCTCGGCCGGCGCGCCGATCTCCACAAGCCGCTCCAGCATTTTCAGATCGAAGGGTGCTTTCAAGACGGCTTCAAGCAAGCCGAGTTCGGCCATCAGCCGAAGAGCCGCGCGCGGGTCGGGTGTTGCCAGAATCCGCTTGAGTTCGCTCCAGACGCGCTCGGCCGAGAGCGTATCGAGATGCGGGGCCGCGTCCCGTAAGGCGGCGGCGGTTTCGGCATCGGGCGGCATCTGCCCGTAGCGGGCGAAAAAGCGGAAAAACCGCAGTGCACGCAGCCAATCCTCGGCCAGGCGCCGGCGCGCTTCGCCCACGAAGCGCAAGCGCCCTGCGGCCAGATCTGCGATCCCTCCGAAATAGTCGTAAACCTCTCCGGCGGGGGTCATCGACATCGCATTGATCGTGAAGTCCCGCCGCGCCGCATCTTCGCGCCAATCATCGGTGAAGGCGACAACGGCATGACGCCCGTCGGTTTTCACGTCGCGCCTTAAGGTGGTGATCTCAAAGCCCCGCCCGTCGGCCACGGCGGTCACGGTGCCGTGCGAAAGCCCGGTCGGTACGGCCTTCAACCCGGCGGCCGCCAGCGCTTGCATCACCTGCTCCGGCAAGCGCGGAGTGGCCAGATCGATATCGGCCGCATCGTGTTCGATCCCGGCCAGCGCATCGCGCACCGCGCCGCCCACGATGCGCGCTTCCGGCAAGGCGGCCAGCACGGCACGCAGCGCCGGATCATGCAGAAAAGCAGGCGGCGGGATCACGCGCGCAGGCGAATCGGTCACGTGTTGGCCTGTTTGCGCAATAACGTGGCAAGCTGGAGCAAGATCGCTGCCGTGGCACCCCAGATGTGATACTCGGGATGCGGCCAGACCCAGTATTCGCGCCAGCGGCCGCGCAGAAATGCCTTCTCGCGCTTGGGGCAACTCGGATCCAACAGCACCCCCAGCGGCAGCGTAAAAAGCGCTTCCACTTCTTCCGGCGAAGGGCGAAGCGGAAGCCCGGGGGGAATGATGCCCACCACGGGGGTGATGCGAAACCCGGTGCCGGTGATGTGCTCGCGCAACCGGCCGAGCAGAGAAACCGCTGACTGCGGCAGGCCAATCTCCTCCTCCGCTTCGCGCAGCGCCGCCGCTTCAGGGTGGGGGTCGCCGGCATCGATCCGCCCGCCCGGAAAACTCACCTGGCCGGCATGCGCATTGAGATGCGCATTCCGCTTGGTCAGCAGAACCGCCGGTTCTCCCGCCTGCACGATGGGCACGAGCACAGCGGCCGGCACCGGATCGGCCTCAAGCCAGGCAAGGTTCTCATCGGAGGTGGGGGGATCGCGCGCCAAAGCCTGAAGCTCTTCGGCAAGCGCGCTGGGATCAAACGGAATGGCTCCTGTCCTCAAGTCTTCGGCTTTAATCGTTCGAGATTTCTCCCAGCGCGAAAAACCGCCCGCAACTCCATACGCCGGAAAGCTTGCGGCCATCGACCACGTGCGGCTCGGCCAAGGCGAGCAGCTCATAATACACCGGCCGCGCAATGCGCGCTTCGATGGGCCAACGCCCCGCACCGGGCCGGATCTGAATATAAGGCGTGGGCTCGCAAGTCAGCAAATCATGAGACAAGCGGATGGGGTGCTCCGGCCCTGCCGTAACGATCATATCGACATTGGTGCGAAAACTCAGTTGCTGGCTCCGCCCGCACCCGCCCCAGATCAGTTCCACCGCCACGAATGGGGCATCTTCCACCAGAATCCGCCCGCGGCCGGCCGGCGTTTCCAACCAGAAATGCCCATCCTCGTCGCGCTTGAGCAGGCTGACGAGCAGGCAGACCAATTCTTTGCGTTTGATCGGGCAGCCGCAATACATCCACGTGCCGTCCCGACGGATGGCGAAAGGCAAATCCCCATACTCATGCGAGCGGCACGGCGTGGAAGGTTCGGAGGTTACGGCGTTTCCCGGATCGGCGGCGCCGGGAAGCAAAGCGGGAAGCATCAATTTGCGCGAGAAGATCTCCGTCATGGCGTTATCTTCTTTTTTGTCGCACACACACTGCCGCCTCTCAAAACAAAGGGAACCATCGCTCGTTTCTCGGAACATTCGCTGAAGCAGACGGGGCTTCCATCGCAAAACCACAGCGCCGGCGCCCGCTTGAAACAATGGCCGCCCATTCTGCCTACTCAGTAAAATCTTTTTCTATTTTCCTCCAGCTTCTCGCGAATGTTTTTGTGCGAGACCTCCGGTAAGCAGAAGTAGGAAGCAACGGGGCAGGTTTGAAGCGCCGAATTGAATTTCTCGGCGGTTTTCTCTTTTAATCTCGGAGAAGGATTACGAACAACCCGACGGTGATGCAGGTTTGCACAGGGCGCGGATGCGCGAGGCGCGGCAGATATCCACGAGCGGCACATATGTGTTGTGTGGAGCAAGGGATCTCTGGTGCAGAGCGGCCCGATAAGTCCTATCTTTGAGAAAGACGATGATTGACCCGAACCGAATGGAGCAACGGCATGTCGGCCAGCGCCGCCCTTCCCCGGCAGAACGATAATGAAGCATTGCTAGAGGCGATTGAGGCGCTCGGCGCGCAGATTGCGGCGGTCCGAAGCGAAGTCGAACGCATCATTTTCGGCCAGCAAGCGGTTGTGGATCAGACCCTAATCACGCTTTTGAGCGGCGGGCATGCGCTGCTGGTGGGCGTGCCGGGGCTTGGCAAAAGCAAACTTGTGGAAACGCTCGGCACGGTGCTCGGCCTTACCACTAAGCGGGTGCAGTTCACCCCCGATCTTATGCCGGCGGATATTTTGGGAAGCGAAGTGCTGGAGGAAAGCGCCGATGGGCGACGCAGCTTTCGCTTTGTTCCCGGCCCCGTCTTCTGCGAACTGCTGATGACGGACGAAATCAACCGCGCAAGTCCGCGCACGCAATCGGCGCTTTTGCAGGCCATGCAAGAGCGCCGCGTCGCGGTCGGCGGGGTCGATCATGCTTTGCCGCAGCCTTTTCATGTGCTGGCGACGCAAAACCCGATCGAACAGGAAGGCACGTATCCGCTGCCGGAAGCGCAGCTTGACCGCTTCCTTCTGCAAATCGACGTTCCTTATCCCGATCTCGCCGCCGAGCGCACCATGCTTTTGGCCACCACCGGGGCAGAGAGCGTAGAGCCGCGGCGGATCCTTTCGGCAGAGAAGCTTTTGGCGGCGCAGGCCCTGATCCGCCATGTGCCGGTGGGCGAGAAAGTGCTGGAGGCCGTGCTTGCCTTGGTGCGCGGCGGCCGGCCGGAAACCACGACGGATGACATGGTGCAAAGGCATGTCGCGTGGGGCCCCGGGCCGCGCGCCGCCCAAGCCTTGATGTTGGCAACGCGGGCGCGGGCGCTGCTCGATGGCCGATTTGCCCCGAGTATCGATGATGTGGCCGCGCTCGCCCCGCCGGTGCTGCGCCACCGCATGGCGCTGACGTTTCAGGCGCGTGCGGATGGGGTCACGATCGATGCCGTCATTGCACGGATGGTCGAGCGCCTGGCATGACGTCGTTTCAGGCTGCCCGCCGCGCCGAGGCGCTTGCCGCCACCTTTCCCCCGCTTTTGGTGGCGGCCCAACGGGTGGCCGCAACCGTGCTCCAGGGCGTGCACGGACGCAGGCGTCCCGGCTCCGGGGATGCGTTCTGGCAATTCCGGCCGTTCGTGCAAGGAGACCTCACCTCCCGCATCGATTGGCGGCAATCCGCGAAATCCGACCGCGCCTATGTGCGCGAGCGCGAATGGGCTGCCGCGCAGACGGTCTTTCTCTGGCGGGATGCCTCGGCCTCGATGCGTTGGCACTCGCCGCTTGCACAAGAGGAGAAACGCACCCGCGCCGAGCTTCTGCTGCTGGCACTGGCCGCCCTTTTGCACCGCGGCGGCGAACGCGTGCAGCTGCTCGGCGTTGCCCGGCCGCGGCAGGTCTCGGCCGCGGGCTCGCTTGAGTGGCTCGCCGAATTGCTGGCCGAGGGCGTGGCCGGGGAGGATAATGTGCTGCTTTCCGCGCCCCTACCCAGGCACGCACGCGTGGTCTTAATCGGCGATTTTCTGGCGCCGCTGGAAGAAATCAAAACGGTATTGACGCGGCTGGCCGGAATTCCGGTCACCGGGCATGTGTTGCAGGTCTTGGATCCGGCCGAGATGCTGCTCCCCTATGAAGGGCGCGTGCAGTTCGTCGGGTTGGAACGGGAGGGCGAAATGCTGGTCTCGCGCGCGGAACACTTGCGAGAAGCCTATCAGCGGCGTCTTCGCGCCCAGATCGACGGCCTGGCCGAGCTTTGCGCGGCAGCGCAGATGACGGTCTCCGTGCATCGGACGAGTGAACCGCCGCAAGCGGCACTGCTTGGGCTTTATATGGCATTGGCCGGACAGTGAGCGCGCTCTTCTCTCTTCCCGTCACATTCGCCGCGCCTTGGGTGCTTCTCGCGCTTGCCGCGCTGCCGGTGCTGTGGTGGCTGCTGCGGGTCACCCCGCCGCCACCGCGACGCGAAAGCTTTCCCGCCATTCGCCTGCTAGCCGGGTTGGCGAGCGACGAAGAGACTGCCGCGCGCACGCCTTGGTGGCTTTTGGCGCTTCGCATCCTCGCCGCGGCTTTGATCATTCTCGGGCTGGCGCAACCGGTGCTGAACGCCGGCAACGGCATTCCCGGAACGGGCCCGGTGCTGTTGGTGATCGATGACGGCTGGGCGGCGGCAAGCGAATGGCCGCGCGTGACGGAGGCGGCAAACTCCGTGCTCGCGCAGCTTTCACGATCCGGCCGCAACGCCGCGCTGTTTCTGACGGCCCCCGCGGCGGAGCCCGGTGCTTCTTTTGCAAGCCCGCTGGTGCCTGCATCCGAGCTTCGCTCCCGCCTGGCAGGGCTCACCCCGAAGCCTTGGCCGGTCGACCGCAGCGCCGCGGCGGAGGCGCTGCGCGCCTGGAAAGGCAAGGTCAGCGCCGCAGTTTACTTTTCCGACGGGCTGGATACCCCGAACGTGCGCGTCTTTGCCGAAGCGCTCGCGGGTTTGGGGCCGGTGGTGGAAATCCGCCCGGATCCGCCGAAGGCGCGCGTGCTTCTGCCGCCGGCGGATGAGAAGGGCCAGTTGGTCGTTCGCGTCGGCCAGGTGCCGGGAACGGACACGCTGCCGGCGCAAGTGCTTGCCGAGACCGCCGACGGCCGAAGCCTGGCCGAGGTTTCCGCCGTCTTTTCCCAAGGCGGCGGCGAGGCGCGCGCGGTTCTGCCCCTGCCTCCGGAACTTCGCAACACCTTGAGCGAACTGGTGCTGAAATCCGCCGCTTCGGCCGGCGGGCATTGGCTTTTGGACGAGCGCTGGCGCCGTCGCCCGGTGGGCTTGCTTGCCGGCGATCTGGCCGGAGCCGAAGCCCCACTGCTCGGTGAGCTTTACTATGTCCACCGTGCGCTCGCTCCGTATGCCGAGTTGCGCGAAGGCACGCTGGAAAGCCTGCTGGAGCAGCCGCTCTCGGTCTTGGTGCTGACGGATCGAGTGGTCAATCCGGGCGCTGAGGCGGAGCGGCTGGACAAGTGGCTGCAAGCCGGCGGCGTTTTGATCCGCTTTGCAGGGCCGCGTTCGGCGGCGCATCCGGATAGTTTTCTGCCGGTTGCGCTCTTGCAAGGCGATCGCGCGCTGGGCGGGGCGCTCTCATGGAGCAAGCCCGCGCATATGGCTCCGTTTCCCGCCAATTCGCCCTTTGCCGGGCTTTCCGTGCCCGAGGAGGTTTTGGTGAACCGGCAGGTTCTCGCCGATCCCGCGCCCGATATCGCCCAACACGTATGGGCAAGTCTCACCGACGGCACGCCCTTGGTCACCTTCGCCGCCCGCGGGGCAGGCAAGATCGTGCTGTTTCATGTCACCGCCAATGCGGATTGGTCTAACCTTCCTCTCTCCGGATTGTTTGTGGACATGCTGCGCCGATTGGTTGCACTTTCTGCAGGGATCCCGGCAGCGCAAGGCAATACCATGTTGGCTCCCGCGCAAACCTTGGACGGATTTGGACAATTGGGTGCACCGCCGCCCACCGCAACCGCGCTTGCCGCGAATGCCTTCGGCCGCACGCCGGTTTCTCCGCAACATCCCCCGGGGCTCTACGGGCCTGAGAATAACCGCCAAGCGCTCAACCTCGGGGGCAGCATTTCCGCGTTGGCGGCCTCCGCCCCGGTGCCCGGCGCGCGCATCGAGCCTTTGGGCCGGGTCTTGCCCGAGCGGGCTTTGGCGCCCGAGCTCATTGCCGCGGCGGTGATAGTATTGGCGCTGGATTTCTTCGTCTCGCTCGGTTTGCGCGGCTTGCTCAGGCTGCGGCGCGTGGCGACGCTGGCGGCCTTGCTTGCGGTCTGTTCATTTTCGGCGCACGCGGCGGAGGGTGCGGCAGACAAATACCCCTCGCTCGGCATTCACCTGGCCTACGTGATCACGGGGGATCCGCAGATCGATCAGATCTCTCGCATGGGGCTTCAGGGCCTTTCCGAATACGTCAACCAACGCACCGCGGCGGAACTTGCCGAGCCGGTGGCGGTTGCGCCGGCCCAAGATGATCTCAGCTTTTACCCGTTGCTCTATTGGCCGATCAGCACGGAAGCCCCGCCGCTCAGCGCCCGGGCCTTGGCGGCGCTGAACGACTATATGGCCCGCGGCGGCATTATTCTGATTGATACGCGCGGCGGCGGGTCCGGCGAAGACTTCAACCCCGGCGCCAATGCCGTGCTGGTGTCCATCGGCAAAGTTCTCAACATTCCGCCGCTGGTGCCGTTGACCACGGATCACGTTCTCGCCCGCGCCTTTTATCTGCTGCGGGAGTTTCCGGGCCGTTACACCGGCTCGCCGGTTTGGGTGCAGCGCGACCAGGATCGCGCCAACGACAGTGTGAGCCCGGTGATTATCGGTGCCAACGATTGGGCGGCCGCCTGGGCCGTGGATAGCGAGGGCCGGAATGTCTATGCGGTGATCCCGGGAGGCGCGCGTCAGCGGCTGCTTGCCTATCGGTTCGGCGTGAATTTGGTGATGTATGCCTTGACCGGGAACTACAAGGGCGATCAGGTGCACATCCCTGCAATTCTTGAGCGGCTCGGGCAGTAGGGGGAACGGATGCCTTTGCATCACGCCATCGCTTCGCTTCGTTTCCAGCCGCTGATCCCGGCCTGGCTTCTCATTGCCCTGGCATTGGTGGCCGTGCTCGGCGTTGCGCTGGCGCTTTTGCGCCGCGCGCGGGGAGCATGGCTCAGGCTCTTGGCCTTCGCCGTTCTGCTCTTTTGGCTGGCCGGCCCCTCTTTGGTGGAGGAAACGCGCCAAGGCTTGCCCGATATCGCGCTTTTGGTCGTCGATCGCACCGCCTCCATGCGGATCGGCAACCGCATGGAGCTTGCCGAGCGCGCGCGTGAAGCCGTTCAGCAAGCCGCAAGCCGCCTCGGCGGGCTTGATCTCCGCACGGTGGAAGTGCCTGACACTCCGGGCCACGGAACCCAGCTTTTTGCCGCCATCAACCGGGCTTTGGCGGATGTGCCGCACGCCCGGCTTTCCGCCGTCATTGCGATTACCGACGGCGAGGTGCACGACGTGCCGAAGCTCACCGCGCACGGCGCACCCTGGGGCAATGCCCCGCTGCACGTGCTCATCCCCGCCAAGGGGGAGGAAATCGAGCGGCGCATTCACATTGTGGAAGCGCCAAGTTTCGGGGTGGTCGGCCACTCGGTCGGCTTGCGCTACATGGTGGAGGATCTCGGCGTTGCGCATCCTTCGGCAACCGCCCGCGTCACCATCCGCCGCGGTGGCGAGCCGCCGCTGACGGAAAGCGTCCCCGTGGGGCAGATGCAAGCGTTGGAGATTCCCATCACCCATGCGGGCCCGAGCTTTGTGGAATTGCATGTCGAACCGCTTCCCGGGCAGGCCGCCAGCCTGAACAACCGCGCGATTGTGACCATCAACGGCGTGCGCGATCGGCTGCGCGTGCTGCTGGTTTCCGGAGAGCCCTATCCCGGCGAGCGCACCTGGCGGCGGTTGATGAAATCGGACCCGTCGGTGGATTTGGTGCATTTCACGATCTTGCGCCCGCCGGAGAAGGACGATCTCACCCCCCTCAACGAGCTTGCATTGATCGCATTTCCGGTCAACGAGCTCTTTCAGCTGAAAATCCGCCAATTCGATTTGATTATTCTCGATCGGTTCCAAAATCGCGGTATTCTGCCGGCCGCTTATCTACACAACATCGCCGATTATGTGCGCGGCGGAGGCGCGTTGTTGGTGAGCGCGGGGCCGGAATTTGCCAGCATTGCGAGCCTTGCCGCGACGTCTCTCGGAGAAGTTCTACCGGCCAATCCGGCCGATTTGGAAGACGGCACGGTGGTCGGGCCGTTCCGCCCCTTGGTCACCGCACTGGGGGCGCGTCATCCCGTCACTGCCAACTTGCCCGGTTGGCAGAAGGACGGCGCGCCGCATTGGGGGCCATGGTATCGGCATGAGGCGGTTACCGATGTGCATGGCGAAGTGGTGATGCAAGCCGAGGACGGCCAGCCGCTGCTGATTCTAGACCGGGTGGGCAAGGGGCGCATTGCGCTCTTGCTTTCGGATCAGATTTGGCTTTGGTCGCGCGGTCACCAAGGCGGGGGTCCGCAGGGCGAGTTGTTGCGCCGGCTGATCCATTGGCTGATGAAAGAACCGGAATTGGAAGAAAATACGCTCACCGCGCGCATACAGGGCGAGCGGTTGGTGATCACGGAAAGAACGCTTCAGGATCGGCCGCCGGCAGCGGTGACCATTACGGATCCGAACGGGGCGCGCCGTCAGCAGACCCTGAACCCGACAGGCCCGGGCGAAAGCGAGGCCTCTGTTCCGGCCACCATCCCCGGCGTCTGGCAGGTCAGCGACGGCACCCGCTCGGCATTTGCCGCCGTCGGCACGGCAAATCCGCTGGAGCTTCAAGACCTTCGTGCCACGGCTTCAAAGCTTGCCCCGGTGGTGCGCGCCACCGACGGCTCGGTGCATTGGCTTGATCCGAACGGTGCTCCGGAACTCCGCACGGTGGACCGGATCGGCACGCGAAGCGGGGCGAACTGGATCGGGCTTCCCCGCACCGACGGTTACGTGGTGACCGGTGTCGCCGTGCTGCCGCTTTTGCCCGGATGGGTGGCGCTGCCGCTGATGCTCGGGTTTGTCTTGCTCGCCTGGCGCCGGGAGGGACGCTGAACTTGCGCGATTTCCGAGACGGCAAAAGCGCGCTGCTTGTTTTGAGGAGGGTCGTGTCTTCCTGAAGTCCGAGCCGCCGGAATGGGGCGCTTCGCCCGGGGCGCCGGGAAAAGGCTCATCGGCGCTGGCACTGATCGGGTTTGTCGGGCTTGCGCTCTTGGTGGGAATTGTCGGCCGTGCCGCCTCCGGGCCGGGCGGACAGGGCTGGTATCTCGGGCTACGCCATCCGCCGGGAGCCCTCCCGGGTCTTCTTCTCGGCCAGGCTTTCATCCCGTTGTCCTTCCCTTTGGGGCTTTCGGCCTGGTTGGTCTGGCAGCGGATCGGCGCCTCCGCCCCTTTGCGGATCTGGGGTTGGCTGCTGCTCTTCGGCGCCCTCTGGCCGGTGGTGCTTTTCGTCTTGCACAACCTTCCGGCAGGCGGCCTTTTAACGTTGCTCTTATGCGCTTTCTCCTTCGCCACGGTGATGGCGTTTTGGCGAAATTGTCACACCGCGGCGCTGTTGTTGCTCCCTTCCTTGGCCTGGGCCGGGTATTTGGCCTATTTATCGTTCGGTTTGTGGTGGCTAAATAGTTAGCCGGAAGTTTCCGAGCGAAAAGAGCCAAGAGGGATACGCGGCATGAGTGGACGAAGAATGGCCCGTTGGTTGTCACGGCCGGCTGGGTTCGCGGCTGCGGCCGGCTTCTTGTTTCTTGCGGCCCCGGCTTTTGCGCAGCTTCCCAATATCGGCCCGGTGGGCGGCGGGCCGATGCACGGAGGGTCCTCCGGCGATGGCGGCGATGCCAAACTTCCGCCCGCGCCGGCACTGCCGGGCGCCGCCTCGGTGGAAGAGGCAGTGGCGCCCCCGGAAAAGCCGCCTTCCGAGCTTTCCCCGAACGACGCATTGTTCGATGCCATCGACCGCGGCGATCTGGCGGCGGCGCGAGAGGCCATTTCACGCGGCGCCATGCTGGAGGCACGCAACGTGCTCGGGCAAACCCCGCTGGATCTTGCCATCGATCTCGGACGTAATCAGATCACGTTTTTGCTGCTCTCCCTGCGCGGCAGCGAGGGGGGGGAAGCAGCTCAGCCACCGGTTTCCGCACCGGCCAAGCCGGAGCCTCGGGTGGCGCAGCGCGGCTCCGGGCGGCACCAGCCTGTGCAACCGCTCCCCACGCCGGAGAATCCGCCAACCCCGGTCTTGGTAAGCGACAGCGGCGGCACGCCCGTCTACCAAGCAGGCTTCCTGGGCTTTTCTTTTAACGCGCAGCAAGCACGCTTCGTTGACAAGTAAGCCGGCTTGGCCATAGACGAACGGCATGAGCCCCGTTGGAGGGGTGCCCGAGTGGCTAAAGGGGGCAGACTGTAAATCTGTTGGCGCACGCCTACGTTGGTTCGAATCCAACCCCCTCCACCAGGGTGCGGGTGTAGCTCAGTGGTAGAGCCCCAGCCTTCCAAGCTGGTTACGGGGGTTCGATTCCCCTCACCCGCTCCAACCCGCCGAAGCACGTGGACCGTTGCTTCCGGCCATGCTAGTGGCGCAGACCCATGACACCTCCGCTCATTGCCGTTCTCAACGGCCCGAACCTCAACTTGCTCGGCCTTCGCGAGCCCGAGCTCTATGGCGAGCAAACCCTTGACGATGTCGAATCACTCTGCGCCGAGGCCGCGGAAGCGTTGGGTCTTGCCATCGATTTTCGGCAGACCAACGGCGAGGGCGAGCTTGTCTCCTGGGTGCAGGAGTGCCGCGGGCGGGCGCAGGGCATTGTCATCAACCCGGCCGGCTATACCACGACCTCGATTGCGCTCATGGATGCGCTGCTCGCCGTGCAATTGCCGGTGATTGAGGTGCATCTCACCAACATTCATAAACGCGAGGAATTCCGCCAACACTCCTATGTCTCCAAGGCGGCGCTCGGAGTGATCTGCGGGCTTGGCGCGCGCGGCTATGTGCTGGCTCTGCGGGCGCTTGCGGAAATCCTTCAGGAGCAGGGGAAATGACCGGCCTTCCGTTCGATGCCGAGGCCATTCGCGCGCTTGCCGCCATTCTGACAGAGACGGGATTGACGGAAATCGAGGTCGCGCAAAAGGACAGCCGCATCCGCGTGGTGCGCGCGCCCGCTCCCACCCAGGCGTTTGCCGCTTTAGCCGCGCCGCCGCCCGCAGAGGCCGCGCCGGCCGCTGCCGCAACAAGTGCTCCCGCCGTTTCGCCCGTTTCCGAGAAGGCCTTGGAAAACCATCCGGGCGCCGTAACCAGCCCGATGGTCGGAGTCGTCTATCTTTCTCCTGAGCCGGGAGCGCCTCCCTTTGTGACCGTGGGTCAAGAGGTCAGCGCAGGGCAGACCTTGTTGTTGATCGAGGCCATGAAGACCTTCAATCAGATCAAAGCGCCGCGCGCTGGCAAGGTGGTGCGGATTTTGGTCGCTTCCGGCGCGCCGGTGGAGTACGGACAACCGCTGTTGATTTTGGAATAGGTTCTCCGTGTTCCAGAAAGTCTTGATTGCCAATCGTGGGGAGATCGCCCTGCGCATCCAGCGCGCCTGTCGCGAGCTCGGGATCCAAACCGTTGCCGTGCACTCCACGGCGGATGCCGATGCCATGCATGTGCGCCTTGCCGATGAAAGCGTGTGCATCGGCCCGCCACCGGCGCGGGAAAGTTACCTCAATATGGCGGCAATTCTCTCCGCCGCGACGATTACGGCTGCCGATGCCATTCATCCGGGCTACGGGTTTCTCTCGGAAAACGCCGATTTTGCCGAAATGGTCGAGGCGCACGGCCTGACCTTCATCGGCCCTTCCCCCGCCCATATTCGCATGATGGGCGATAAGATCGAAGCGAAGACCACGCTGGCCACTCTCGGCATTCCGCTGGTGCCCGGCTCGGATGGGGCGGTTTCCAGCCTCGAGGCGGCGCGTCGGGTGGCCGATCGCATCGGCTATCCGGTGTTGGTGAAAGCCGCTGCCGGCGGCGGCGGGCGCGGGATGAAGGTGGCGGAAGGCCCGGAGACTCTGGAACAAGCCTTTCGGCTGGCGCGCGCCGAGGCGCGGGCGGCGTTCGGCAACGATGCCGTCTATCTGGAAAAATATCTCGATAAGCCGCGCCACATCGAAATTCAGATTTTCGGGGATTCGCATGGGCATGTCGTGCATTTCGGCGAGCGCGACTGCAGCTTGCAGCGGCGCCATCAAAAGCTTCTCGAAGAAGCGGGCTCGCCGGCGATCACGCCCGAGGTGCGGAATGCATTAGGCGAACGGGTCTGCGCCGCCATGGCGCAGCTTGGTTATCGCAATGCCGGCACGCTGGAATTTTTATACCAGGACGGAGAATTCGCGTTTATTGAAATGAACACCCGCCTGCAGGTCGAGCATCCTGTGACCGAAATGATTTGCGGTATCGATTTGGTGCGCGAGCAAATTCGCATCGCCGCGGGTGAGGAGCTCGGCTACAGCCAAAGCGATATCGGCTTTTACGGCCATGCCATCGAATGCCGAGTGACGGCCGAAGACCCACAAACCTTTGCCCCATCGCCCGGCCATGTCACGGCGTTTCATCCCCCCGGCGGGCTCGGCGTGCGCGTCGATTCGGCGCTTTATGCCGGCTATCGCGTGCCCCCCCATTACGACAGTTTGGTCGCCAAGCTGATTGTTCATGCGCCGAGCCGTGCGCAGGCGATTGCGCGGCTCCGGCGTGCTTTGGAAGAATTCGTCATTGCCGGGATCAAAACCACCTTGCCGTTGCATCGGCGTATTGTTGAGGCCCCGGAATTTCAGTCCGGCGACTATAACATCCATTGGCTGGAGCGTTTTGTTGCGAACCAAAGCAAAGAAGAAGGAAGCGGTTGAAATCCGCTGAGAATCGCCTTTTTCTGTGGGAAGGGGATGCCACCCACAGTCTTATCATATTAGGGAGGAAACAAGCACAATGATTTACTTGCTGTATACCTTCGCGATTGCCGCCGGCACGCTTGTTCATCTCTATGCCGGGTCGAAACCCCGCACGCGTGAGCGCGTGTTTGAAGTTCTGTTGCTTTATCTGCTCATCATCGGCAGCGGCGTGGCAGGAATACTTGCCTTTATCGTCCATACCTTTACCGCCGATGCCATCGCCCGAAGCATCGGCTGGCAGCCGGGAAGCCCGTTTCAGTTCGAGGTCGCAGTTGCCGATCTTTCCTATGGCGTGCTCGGGCTAATGTGCATCCGCTGGCGCGGCCCGTTTTGGCTCGCAACCGGAATCGCGACGTCCATCTTTTTTCTCGGTTGCAATTACGGTCATCTTTATGACGCGTTCGTCAACAAAAATTACGCGCCGAACAATTACGGCATCATCAATCTCTTTGAAATTATCTGGCCGGCGGCAGTGCTTATCTTGCTTGTTCCTTACATGCGATCATGGGCAAGGCAGAATGTCGTACGCTGACCCAGCGCCCGGAAAATTCTCTCATCTTTTCCGTTTTCGTTACCCGCCGGCGCCGATGAATTCTTCCATCAGCGAGGGATCGTTCAGTTCCTCGCGAGAAAGCTCCCGGACAATGCGGCCGCGATGGATCAGTGCGGCCCGATCGGCAAGCCCATGAATGAAATCAAGGTTTTGTTCCACCAGCAAGACGGCAAGCCCGCGCGCCCGCCGCAATTCGGAAAGCCGCGCCATGATGGCCTGCACGATGGAAGGCTGAATGCCTTCGGTCGGTTCGTCCAGAAGCAACAGCTTGGGCCTGCCCGCAAGCGCGCGCGCAATGGCAAGAAGCTGCTGCTCGCCGCCCGAAAGAGTGCTGCCGATGCGCGTGGCAAGACGAGCGAGTTCGGGAAATTCCTCGGCAATTTCGGCAAGAATCCGATCAAGCTCGGCACCGCCCTTGGCCAATACCCCGAAGCGGATATTTTCGATCACGCTGAGTTGCGGGAAAATCTGCCGCCCCTGCGGCACATAGCCGATTCCGCGCCGGGCACGAAGATGTGCAGGCCAATGCGTGATCTCCGCGCCGGCAAAGCGGATGGAGCCGGCCGTGGCGGGCAGCAGCCCCATAATGGCGCGAAGCAGCGTGGTTTTGCCCATGCCGTTATGCCCGAGAATGCCCAAGCACTCGCCTTCGGCAATGCGCAGCGAAACCCCGTTCAGCACACGGATACGCCCGTAGCCGGCCTCAAGATCGCGGATTTCCATCATGCCGGTTGCACCTGCCGCCCGAGATAAACGTTTTGCACGCGCGGATCCGCAAGCACCTTTGCCACTTCGTCTTCCACAAGCACGCGTCCTTGGTGCAAGACCGTAACGGTATGGGCAATGGCGCGGATAAACGCCATATCGTGCTCCACCACGATCAACGTATGCCGCGCGTTCAGTTCGCGAATAAGCGCGGCGGTTCGGCGGGTTTCCTCGGCGCTCATGCCGGCGGTGGGTTCGTCCAGCAAAATCAGCGCGGGCTCCGGGGCGATCACCATGGCAAGCTCCACCCATTGGCGTTGGCCGTGCGCAAGCCGGCCCACTTCGGTCTCCGCCAAACCGTCAAGGCCGAAGCGCTCCAGGATGGCTTGCGCGCGCCGTCGGGCCTCGCGTTCGGCCAGGAAGCGGCGCAGCGCAATCATCACGCTTTCGCGGACCGTTAACCCATCAAACAAAGAGGGCACTTGCGTTTTGATGCCGATTCCCATGCGCGCGATCGCGAAGCGCTGCATCCCGGTAATGTTGCGGTCTCGGAATAAGATAGAGCCGGCCGTAGGGCGCAATTGGCCGGTCAGACATTTGAAAAACGTGCTCTTGCCGGCGCCGTTCGGGCCGATCAAGCCGCGGAGCTCACCCTCGGCCACCGAAAAATCCACCCCGTCGACCGCGGCCACGCCGCCGAAATGCATGGCCACGCCGCGTGCGGAAAGCAGCACGCTCATGCCAACTGCACTCCCCGCCGCCGTCCCCACGCCAGGCGGAGCGTGGGCAGCAGGCCCCTCGGCATGCCCATCACGGCCAGCATGAGCAAAATTCCCAGGATCGCATTCGGGTTTAAGCGCGGCTCCGTGCCCGCCCATGTGGTTACCGCTTGCACGAGAAACGCCCCCAAAATCGGGCCCAGGAGCGTGCCGCGTCCGCCCACCATCACCCAGATGATCAGCTGCCCGGAATAGAACAGCGAAAACATCGTGGGGCTGACGAAAACCGAGTTCGCAAAAAGAATTCCCGCAAGCCCTGCAATCGCGCCGCCCAAGCTGAAAATGCCGAGCTTGTAGCGCCTTGCGTCATAACCTAAAAGTTCCGCACGCGTTTCATTCTCGCGGATTGCCACCACCACGCGCCCGAACCGGCCGGCAAGCAGAAGCTTGGCCAGAATGTAGCAAAGCGCCAGCGCGAAGACGGCAACGATGAAAATGGCTTGCGGGGAAAGTGTCGCATCCGGGTTACCCGGAACATTCAACTGCGGCGTGGAGGGAATACCGTTGAAACCACCTAAGGGCGCCTCGCCGATACGCCACTCCTCCCCCGCGGTGG
Organism: Terriglobia bacterium; assembly: GCA_023511585.1. Classification (GTDB taxonomy): domain Bacteria; phylum Pseudomonadota; class Alphaproteobacteria; order Acetobacterales; family Acetobacteraceae; genus JAIMBF01. Next base: position 30,627 of record JAIMBF010000025.1, read on the forward strand.
AGTTGGCGAAATTGAACAAAATCAGCGAAACGGTGAGTGTGATGGCGCCGACATAAACATCGCTGATGCGACCGTAAAACATAAAATAACCCAAAGCGGCGGCGGCCAAAGTGGGAACCAGAAGCGCGATCGGCACGGCGTAGAGGGAATCGTTGAAATTGATGGCGGCAACCGCATAAGCATAGCCGCCGAGGCCGAAAAAGGCGGTCTGCCCGAAGCTTAAAATGCCGCCGACCCCCCAAATCAGCCCAAGGCTCAACGCCAAAACCGCCATGGCGATGAAGACCGTGGCATTGATCAACGCAAAAAGCGCCAGCACGCGCGGCAGAACGAGCGCTGCGGCAAGCGCCAGGAAAAGCGCGATCGCGATTTCGAGAAAAAGCTTCCGGCTCACAGCGCCCTCTGGAAAAACCGCCCGGTAATGCCACGCGGCAGCAGCCGCACCAAGACAATAGCCAGCGCCAGTAATGCCGCCTCACCCAAAACCGGGGTGGTGAGAAACGTGCCGAGCACGCCGGCCGCCCCGAGCAATACGGAAGCGGAAAGAGTGCCGACCAGCATGGCCGCGCCGCCGGTGATCACGGTGATAAACGCCTTGGCGATATACGCGGTGCCCATGGTGGGCACCACGCCCGAAAGCGGCGCCAGTAAACCCCCCGCAAGGCCGGTGAGCGCGGCACCCAAAGCGAAGGTCACGGCGTAGACGCGCTCGGTTGCCACCCCGAGCGCTGCCGCCATTTCCGCATTCTGCATCGTGCCACGCGCGAGCAAGCCGTAAGGCGTTCGGCGCAGGACGATCCAGACCAAAACCGCCAAGAGGCCCGCCGCGCCGATCAAAAACAGCGAATAGGCCGAGAACTGAAACTTCCCCACTTGCACGCTGCCCAACGGTGCGGAAAAGCCGCCCACGGTATTGCCGAAGACCATGGTCACAATACCGATCAGCGCCAGCGAAAGCCCCCAGGTGGCGAGCATGGTTTCCACCATCTGCCCGTAAAGGCGACGGATCATCAGCCGCTCGACAATCAGCCCGAAGAGCCCCACCGCAAGCGGGGCGATGAGAAACATGGCAACCCAGAGATTGATGCCATGGCGCACCGAAAGAATCGCGGCATAACCGCCGAGCATCAGGAACTCGCCATGCGCGAGATTGATCACCCCCATCATGCCGAAGATCACGGCAAGGCCGAGGCTGATCAGAAACAAGGTGGCGATGCCGGTCATCACCTGCAGCGCCACCGCCACCAGAAGATCCAAACCAACCCCCTCTTAGATTTTCACATCGATCACGAATTGCCTATCGGTATTGGGGTGCGCCTTCAGATCACAAACCGATGCGGTATCCGCCGGCGGCTGGTTGGGGAAATGTTCCAAAACCTTAAAGCCGCGATTGACAACTTCCGCAAGATAGACATCGAGCGAAACATGGTTGGTTTTGCCGTCGATCACGGTGCGCCCGGGCGGACCGTCGAAAGCGATGCCGCTTTCCAGCGCTTCGATCACCTTCATGCGGTCCGTGCTTTTTGCCCGTCGCACGCCTTCGGCCCAAAGATGGAAACCGACATAAGTGCGCATGGCAAGCTCACCGCCGAGATAAGGCGCCTTATCGCCGAGCTTGGCATGGAATTTCTGCAAAAATTCTTTGTTCGCCGGATTATCCACTTCCTGGAAATAACTGTAGGCTACCACAATGCCGTCGGCTTCTTCCGGGGTCAGCAGAAGCGTTTCGTTGCCGCCGCCCAAAGTGGTGGACGCCATCGGAATTTTCTTCTTCATCCCAGCCGCCGCCCATTGGCGATAGAACGAAACATGCGCGCCGCCCACCAGCACCGACATCACCATATCCGGCTTGGCTTGCTGGATTTTCTGAATGGTGGCGCCGAAATCCGTAACGTTGAGAGGGAAAAAGTCGGCGGCGACGACTTCGCCCCCGTTCTCACGACAATATTTGGTAACCCATTTGCTGGTGATTTGGCCGTAATTGTAATCGGCCGCGAGGATGTAGATTTTCTTTCCCCATTTTTTCATCACGTAGGGAACGAGCTTCTGCACGTTCTGCGCGGGGGTTGACCCGGTGCAGAAGCAATTGCGATCGCACACGCCCCCTTCGTATTGGGTGTTGTAGAAGTATAGCGTGCGATAGCGCCGCAAAATCGGGCGAATCGCCTCGCGCGACGCCGAGGTGATGCCGCCGTGCACGACGGCTGCATGGTCCGAAGTCGCCGCTTGTGTGGCAAACTGCGTATAGAGCTGAATATTCGATTGCGGATCGTAATTGATCAGCTTGATTTCGCGCCCGAGCAGACCGCCTGCGGCATTCACTTCGTCAACGGCGAAGGAAAGGCAGGCAATCATCGGCAGGCCGTAAATATCCAATCCGCCGGAAGCATCATGAATGCCGACCACGGTAATGGGATCGGCTCCCAAAGCGGCATGGCGCATCACGGCGGGCGCGGCGAGCGTGGCAGCGCCAAGGCCGAGCGTGCGCAGAGTCTGGCGGCGCGAAAGCGGCATCGTGTATTCCTCCTTCCAAGGGGTTTTGCGGCAGTTTGATCGGTGTTTGGGAATTTGGGAAGCCCTTTGCGCATGTGATTAGTGGAAAATTCAGCAACCCGTGGTCAAATGTTCGAGGTTTGCACGACATGCGTGCAGATGCGGAAGAAACATGCGTAGAAATGCGAAAGAAACAGGCATGGTTGGCGGTTTTGCAGACCACGGCACGGAGAAAGCCAAATTGGTTTCCAAACGGGTTTGAATCCAACCATGAACGCATCGCGCAGACTGGCCCCTTTGCGCAGCTTGGCTAAGCTGCAACACTTTCGTCTGGAGGAGGCGCGGCAAGCCCTCGGCGCCTCTCTGGAGAGAGAGGCGGCAGCCCAGAACGCTGCCGAATCGGCGCGGGCCTGGTTTGCGGCGGAGCAGGCGCTGGCCGTGCAGATATCGGCCGCGGGGATGCCGCAAGCCTGGCAATCCTGGCTGCCGCAGGGGCGCGCGTGTGTTCGCGCGGCGGAGCGGGCGGCGGCGGAAGCGGCAAAAGCCGTGGCCTCCGCGCACGAGGCGCTGCGGGAAGCGAAACGCGCGTTGGAGGCAACCGAGACGCTGATCGCCCGATGCGAGGAGGACATTCGCCGGAATGCGGCGCGGGCCGAAGCGCAAGCGCTGCAGGCGCTGATGCTCCGGCCGCGGTAAGGCGCGCAAGACGAACGGGGCCCCTGGCGCCGGTCAGGGCCGCTCCGGGGCGACTTGCTCTTTTCGCAGCATTGTGCCGTCTACTGCTTGACCCGAGGGCGGGGCTTCGCTAGCAAGCCGCGGCATCGACCGGTCCCGTTCGTCTAGAGGCCCAGGACTCCAGTCTTTCAAGCTGGCAACACGGGTTCGAATCCCGTACGGGACGCCAG
>JAIMBF010000130.1 GCA_023511585.1 Terriglobia bacterium
GCTCCGGTCGGGTTTGGTTTGGCATGCGGAATGCCGCCGAAAGCAGCGCAGGTTCCCACGGAAATCACCGCAAGCGCTCCCTCCGCGGTTTCCTTCAACATCTGAAGGTTGGTGACGCCGGCAATGGTGGAATAGGCACCGTCCTCGGCCAGTGAGACGGAGCCATCGACAACGAGCAGATATTTGCCTGCATTTTCCTTCATTGCGGTAAGACGCGCCGCTTCCGCCGCGGTACCGGATGCCGCTTGCAACGTGTGGTGATAATCCAGCGAGATGAGATTGAAGATAAGATTCTCGAGTGTGGGGTTGAACGAACGCGTAAGCGATTCCGTGCATCCGGTGCACTCTTGGAACGAAAGCCAAATCACCGATTGTCGCCGCGCTTTTGCCAGCGCCTCGGCCATTGCCGTCGAGGCCGCCGGAGGCAGCGCCATCAGCGAAGCCACATAGGTTGCGTATTTCAGCAGAGCGCGCCGCGAAATTCCATGGCGCGTCAGCAACTCGCCGAGCGTTTGCCCTTCAGCCATTGCCTGTCTCCTCGCCGATGGCGCTTTCTCTTCGGGGCGTTAAGATCTCCTGCAAGCGCACCGCAGCCGCCGTTATGTCTGCAGGATGTGCCATCAAAATCTCCGGCACGCGGGTCACAGCGATCGTCTCCGAAGCAATTTCGCCTTCGGCTCCCCGATGGCGGATCCACCACACGCCTGCGTAGGCGGTCTCCCAAACCTCGCTTGCTCCCGCGACTGCAAGCCGCGCTTCAACCTCTCCGCAGCCCAGATGGTCTTCAAGTTCCGCGCGATCCGCTTCGGTCAGCGGCAGACTGCGGAGGTCGATCGCGCCGGCTTGGCCCGTCGCGGCCAGATTTTCGAGCAATAGGGCAATCTCGCTCAGCACCGCCTGCACAACGCCGGTGCGAAGGCTTCCCGCCGGGCTCCGAGCCTCAGGCGTCATGGCACCACCGCGCGACGATGGAAAGGACGGCAGAACAGGCCCGCGGCACGGAGACGGCGACGGCTTCCGTCGGCTCTGTTCCCCAGTCGAGTGATCCGGGCTGCACCGCGATAAGCGCACGGTGTGCCGGCTGGCAGCCGGTCAACCGCGCTGCTTCCATAAGATCGGCAATACCTACCGCGTGCGGCGAGCGCTTGCGGCCGGCAAGAAGCGCATCCATTGCCGTACCCTCAAAGCTCCGCACTTCGCCCGGAGCTGCGCCGAGCTCGACGGCATCGATCAGAACCAGTGCGGTGCAGCGTTCGATCTCAGGAAGTAATGACAGACCGAGCGTTCCGCCGTCCCGTAACACCAGAGGCAACGCGGTGCCCTCTCGCTCGCGCCGACGCAAGGCTTCGATGACATGAACACCGATTCCGTCGTCGCTTAACAAGGTGTTGCCGATCCCCAGCACCAGAATCCGACGTTCCATCGGCCGCCTGCCCTAAACGCAACACTTATCTTAAAGCTTGCAGCGCTCATTGGTTTTGATGCAAATCAATACCATGTAAAAGATTGGTGGATAATAGGATCATGTGCCACGATCATCGGCGCGGTATGCTTGCGCCGTAGCTCCACCGGTGCACCGCAAGGGGGATGGATGAGATGTGTCTTGGCGTTCCCATGCAAGTCATCGAGCGGGACGGGCTTCTGGCCCGCTGCGAAGCTAAGGGCATCGAACGCACCGTCAGCCTCTTTTTGCTGCAGCACGAAGATGTGCAACCCGGCGATCATGTGATGGTACATGTCGGCTACGCCATTCAGAAAATGACAGGCGAAGAAGCGCGTTCCGCCTGGGAGTTGATCGACGAGATGCTTGCTGCCGAGGAAGGAACGGAACACAATGCATGAGCTCGCGCTGTGTCAGGAGCTCATCGCCGAGGTGACGCGCATTGCCGCGGCCCACGACGCCGTTGGAGCCAGCCGCATCCTTGTTATGCTCGGCCCGTTATCGGGCGTGGAAGCGCCGCTGCTGAAACGGGCTTTTCTTGTCGCGCGGGTCGGCACCGTCGCCGAGGAAGCAACCCTCGAGATCGAGCAGCAGCCGCTTTCTGTACGATGCACTGTTTGCGGTGCAAAAAGCGAAGTCACTCCGACAAATCTGCTGTGCCGAACCTGCGGCGCATGGCAAGTAGAAATTCTTGAAGGTGATGCGCTGCTTTTAAAAAGTGTCGAGCTTTTCTTGGATACTGCGGCGGAGGATCATCCCGTCGAACAGAAAGCGGCTGCCGAAACGACATCGGCACAATTAGGTAACGGGTGAGGAGAATCCCATGTGCGAAAGCTGCGGGTGTGCCGGCGTTTCTCACAAAAGCCACGTGCATGGCGAGAGTGGCCGGCTTTCGGTTGCGGTGTTTTCTGATATATTGCGGCACAACAATGACCAAGCGGCGCATAACCGCGAGCATTTCACCGAACATGGGGTGCTAGCCTTAAACCTCATGTCCTCACCCGGTTCGGGCAAGACAAGCCTGCTGGAAGCTACAATTGATGCGCTGGGTGATGTTTTCCGCATCGGCGTCATCGAAGGCGATCTTGCTACCGAAAACGACGCGCGGCGCATCCGTGCCAAGGGTGTTCCTGCAGTGCAAATCACCACGGGCCAGGCCTGCCACCTCGATGCTGAAATGGTGCACGAGGCGCTGCACCAGCTCGACCTGGCAAGCCTCGATCTGCTTTTCATCGAAAATGTCGGAAACCTCGTCTGCCCCGCGAGTTTCGATCTCGGCCAGCATGCCAACGTCGCGTTGCTCTCGGTCACCGAAGGCGACGACAAGCCGGCGAAATATCCGGTGCTGTTCCGCGCGGCCGATCTCATTCTGCTTTCCAAGAGCGATCTTCTGGAATTCATCGATGATTTCAGCCCCATACGTGCCGAGCAGCATATCCGCGCGCTGGCCAACCCTGCGAAAATATTCCCAGTCTCGGCGCGCCGCCCGGAGAGCTTGGCCCCTTGGCTCCAATGGCTCCGCGCGCGCTGGGATGCGCAGCGGAACGGCGCGCCCCGCGCGGCCGATACAACGGCGGCACTTCCTGCGAAGTAAGCCTTATGCCCACGGCAAAGGAATGGCTCGCGCGCATTCATGCCTTGCCCCTCCGCGGCAAGGTTTCCGTAATGAATGTCTGCGGCGGGCATGAGCGCGCCATCTCCATGGCGGGGCTCAGGCGCGCCTTGCCGCAAACGATCGCGCTCATCCCGGGCCCCGGCTGCCCGGTCTGCGTTTGTCCGGAGGAAGACATCGCCACCGCGATCCGTCTGGCGATGAAGGAAAAGGTCGTTCTCGTCGCCTTCGGCGATATGCTGCGCGTTCCGGCCAATCTGCCGCGCAGCGCGCCGCGCTCATTGGAAGAGGCGCGTGCCGCCGGTGCCACGGTGCGGCCCATTGCCTCTCCGCAAGAGGCGGCCGCTATCGCGCGGGAGCAGCCGGATCGCGAGGTGGTGTTTTTTGCGGCAGGGTTTGAAACAACCACCGCGCCGGTCGCGGGCCTTATTGCGGAGGGCGTGCCCCGCAATCTTTCCATCCTGCTCTCCGGCCGACTGACCTGGCCGGTGGTGGCCATGCTGCTGAAAAGCGAAGCGCCGGGCTTTGATGCGCTGATTGCGCCGGGTCATGTCTCGACCATCATGGGGCCGGAGGAGTGGGAATTCGTCCCGTCTCGATACGGCATTCCGGCCGCGGTCGCCGGCTTCGATCCGCCCAGCCTGCTTGCTGCGCTTTACTCGGTGCTTCGGCAGTTTTTGGAGCGGCGTGCGTTTCTGGATAATTGCTATACCCCTGTCGCCAAACCCGGCGGCAATCCCACCGCGCGTCGGCTTTTGGCGGAGACGCTGGATGTGGTGGATGCGCCCTGGCGCGGCATCGGTCGTATTCCGCGCTCCGGTTTCGCGCTGAAGCCGAAGTTTGCTTCGCTTGATGCGCGAGAACGTTTCGCCGGGGCATCGGCAGAAGCGCGCAAACATGCCGGCGAAATGCCGCCGGGTTGTGATTGTGCGCGCGTGGTGTTGGGCAAGATTTATCCCAATCAATGCGCATTGTACGGCCGCGCCTGCACGCCGCGAAGGCCGATCGGGCCCTGTATGGTTTCCGATGAAGGCGCCTGCCGAATTTGGTGGGCTTCCGGCGTTCGGGAAGCCTCTTCACCGGCAGACGCCGGCACGTCGTCCCAAGCGCGGGCCGTGGCGGGAGGGAAATAACAATGGGCTCCGTGCGCCAAGCACGGCGGATCATTGTTGCCGGCCGGGTGCAAGGCGTGGGCTATCGGCCCTTTTTGTATCGCTTGGCTGCTTCGTTGAATCTCGCCGGTTGGGCACGCAACGGCTCGGGGGAAGTTTTGATCCATATCGAGGGGCGCAGCACGGATGTGGCGCGCTTCGAAACCGCGCTTTCCACCGATGCGCCGCCGCTGGCCCGGCCGCGGATCAGCACATCAGCGCCGGCGGCGTGGAAAGGGGTGAAGGGTTTTCGGATCCTGCCGAGCGTTGCGGACGCAGCGGCGCAAATCCACTTGCCGCCGGATCTCTTCACCTGCGAGGACTGCATCAAGGAGCTGGAGACGCCGACCGACCGCCGCTATCGCTATGCCTTCATCAATTGCACGCAATGCGGCCCGCGTTACACGATTATTGAAGCGCTCCCCTATGATCGGCAGCGCACCAGCATGTGCGGCTTCCCACTCTGCTCTGCCTGCCGGCGCGAATACGAAGAGCCGCACGACCGGCGCTTTCACGCCGAGCCTATTGCCTGTCCCGAATGCGGACCCTCGCTCGCGTTTCATGCCGAAGGCCAGCCCTGCGGCGAAGGAGAGGATGCGCTGATCGGCGCTACGGCTTTGCTCCGCAAGGGCGGCATCCTTGCTGTCAAAGGCATCGGAGGCTACCATCTTCTGTGCAGTGCTGCCGACGAAGCAGCCGTGGCACGGCTGCGACTGCGCAAGCGGCGGCCGGAGAAGCCGCTGGCGGTGATGTTGCCGATGCAAGGCGAAGATGGGCTCCGCGCCGTGGCGGAAGCCGTTCTCCTGAGCGCGGCCGAGGCGGAGGCGCTGACGGATCCTGCGCGGCCGATTGTACTTGCAGAAAGGCGGGCCGATTGCAGGCTGGCAAAGGGGCTCGCGCCGGGGCTTGCCGAGCTCGGCGTTTTTCTCCCCTACAGCCCGCTTCATCACCTTCTGCTGCGGGATTTCGGCAGCGCCCTGGTTGCGACTTCGGGAAATATCAGCGG
>JAIMBF010000131.1 GCA_023511585.1 Terriglobia bacterium
TGCAACATCGAGGTCTTGTGCGGGCCCACCTCGGCCGCCCCCGCAATCCGCTTGTCCACGTCAATGGCAAAGCGCACGAGAAGCCGCTTTGCTGTCCGCGTAAAAAACCCTTGCCGGATGAAAACGCCGCACGTACGTGAAAAGGCATCAGGCCCCGGAAGAAGGGATATGCAAATGGCCCCAAACTGCATCTTCTGCGCCATCGTTGCGGGCGAGGCACCGTGCACGCCGATCATCGAAGATGAGACGGTGATGGCGTTTATGGACATTCATCCGGCGAATGAGGGGCACTGTCTCGTCATTCCGAAGATGCATTATCCCACGCTGTTCGAAACGCCGCCCGAGGTGTTTGCGGCCGTCGCACGCCTGGTGGTTCGCGTTTCTCTGGCGGTGCAGGCCGCGCTTCGGCCGCCGGGGCTGAACTTGCTGCAAGCCAATGGGGCGGCAGCGGGCCAAAGCGTATCGCACGTGCACGTTCATGTTCTGCCGCGCCGGCCGGATGATGGGCTCGCGCTCAATTGGTCACGCACGGCGCCCGCAGACCCGGCCAAGATCGCCGCCATCGCCGAGCAGATTCGCCGACATTTGCCGCCCGCTTAGGGCCTGAGCGAGGGGGGGAGCCGCCGCGCCGGTCGGCTTACCTCCTCGGCCTCTCTCACCGCGCTTCGGGCGATGTGATGGAGAGGCAGTTGGTGCGGCCGGAGGCGAGGCAGTTCTCCAGACGGGCCTGAGCGCTCAATTTCTGTGTCAGCCAAAGCCCGCCCAAAACCAACACGATCAGGACCAGAAGGGCGATCAGCGCGCCGATGGGCGGACGCGGGCGCGCATCGCCGTTTTCCTCGCCGTTTTCAGTCCCCCGATCAACCATCGGATCCGGTGACCTCTGCCGGGGGCGGAAGAGGGCGCAATCCGCCCCTAACCCTGAAGTGCTGCCCGAAAAGCCGGATCATCCAAAGCCTTGGTGACCGCCTCCGTGGCGCTTTGCTGAAGCAGGGCGGAAAGCCCGGCGGTTGGGGCAAAGCTCAAAGTATCGATGGTATAAAGAGAAGAATCCCGTTTCAGGCTCTTCGTCTCGCGCGAATAGACGACATCGCCGCTTCCGTGCCGTTTCAAAGTGATCAGAAAATCGGCTTCGGCCTCGCCGCCGGCCGCTTGTTCCGCGTGCAGCCGGCGGATTTGCAGATCGAGGTCGAAGCGCTGGGCCCCGGCCGGGGCCAGCAGGCCGCGCGCCATCAGCGCCCCTTCGGCAACGTTGCGGATCGCCTGTGGCGGGGGCAGATCGGTGCGCAACGGGTGCGGGTGCAGGCCCAAAGGCCCGCTGACTGTTCCAAGCTCGGGCGAGATGCGCGCGGCCTGAACCTCGGCCACGGCCACCAGAGGGGCGGCGTTTGCGGCGGGAGCGGCTCCGTTCGGTTGATAGGTCAGCGGCACCGCAACCGGCGTTCCGGCACAAGCAGAGAGCGAAAGGAAAAGCGCAAGGCGAACAGAAGGGAGGCGAGTCATGGCGCGGGCGGAAGTTTCGGTGGTTTCGGTCGGTAAGAGTGCCATGATCGGCAGGGGCCGGCAATCTTTTGCTAGGCCGCCATATCCGCCGAGGTGGTTGCCGAGATCGGACGCTGGGCGGTCCACAGCCGCACTTCGATGGGCCCGGGCACCGCGGCCGGTGCCTCCGTGATCAATCCGGCCGAATGAAAAAAGCCGCTCATGGCGGCCTCGGCAAAGCCCGGCCAACGATGGGCCAGACGTTCGGCCAAATCGGTGCGCGCGTGCAGGGCGAGGTCCACCACCAACAGCCGCCCGCCGGGGCGCAGCACGCGGGCGGCCTCGGCGACCGCCGCGGAGGGGTCCTCTGCGTAATGCAGCACCATTTGCAGAACGGCAAGGTCGAAAGTGCCGTCGGGGAAGGGGAGGCGATACATGTCGGCTTGGCGCACCGTGCAGTGCTGCAGCCCGGGGCGGGACAGGCGCGCCCGGGCCAAAGCCAGCATGGCGCGGCTGGCATCGATGCCGATTCCCGCTCCGATGCGCGGGGCCAGCAGCTCCAACAGCCGCCCGGTGCCGGTGCCGATATCCAGCACCCGCTCCAGCGGGCCTTCCGGCAAGAGCCGCAGCAAAGCGGCCTCGACCGCCGCCGCCGGCAAATCCAGGGCACGCATTTCGTCCCAGTCCGCGCCTTGGCGACGGAAGGTCTCCGAGGCAATCCGCGCCCGTTCCGCAAGCGCCCGCGCCGCTTGCCGCCGGTCGGCGGCGAGGGTGGGGTCGGTTTCCGGCAGCCGGGCGATCAGCTCGCGCACAAAGGCGCCCATCTCGCCGGAGGGGAGGCTGAACCAGACATTCGGCCCTTCGCGCGTGCGCTCGAGCAGCCCGGCATCGCAGAGCAGGCGCAAATGGCGCGAGAGCCTAGGCTGCGACTGGCCGAGAATCTCGGCGAGATCAAGCACGCAAAACGCGCCGCGCGCGACAAGCGCCAGCAGCCGAAGCCGGGTCGGCTCGGCGGCGGCACGCAAGGCGGCAAGCAGACGTTCCATGTCGGTAAAATGACATAAACATATCCTTATTTCCAGATAGATGAACGGTCGGAAGGTGCTTTAACGAACGGCCGCCGGTTCCGCGGGCTCCAGCGCTCGCTGCATCAACACGACATCCAGCCAGCAGCCGAACTTGAACCCCACGTTCCGCAAGAGCCCTACCTGGCGGAAGCCCAAACTAGCATGCACGCCGATCGAGCCCGCATTGGCGGAATCCCCGATCACCGCGATCATCTGGCGAAAGCCCTGGCTGGCAGCGAGAGGGAACAAAGCGGAAACGAGGGCCTTGCCGACACCCTGGCCGCGCACATCCTCGCGCACATAGACGCTGTCTTCCGCGCAGAACCGATAGGCGCTCCGGCTTTTATACTGGGTATAATAGGAAAAGCCGAGCACCCCGGTGGGATCGGTGGCCACGAGCCAAGCGCCGCGTTGGCAGACGGCCTCGAAGCGGTCGGTCATGTCTTCCACGGAAGGCGGGTCCTCTTCGAACGAGCCCGTGCCGTGCAAGACGTGATAAGCATAGATCGCCTGGATCTCGGGGAGGTCGTCCCTAGCAGCGCGGCGGATGAGCATGGCAAATACAACCCTGTTCGCTGGCGGTGTTATGTGCTAAAAGGCGTCCATGGTAAACGAAAATTGAAATGGAAAAACGTCGTGAAGAGGTGATTTTTTGTGTTCGATGCTTTATCAACCGAAATGGGCGCGGGCACTTGGGGGGCGGCTCCTCCTAGAGCCATTAAGATCGGGCTGAGCGTTGGAGGGTTGGAGATTATAGCGCGAAGAACGCGCTGCCGCTGACGCATCGACACCGTGCCGTAACCGCATGCCAGCGATTGGCTGAGGAGTGTGAGTTGGATCGTATCGAACCTGGCCCAGAACATTTGCCGGACACACCGGAATCTCAAGCGGCGATAAACGAGGGCGTCGAGCTCGAGCAAAACGGTTCGGATCCGGCGGAAGCTCGGGTGCGCGCGGTCATGGCGGCGGCGCGCTATCACGGCGTAGAGCTCGATCGTGCAGATCTCCGCTTTCCGCGCGGAGAGTCGCCGACGCCTCTTGCTCTGCTCGCCTGGGTGCGAAATGCCGGTTTATGGGCAAAGGCGATGCAGCTTTCTTGGCGGCAGATCGTGCGTTTGAAGAGTGCTGCTCCGATTGTGCTCTTGTTTCGTGATGGCGGAGCAGGCTTGCTCGTCGGCGCCAATGCCGCGCATAACGTGGTGTTTTTGAAAGATCCGCGCGCCCCGATCGGAAGCGAGCCCGTGGCTGTAGATGAGCTTCGGCTCCAGCGCGTGTGGCAGGGCGAAGTGCTTCTCATCCGCCCGGAGCGGAGTGCCCTGGAAGCCGATGCACCGTTTACGATCGGGTGGATCGTCCGGCAGGTCCTTAAAGAAAAGGGGATGCTGCGGATTATCGGCGTGGCTTCGATTACCCTCAGCGTTCTGACCATTGTGCCTCCGTTCTTGGTGCTGATCGTCCTCGATCGCGTGCTTGTCCACAAAAGCATGTCGACGTTGGTTTTGATCTCGCTCATTTTGGGAGTCGCCATTATCTATGAAATGCTGATCGGCTACGCGCGGCGAGAGCTGATGTATCTTGTCGCCATTCGAATCGATGCACGGCTAAATTTACACATTTTCCAACGATTGCTTGCTCTCCCGATCGATTATTTCGAACGCCATCCGGCCGGAGAAACCCATCACCGTTTGCATGAGATCTACAAACTCCGCGAATTTCTTACCAAGAGGATGCTTGCCACCTTCCTGGATTTGTTTACGCTCTTGGTGCTACTTCCGCTACTCTTTTACATTGCTCCGACGCTTGCCTGGATCGTGCTTGCCGGCTCCGTCCTCATTGCGCTGATTATTCTCGTGTTTTTACCCGGATTGCGCGTGCGCGTTGCCGAAGCAATCATGGCAGAAGTACGGAAGAGCGTCGTGATGATGGAAACCATTCACGGCATCCGTACCGTCAAATCCTTGGCCATGGAGCCGGTACAAAAAGATATGTGGGATTTGCGCGTGGCCGATGCCGGAAAGAAACGGTTGGACGCCGATCACTTTTCGAACTGGCCGGCAACGCTTATAAATCCTATTGAACGTTTCATTCAACAAGGCGTACTTTTGCTGGGCGCATACCTCGTGCTCTCCGGTTCGAGCGATATGGGGCCGGGGGCGCTGATTGCCTTCGTTATGCTTGGTTCGCGTATTGCGCAACCCCTTGTGCAGTTGGCGCACCTTATTGAAGATCTGGAGGAAGTACGGGCCTCGGTAAGAGAAGCATCGGCCGTGTTGAACAACCCCACCGAAACGTCATCGATCGCAAGAGGGGTAAGGCCGATTTTCCAGGGTGCGATCAGTTTCGAGAACGTTTCTTTTACGTATCCCGGTTCGAAAACCCCTGCATTGGAAAAAGTGTCGTTCAGCGTCCCGGCAGGCACGATGCTGGGCCTTGTCGGCAGAAGCGGATCGGGGAAATCCACCATCACGCGGCTGTTGCAAGGAATTAATCGCGAATATGAAGGTTTTGTAAAAATCGACGGCACCGAGTTGCGGGAAATCAACCTTACGCATTTACGGCGCAGTTTCGGCGTCGTGTTACAAGAAAACTTTCTATTCCGCGGAACGGTGCGCGAAAATATCTTGGCGGGAAGGCCCGGCCTGACGTTAGAGGATGCGAT
>JAIMBF010000132.1 GCA_023511585.1 Terriglobia bacterium
AAACTGACGAAGAACTTTTTATAGTTCTGCCAATAGCTCATCTGATTCGGCCGCAGCGGCTTGAACGCGCGCTTTTCCATATAAGAGGCGAAATCCGGCTCCGACTCCATCGGCAGAGTCATGTAACCGGGCAGCAAATTCGACATCAGCCCGATATCGGTCAGGCCCTGAATATTGGAATGCCCACGCAATGCGTTCATGCCGCCGCCGCGCACTCCGATATTGCCCAAAATCAGCTGCAACATCGCCATGGTGCGAATGTTCTGCGAACCTTTGGAATGCTGCGTCCAGCCGAGCGCGTACATCGACGTCATTGTCTTGGTGGGCGAGGATGTCTCTCCGATCATCTCGGCCACTTTGAGAAACTTGTCTTTCGGCGTGCCGCAGATACGTTCCACCATCTCCGGCGTGAACGGCGCGACGTGCTGTTTCAGCAGGTTCCATACACAGCGCGGATGCTGCAGTGTTTCATCCATGACCGCATAGCCCTGAGCGTCGAGTTCGTATTCCCAGCTCGAGCGGTCATAGGTGCGTTTGGCTTCGTCGTAGCCGCTGAACAAGCCGTCTTTGTAGCTATAGCCCTCCTTTACCACAAAGGTCGCATTGGTAAACGCTTTGACATAGTCCCATTGCACCTTGTTGTTGCTGATGCAGTAATTGATCACGCCGAGCAAGAAAGCGATATCCGTTCCGGGACGGATCGGCGCGTAAAAATCGGCAACCGAGGCAGAGCGCGTGAAGCGCGGATCCACAACAATCAGCTTGGCGCCGCGATGCGCCTTTGCCTCCGTGACCCATTTAAAGCCACAGGGATGCGCCTCGGCGGCATTGCCTCCCATGATGATGGCGAGATCCGTGTTACGGATATCCGTCCAGAGATTCGTCATCGCGCCGCGGCCAAATGTTGGGGCCAAACTGGCCACCGTGGGGCCGTGTCAAACTCTTGCTTGGTTATCGAAGACCACCATCCCGGCGCTGCGGACCACTTTGTAGGTCAGCAACGCGGTCTCATTCGTACTTGCCGAAGCCGCGAGAAAACCCGTAGTCACCCACCGGTTGACCGTGACCCCGCTTTTGTTTTTGGCAATAAAATTGCGGTCACGATCGTCCTTCATCAGCCGGGCAATTCGATCAAGCGCCCACTCCCAGGACACTTCCTTGAACGCGCTTTCGCCGGGGCCACGATACCGCGGCTTAACCAAGCGCGTCGGCGCCCGCACGAAATCGAGCAGTGCTGCACCCTTCGGGCAAAGCGTACCGCGATTGGTCGGGTGGTCGGGGTCCCCCTCGATATGCATAATTTGGCGTTTCTCGCCCGGTTTAGGCTCCGGCGCATACATAATGATCCCGCATGCCACCGAGCAATACGGGCACGTGTTGCGTGTTTCTACCATGCGAGCAAGCTTATACGGGCGGATCATAGCTGCATGCGCAGCTTCGATTTCCCCGAAGCCGAACGCCCCGAGCACCGTCCCGCCCAGCCCAGCCGCAGCGGTACGCATGAAATCACGCCTTGTAAGATCGAGTGGCATCCTGACGCCTCCTCCCTAGCCTAGGGCTCGTTCACGATTAGGATGCTAGATTAACTATTTTTTACAGAATAGCCGGGTCTCCGTCAAGAACATCAGACAAACGCCCTCGGCCGGCCAAAAGGGCCCGGATACTGCCGTCGGCCGAATTCTGTAGTTTGCTATTGCAACTCATTCGCAATTGTGGTAGACATGCCGCGTAGCTTTTCCGGAAATTTGCGATGTACGTCTGTTTATGTAACGGCTTTACCGATCGGCAGGTTCAAAACGTTGCGCCGATAGCAGGGAGCTCGGCAGCGCACGTCTTTCGCGCGCTGGGCGCCCGCCCCCAATGTGGCAAATGTGTGCCGATGGTAAAGGAGATTGTCCGTCACGGCTCCGAAGCCAGTATCAACAAAACGCTGGCCGAAGCGCACGCATCCGATTAAACTTCTTCATTCCACCACCGGAAAACGATAACTCCGATCTCGTTCGGGAATGCTCCTGAACGCTGGCAGGGAGCAAGGGGGGGTATGCCATGCAGGCGGACCAGAAAGTCGTTCAGCATCTGAACCTTATTCTTCGCAACGAACTTACGGCGATCAATCAATATTTCCTGCACGCGCGTATGTTGCAGCACTGGGGAGTAAGCAAGCTCGGCCGGTATGAATACAATGAATCCATTGAAGAAATGAAGCATGCCGACCGGCTGATCCATCGTATCCTCTTTCTGGAAGGCCTGCCGAATTTGCAAGACTTGGACAAACTTCTGATAGGGGAAGATGTTCAAGAAATCTTGGAATGCGACCTGAAATTGGAACAGAAGGCAATCGGGGATCTTCGAGAAGCCATCGCATATTGCGAACAAGTTCGGGATTTCGCAACCCGCGACTTGCTTGTGGAGATTCTGGATGACGAAGAAAACGCCATTGATTTCATTGAAACACAATTTATGCTGATCAAAAAAATCGGATTGCAAAACTATATCCAAATTCAAGCCGAAAGTGCGGAAAAATCCTCATAGCGGCAAAATCCGGCGCGCGGCCGGCCAGCTTGCTCAATTGGCAGGCAAGGACTTGATATAGTGCGCCAGGGCTTCGATTTGGGCGGCGCTGAGCACTTTGCCGAAGCTCGGCATTTTTCCGGGCGAGCCGAGTGCGATCTGAGCTTCCACTTCCGCTTCCGTTTTGTTCGTGCCGGCAAGTTTCGGCGCCCTACCCGGCTCCATCCCGTAGGCGGCGTGGCACCAACTGCATTGTGTCGCAAAGAGCTTCTTCACGTCGATAACTGCCTCCGTTGAGGTGCTCTCTGCCTCGCGGTTTTGCTGCGCGAAAGCAAAAGACCCGTGCATAAGGAGCGAAACGCAGGTTGCCACCCCAAGCAGCGGCAAAGCAATTTGTCCTAAAATTTTCCACAACACGCGACGGAACTTTCGCAAGCATCCGGCGCCCGCGGTTTGTGCACGAAGGCCGCAGACGCCGGACGTCTCACCTCTCATTACAGGCCGAAAACAAGGAGCTGGCCATTATCGGTGGGCATGGAAAGGAACGGCTCGCCGAACAACGGTCCGTAGTTGCCTGAAACATGGCTACCCCAGCCCGTTACCACCGCAATGTACTGCTTGCCGTTGACCGCGTAGGAGATCACGCCACCGTGATGGCCAAGGCCATCGTTGTGAGACCACAGCTTTTCCCCAGTCTTCGCATCAAGCGCGTCGAACATCCCGTCGGCGCCCGGGACAAAAACAAGCCCGCCTTTGGTGGAAAGCAAGCTGGCAAGCGGCGGATACCGGTAAACCACCTCCCAAGCCACATGGCCGGTAATCGGATCCCGCCCGGAGACATGGCCGAACGCGCTTTCATAGCCGGGCGGAGGGATCGAGTTCCAAGTCGCGCCGAAGTAATTTTGCCCGGAGTAGTCTTTCGGGCGGTCCACTTTCTGAACCTCGATATCCTGGCACCATTCTTGGCCGACCTTATAGTAAAGCCCGGTAACCGGATTGTAGCTGCCCGAATTCCAACTGATAGCCCCGTCAATCGCCGGGCATAGGGCTTTGTTCATCCCCTCGTGCAAAAACCTTCGCCCAATAAGCTCGCCCGTTTCCGGATTGATCCCCTGAACAAAGTTCGCGGTTTTGCCGAGATGCCAGACATTCCGAAGCCGCAACGGCATAAAGCCCGGCTCGTCAAGGTAAACATACACATAGCCGCCCTTGTTCGGGTGCACGATATAATGCTTACCTTCTCGCTCCAACAACACGAATTCGCCGACAGCGCCGTCGAAATCCCACATATCGTGAGGATTCTCTTGGAAGTAGGATTTGAGCCGGCCCGTATTCGGGTCCAACGCGACCACGCCCGAGGTATAAAGGTTTAAGCCGGGGCGCGGTCCTTCCTTCATCCAGTTCGGTCCGCTCCAGTCATAGTCCGGTGCGGGATTGGCGGTACCCCAGTAAACCGTGTCCGTGGTCGGATCGTAGGTGCCGGTCATCCAGCCGCCGCCGCCGCCCACTTTCCAGCTGTCATTGCCCCAGCTTGCACGAGAGCGTTCGTCTCCACCAACGGTGTC
Organism: Terriglobia bacterium; assembly: GCA_023511585.1. Taxonomy (GTDB): domain Bacteria; phylum Pseudomonadota; class Alphaproteobacteria; order Acetobacterales; family Acetobacteraceae; genus JAIMBF01. The sequence goes on from JAIMBF010000132.1 coordinate 4,077, forward strand.
AAACTCCCATGCAATACCGCCGGTTGCCGCATCGAGCGCGATAATCGGGCCACAACAGCCGGACAGTTCGCCACCATTGGCGCCGATAATCACTTTATCCTTCACCACCAGAGGCGCACCGGTAAAACCCTTATTGCCCTTTTCCACGGTGAGCACTTGCTTGTCCCAGACCGTCTTGCCGGTGAGCATGTCGATCGCGATCACGCGGCCATCGACGGTACCGACGTAAAGTTTGCCGTAACCGGCAGCCAGACCTCGGTTATAGGGATTATAGATGGTGGCATTGGCGCGATCGGTGTCGATTTTCGGTTTGAACTTCCATTTGAAAGCCCCCGTTGCGGCATCGAGCGCCCAAATTATGCTATCAGACGTCGTATAATAGAGCGTCCCATCGATCACCAATGGAAACGACTGGACACCACGATGACCCGGATCCGGCGTGTGGATCCAGAGCAGTTTCAAATCCTTCACATTGTTCGTGTTGATCTGATCGAGTGCGCTATAGTGCCAGCTTTTGTAAGACTGGTGATACATCACCCAATTATTGGGGTTTTCATCGGCGTGTAGCAGGGCGTTGGCGTCAAGCTCGCCGGCGCGGGCAGCCGCGCCCAAAAGTGAGAATGCGGCAATGCCGGAAAGCAGCCACGCACGTGTCGTGAGCAGATGATCCATTGGTTTGTTTCCTTCCCGTTCGGCTTTGGCATCGTTACACCATTGGCAGCGCGCAAGCCGTTTTGTTGTTGGAAAATAGTCGCTTCCGTTTCTTTCGCCGAAGCTACTTTCACCGAAGCGGCTTCGACTGGCGGACGAAACAGGCAACGGGGAAGAGCCGTTGTGTTTTGTCCAAGTTCAGGCTATCGCGCGATCTTCACTTCTGTCAAGGACACGGGGCAGGACGCTTCCCAGGCAGAAGGCCGGCTGAAAACGGAGCCGTAAAGCTCTCGCGCTCCGGTTTTTTCTCTCTCGGCGATGGCACGGTATCCAATCTCGGTATGCGGGCGGGTTTGGTTTTCGTGGAGTTATTTCGCCTGTTCCGTTCCGCCTGAGCGAGATACACGCCAGCCCAATGCGATACCGAGGCAGGCAGCGCGCAACAGCCGAGAGCCACTATCCCGCGGCGGGTT
>JAIMBF010000026.1 GCA_023511585.1 Terriglobia bacterium
GCGGCCGCACCCCCGCGATCTCGGCGATTTCTTTAAAGAGGTCGGCGAGGGCGTAATTTTCGCCGCCAAGAATGTAGTGTTCACCAACCCGCCCGCGCTCGAGCGCGAGCAGATGGCCGAACGCTACATCGTCCACATGGACGATATTCAGCCCGGTATCGAGATAGCCGGGCATGCGCCCGGCGGCAGCATCGAGGATCATTTTTCCGGTGGGTGTAGGCTTCAGGTCACGCGGCCCGACGGGCGTGGACGGGTTAACGATCACCGCCGGCAACCCGCGGCTGCGCACCATTTCCAGCACCGCTTGCTCGGCAAGATATTTGGAACGCTTGTAAGGGCCGATCAGAACCGATTCCTTGACCGGGGTCGTTTCATCGGCGGGCGAACCGTCTTCGGTGAGGCCCAAAGCGGCAACCGAGGAGCAATGCACAACCCGCTCCACCCCGGCCACCAGCGCGGCCTCCATCACATTCTTTGTCCCTTCGACGTTCGTGCGCATCATTTCGGCGGGATCCGGCACCCAAAGCCGATAGTCCGCGGCAATGTGGAACACATAGCGGCAGCCGGAGACGGCGCGGGCAAGGGCGGTTTGGTCCGCCAGATCGCCCTCTACCAGCTCAAGCGAAAGACCGGCAAGATTGCGCTGATCGCTGCCTTTACGGACAAGCGCGCGGACCGGATAGCCTTGCGCGAGCAGCGCGCGGACGACGGCGGAGCCTACAAAGCCGGTGGCTCCGGTCACCAGTGAGAGACGCGAGACTTGCATCTTGCCATGCCACCTTTAGACCGTGTTCCACATGATTTATAAACCAATTGAAGGCTTCCTCAAATCGCTTGCATCATGTAACGGGGTGCGACGGGAAACGGTTCTGGTTTGGGTGATTCGTTGAAACGTATTTCTTGGTGTCTCGCACTGGCCGGTCTGGCGCTGGCGACGGCGCTGATCGGCTGGTTCGGCGCGGCCAACGTGGCAGAGGCGGTTTTGTCCGCCGGCTGGAGCGGGTTTGGTCTGCTGCTCGGCTGGCAGGCTTTGCTCTTCGGGCTTTTGGCGGCGGCCTGGATGGCGTTGATGCCTTCGGGCCTAGCCCCGTACGGGGCATTCGCCTGGTCGCGCATGGTGCGGGATGCCGTCGGCAACTGTCTGCCGTTTTCCCATATGGCCGGAGTCGTGGCCGGAACACGCGCTCTTGCCGTGCAAGGCGTGCGCTGGCCGATGGCCGCGGCCGGAGGAATTGTGGATGCCACTTCCGAATTTGTCGCCCAGATTGCCTTTGTCTTGGTCGGTCTGGTTGCGCTGCTGCGGCATGCGCCGGGCTCGGGCCTTGTGGCGCCGCTCGGGATGAGTTTGCTGGTCGCTGCCGTCGTTGCCGGGGGAATTGTCTGGCTCCAGCAGGGCACCTTCTCGATATTCGAGAGGCTTGCCCGGCGCATTGCCGCTCCGTGGTTGGCTGATGCTTCGGCCTATGTGCAAGCGGTGCAGGGCGAGCTGACCCGCCTTTACGAAAGCCGGATCCGGCTTGGACTGGGCGTTGGATTGCATCTCCTCGGCTGGATTGCTGGAGGCATCGGCACCTGGATCGCCTTCCAGTTGCTCGGGGCAGAGGTGGGATTGAATGACGCGCTCGCGATCGAGGCGCTGACCCATCTGGCGCTTTCCGCCGCGGTGCTCGTGCCCAGCGGGGCAGGGGTGCAAGAGGCTGCGTATGCCAGCTTGGGCGCGATCTTCGGCGTTCCTGCAGAGCTTTCGCTGGGCGTTTCGCTGCTCCGCCGCGCGCGCGATCTCGCCGTCGGTATTCCCATTTTGCTGATTTGGCAGGGAACCGAGGCGCGGCGCGCAACTTTCACCGAGCGTGCGACGCTGGAATTGCGGGACTGATCTGAGCCCGGATCGGGTAAAAGAGCATATCGGGTAAAAGAGCATAAAGGAGCAAAAGAGGCGAAGGGCGCATGCTTCGAGGCATCGTCACCGTCGGCGGCTGGACCATGGTAAGCCGGGTGCTGGGCTTTCTGCGCGATATTCTGATCGCACAGGAGCTGGGCACGGGCGTGGTGGCCGATGCGTTTTTCGTCGCCCTCAAGCTTCCTAATCTGTTCCGCCGCTTGTTCGGCGAAGGCGCATTCAATGCCGCTTTTGTGCCGGCCTTTGCCGGAACCCTTGCCGCCGAGGGCCGGCCGGCGGCGCTGAAGCTTGCCGGCGAGATGGCTGCGGTGATGACGCTTTGGCTTGCGGCGCTCGCCGCGCTGGGGGTGGTGTTCATGCCTCAGCTGATGCTGGTGCTGGCGCCGGGGTTTGCCGCTTCCGCGGGGAAATTTGCGCTGACCGTCGAGCTGACCCGGATTACGTTTCCTTATTTGATGCTTATCTGCCTTGCCGCTTTGTTGGGCGGCGTGCTCAACGGGGCGGAGCGCTTCGCCGCTGCCGCGGCTGCGCCGGTGCTGTTCAATGTCTTCCTGATCGGTGCTTTGTTGGCCGGAACGCCCTTTCTTTCCTCGGCCGGACATGCCCTGGCTTGGGGGTTGCTGGCTTCGGGCATTGCGCAAATTGTCCTGCTGGCATGGGCTTGCCGGCGCGCCGGAGTGGCCTTTCGGGTGCCTCTGCCACGTCTTTCTCTGCCCGTAAGGGCCGTGCTGCGACGGATGGGGCCTGGCTTCATCGGCGCCGGCGTGACGCAGCTGAATGTCGCCGTCGATACGATTATCGCGAGCCTGTTGCCCGCCGGCACGGTCTCCGTGCTCTATTATGCCGATCGCGTGGATCAACTGCCGCTCGGCGTGATCGGGGCAGCGGTGGGGACGGCGATTTTGCCGCTGCTTTCCCGCCAAGTGCGCACGGGAGAGGAGCGGGAGGCGCTTCGCACCTTGAACCGCGGTATTGAATATGCCCTCGCGCTGACCCTGCCCGCAGCCTTGGCACTGATGGTTTTGGCGCATCCGGTGATGCGCGTGCTCTTTGCCCACGGGGCGTTCGATGAGGCCGCAGCCGAACGCAGCGCAGAGGCGCTGATGGCCTATGCCGTGGGCCTGCCGGCCTATGTTTTGGCAAAAGTCCTCGCGCCGGGCTTCTTTGCCCGCAACGATACCAAAACGCCGGTGAAAATCGGCTTGGCGATGGTGGCGCTGAACCTTGCCTTGAACTTGGCCTTTATGCGCCCGCTTCAGCATATCGGCCCGGCGTTGGCCACAAGCCTTGCGGCTATCGGTAATGTCTGCTTGCTGGGCGGCCTGCTCGCCCGGCGGGGGCATTTCCATCTCGATCGCGCGTTGGCCGGCCGGGCTTTGCGTATGCTGGGGGCGGCTTTGGTGATGGCGGCGGTCTTGGTGGCAGGGCAGGATGCGCAAAATGTGCTGCTCGGCGCGATCGGCGGTAAACTTGTCTGGCAAGCCATGGCTCTAGCGGCGTTGGTCGGGCTTGGCCTGCTCGCCTATGGTGCCGCTGGGCACCTGCTCGGCGCGTTCGATATGGCCGAAGTGAGGCGGATGCTGCGCCCGCGCTCGGTTCGGCTCATCACCACCCCACCGGCTTGACCGGAGCGGCGGAAGGCTCAAAAACACCAGGCGCTTTGTTTGGGTGAGTGAGCATGCAACGGATTTTTTCTGGCATTCAACCTTCCGGTATCCCGACCCTTGGCAATTATCTTGGGGCCATCCGCAATTGGGTGAAACTGCAGGACGACCACGAATGCATCTACTGCGTCGTGGACATGCATGCGATTACCGTTTGGCAAGACCCGAAACTGCTTCCGATTCAAACCCGAGAACTGGCGGCAAGCATTATCGCCTGCGGGATCGATCCCAAGCGCAGCATCCTCTTTCACCAAAGTGCAGTGCGCGCGCACGCGCAACTTGCCTGGATTTTCAACTGCGTTGCCCGCTTCGGCTGGCTTGCCCGCATGACGCAGTTCAAAGACAAAGCCGGCAAAGACCGCGAAAATGCTTCTGCCGGGCTGTTTGTCTATCCGAACCTGATGGCGGCGGATATTTTGGCCTATCACGCAACACGCGTGCCGGTGGGTGAGGATCAGCGCCAGCACCTGGAGCTAGCCAACGACATCGCGCAAAAGTTTAACCATGATTACGGCGTCAATTTCTTCCCGCCCATCGAGGCCCTGATTCTAGGGCCGGCCGCGCGGGTGATGAGCCTTCGGGACGGGACGAAAAAAATGTCGAAATCCGATCCCTCGGACCAAAGCCGCATCAATCTCAACGATGATCCGGATACGATTGCTCTGAAACTCCGGCGTGCGAAGACAGACCCGCTGCCGCTGCCAAGCGAGCCCGAAGGCCTGGAAAAGCGCCCCGAAGCGCGCAACCTCGTCGGAATTTACGCCGCTTTGGCCGATCTCGATGTGGCCGACGTCCTGCGCGAATACGGCGGGGCCGGTTTTTCCCGTTTCAAAGAGGCGCTGGCCGAGCTGATGATTGCCAAGCTTGCGCCGATTGCCGCCGAAACCCGTCGGCTCTTGGCGGATCCTGCAACCATCGATGCCATTTTGCGCGAAGGGGCGGCACGGGCCGCCGCGATTGCAGACCCGATTGTCGCCGAGGCGGAGCGCCTTGTCGGCTTTCTGCGCGCCTGACCGGTTTGCTGATGATTCTGCTGCGTCACGGCCAGAGCGAATTCAACCTCCATTTCACGGAAACACGGCGCGACCCGGGCATTCATGATGCCAAACTGACGCCGCTCGGCCACGAACAGGCAGAGGCGGCAGCGCTGGCGCTCAAGGCCTTCCCGATCAAACGCATTATTTGTTCGCCCTATACGCGGGCGCTGCAGACGGCAGCCCCGATTGCCCGCGCGCTTGGCGCAAAGGTGATCGTGAACCCGATTGTACGCGAACGCTTTGCGTTTGCCTGCGATGTCGGCACGCCGCGCACCGAACTTGCTGCGGCTTGGCCGGAGCATGACTTTTCGCACTTGGACGAGATCTGGTGGCCGCCGATGGAGGAATCGGCCGAATCCGTCCGCGCTCGCGCTGAAGTTTTTCGTGCCGAGATGGCCGCGCTCCCCGACTGGTCAGACACGCTGGTGATCACGCATTGGGGCTTTATTCTGGCGCTGACCGGCGAGCGCATCTTAAACGGCCATTGGGTGTTCTGCGACCCGACCTTGCCGGCCCCGAGCGAGATTTCCTGGCCGAGCCTTTAGGATGAGGAATTCAGCGGCCGACCGGCGTGCGCTTCTTTCGCGTTGCCTGCCTCTGGCATTGCAGCGTTATGCGTGGTAGGCAGCCGCATCGTCCCGCTGGCGAGTGCCGAAACCAAGGAGCAACGGTTATGTCGCAAACCACCCAGCCGCCTTTTCCAGGTGGCCAACCCCAAATGCCGCCGCTTTTGGTGAATGGCCAGTTCGTGAAAGACCTCTCTTTCGAGGTTCCCGGTGCCCCGCAAATTTATGCCAATTTGCGCGGAACACCGCAGGTGAACGTGAATCTCGACGTTCAGGTGCAGCCGCTTTCGCAGACACCGCGAGTCTACGAGGTCGGGATTGCGGTCCGGGTGGAAGCGCGCGAGCCTTCTCAAAGCCAAAACGGCGAGCCGCCTCAGCCGGCGGCTGAGGCACGGGTCGTCTTCATTGCCGAATTTATCTATGCCGGCGTGTTCACGCTGAACAATGTGCCGGACAATATGGTGGAACCGATTTTGATGGTGGAGTGCCCGCGGCTTCTGTTCCCCTACGCCCGCAATTTACTTGCGGATATTACGCGCGAGGGTGGTTTTCCGCCTTTGGTTCTCCAGCCGGTGGATTTCGTGGCGCTCTGGCAGATGCGGCGCGCCCAGGCAGCCGAGGCTACCGCCGGCCCGGTCGCGCATGCTTGAGGGTTTTTAGCCCGCCGGTTCGGTAACCGGCTGAACGGGGGTGGGCTTGCTGGGTTCGCTCAGCATTTCCATCTGGCCGCTGATCTGACCGCCGTCTTCAACCTGGAGACGGCGGTAGCGCGTTACCCCTTTCAGCCGACCGGAGGCGCGCACGGACAAATTTTCTTTGGCGGTGAGCGTGCCATCCATGGTGCCGGCAATCTCCGCATCATCCACCGTGATCTCGCCCCTTACCAGCCCGCCGGCAGCAATCAGCAGGCTTGTGGCCTGGATCATATTCGCTTCCAGCGTGCCTTCCACTACCAACCGCTCGGCATCTTGCACCGAACCCTGCACGCTGATCCCCCTTCCCACCACGAGCGTGCGGACCTCTCCGGGCTCCTTGCTCGGAAAGCGCGCTGCGGGGGTCCCGGCGGCCCGTGCGGCGGAATTGGCTCCGGGCGCGGGGGTTGAGGCTAGCGGCGGCCTTACGCCGACCGGCGTTTCTTTTCCGGGCACGGGGCGGTAGGGCGGAACTCCCAGACCGCCGTCCGACCCTTGGGGACTGCCGGAATGGGACGAACTTCCCCCGCGTGCGGGACGAAACGCAGCCATTTGCTGAGAGCCGGGGTCGCTCGGAACATCGACATCCAAAGCGTGGGCCTCATCCGCTACGGACTCCGAGCGGCGCGGCTCATCGTTTTTGTGGCGCTTGAACACTGTTCTACTCCGTCCACCTTTTGGGTTCCAACGTGCCATTGGCCTATCACGGACGGATGGGGAGGAAAACCCGTTTTCCGCATGCCGAGGAAAACGATTGAGAAATCATCGCGATTGCCGAAAGCGGCGAGGAGTGATAGGGCAAGCGCAGAGAAAATAGTGTTGAGCGTTTTGCTGTGACCGATTCCCCTCGTTTCGATATTCTTGGCATTGGTAATGCGATCGTGGACATCGTTGCCCCGGCGGACGACGCATTTCTTTCCAAACATGATATGCGCAAGGGCGCGATGATGCTGATCGATCGCGAACGCGCGGAACATCTTAGTGAAAAGATCCCCCCGGGGCAGATGAGCAGCGGCGGGTCGGCAGCCAACACGTGTGCGGCGGCTGCGAGCCTCGGTGCGCGGGTGGCTTTTTCCGGCAAAGTGGCCGAGGATACCCTCGGCAGGACGTTTCGGCAGGACATCACTGATGCCGGCGTTTATTTCCCCACCCCGCCCTTGGTGAACGGAGCACCCACGGCGCGCTGTATCATCCTCGTGACCCCCGAGGGGCAGCGCACCATGAACACTTACCTCGGCGCATGCGTGACGTTTAGTGTTGAGGATCTGGATCCGGAGCTGATTGCCGATTCGGCCGTGACGTATCTGGAGGGGTATTTGTTCGACCCTCCTGCCGCACAGACGGCCTTTCATCATGCCGCGCAAATCGCCCGTGCCGCCGGACGGCGGATTGCGCTTTCGCTTTCAGACCCGTTTTGCGTCAGCCGACATCGCGCAGCATTTCGCGAGCTTGTGCGGCGGGTTGACATTCTTTTCGCCAACGAAGCGGAAGTATGCAGCCTCTACGAGTGCAATACCCTGGAAGAAGCGGCGGAATTGGTGGCAGAAGAGGTCCCGCTCGCGGCGCTGACGCAAAGTGAGGCGGGCAGTCTGATCTGTCAGGGCCGCGAGCGCGTGCGCGTGGCGGCCGAGCCGACGGAGGTGGTTGATACTACCGGGGCGGGCGATGCCTATGCCGCGGGCTTTCTCGTCGGCCTCTCACAAGGGCTTTCGCTTTACCAATGCGGCCGGCTAGGCAGTTTGGTTGCCGCCGAGGTCATCAGCCATTACGGCGCACGCCCGCTTCGGAATCTGAGCGGATATCGGGAGCTGGTCGCCGGGTAGCCGCCCGAGAGGGGCTTTCGTTGCCGGCGAAGCCATTTGCGGCTTTCGCACCAACGCCATTCGTGAGGGCCGAAAGCTGCCGAATCGCGCATTTACGAAGCGCGTTTGGTTTGCTCTTTCCTTCCTTGCAAAGCCGAAATCAACGAACGGCCCGGAGTGACCTTATTTTCCGACAACGGCATGCCGTTTGCGCGTAGACCCGCAACCACAACGTGCCGCTCGGGCAACGCTGTTCAAACCGTCGCGGCCGGGACTTCAAATCTTCGCGAAATCTTCGCGCGCTATGCTGCCGGAAGCGCTGCGAGGGACTTGGCCAACTCCGCTTCGTCGTAGTGGCGATCCTCGAGCTTACCGGCCAGGAAATCGATGTAGGCTTGCATGTCGAAATGGCCATGGCCGCACAGATTGAAGAGGATCGCGCGGGAGACGCCTTCCTTCTTGCAGCGCAGTGCCTCATCGATCGCGCCGCGGACGGCGTGCGTGGCCTCCGGCGCCGGAAGAATGCCCTCGGCCCGCGCAAATTGCACACCGGCTTCGAAACATGCCGTCTGTGTATAAGCGCGGGATTCTATCAAACCGAGTTCCTGCACCAGGCTGACCAAGGGGGCCATGCCGTGATAGCGCAATCCGCCGGCATGAAAACCGGGCGGGATGAAGGTCGAACCCAAAGTGTGCATTTTCACCAACGGGGTGAGATGCGCGGTATCGCCGAAATCATAGGCGTAACGGCCGCGGGTGAGGGTCGGGCAGGCTGCCGGTTCGCACGCAATCACCCGCACCTTGCGTTCGCCACGCAGTGCCGCACCGATAAAGGGAAACGCGATACCGGCAAAATTGCTGCCCCCACCGGTGCAACCGATGACGATATCGGGGTAATCATTCGCAAGCTCGAACTGCGCGAGCGCCTCTTGGCCGATCACGGTCTGATGCAAAAGCACGTGGTTCAGCACGCTGCCGAGCGCATACTTTGTATCGGCGTGCTGGGCGGCGACCTCCACCGCTTCGCTGATGGCAATGCCGAGACTGCCCGTCGAGTCCGGCGATGCGGCAAGAATTTGCCGACCGGCATTCGTTTCGGTGCTGGGGCTTGCCACGCACTGGGCGCCCCAGACTTCCATGAGCGCCTTCCGGTAGGGTTTTTGGTCAAAGCTCACCCGCACCATGAAGACCTTGACCTCAAGCCCGAAAATTGCGCCCGCATAAGCAAGGGCGGAGCCCCATTGGCCGGCGCCGGTTTCCGTGGTGAGCCGGCGGACACCTTCCTGCTTGTTGTAAAAGGCCTGCGCCACTGCGGTGTTCGGCTTATGGCTGCCGGCCGGGCTTACCCCCTCATATTTGTAGTAAATGCGTGCGGGCGTATCGAGCGCGCGCTCCAACCGTCGCGCACGATAAAGCGGCGAAGGCCGCCACTGGCGATAGACGTCGCGGACCGGCTCCGGAATTTCGATGGAGCGCTCGGCAGAGACTTCCTGCTGAATGAGCGCCATGGGAAAGAGCGGCTCGAGATCGGCGGGCCCGATCGGCTGATGCGTGGCCGGATGCAGGACCGGCTCGGGAGGTCGTGGCAGGTCCGCAACGATATTGTACCAGAACCGGGGGATTTGGGTTTCATCGAGGACGTATTTTATTGTTTCTGACACCGTTTGGTTCCTTGCTGATTCGGCGCGGGGGCGATCGGCTAAGAATTGCCCGAGAACAAAAACGCGGTCAATCGCACAATAGGCCTTACACCCGGTTTTTGGAGGGGGGACAGCCGAGGGGGCCTAAGTGCGAGACAAAAAAGCGCCCGCATGACGCGCGGAGAGGGTTCTTCCGGCGCACGATGGCAGCGCCTGTGCCATTCCATCTCTCGATAAACCAAAGAGAAAAAACGGGCGGGATAAGCTTGAAAGATTGAACAAAAGCCCGGGTTGAGGCTTAATGAGGCGGAAAACCGGGCAATTTGACGCGGAGGGGAGCCTCTATGGAGGCGCGAAGAGGTAGAAGCGGGAAGGGTGTTGAGGCCTCGGCAGGGGCTTCTCCCGCTTTGCCGGCCGCGTCGTCGGCCCCCCGAAAGAGGGCGATTTTTACCATCGCTTCGGCCAACTATATCGCCTATGCGGCGACGCTGATGCAATCCGTGCGGGAATTTCATCCCGACGTTAGCCGTTTTATCATCTTGGCGGATACGCCGCGCGAATTTCCCGGCCTTGATCTCGCCGCCGAGTTGTTGCCGTGCAAGGAAATTTCCATACCGCTGCTTGCCAATATGGCTTTGTGGTATACGACCTTGGAATTTAATACTGCTATCAAACCTTTCGCGTTTCTTCACCTTTTTGAAGAACGGGAATTTACCGAGGTTTGTTATTTGGATCCGGATATTCTGCTGTTTGCGCCGCTCACTCAGGTTTGGGATGCCTTGGAGCAAAACGAGGCGGTACTTACTCCGCATATTACCGAGCCGTTGCCGGAGGACGGCTGTTCTCCTTCCGACCATACGCTTTTAAAATCCGGCGTTTATAATTTGGGCTTTGCGGCGTTTCGCCGAACCGACGGAACGGCGGAATTCCTGAAATGGTGGGCGGAACGGTGCACCGCGCATTGCCGCGTCGATACAGAGGCGAATCTTTTTACCGATCAACGCTGGATGGATTTTGCCCCGGCTTTTATAGAAAAATTGCATATCCTTCGCCATCCCGGATACAACGTTGCGTATTGGAATCTTCCGCATCGTTCCTTCACAAAGGAGGAATCCGGCAGGATCCTGGTCAACGGTCAAGATTTGATATTTTATCACTTCAGCGGGTTGGTCATCGATAATGCAAACCTTCTCTCACGCCATGAAAATCGGTATCTTAATCGCGAGCTCGGTTTGGTCGGCGAAATCTGCGCGCAATATCGCAATTTGGTGCTCACGAACGAGTGGAAGAAAACCAAGGATATTCCCTGGGGTTTCGGTTTTTTCCCGGATGGGCGCCCGATCGAGGCGGCCATGCGGCGCTGGCTTCTACGAGCGCTCGACGAAGGGCGTATTTCCATCGATCAGCCTTTGTCTCTTGCGTCGGATTTCTTTGATGCCGTTGATGAAGGGGCATTGGCGTTCGGCATCCGTCTGACGCGGTTTATGTATCAGCTTTGGCTCGATCGGCCCGACCTCAAAGCGGCGTTCGACATTCGATCGGAGGTGGGGCGGGAAGCCTATTTTCGCTGGTTCTTTGAGGGACCGGCGGAGAGCGAGGGGATTGACCCGCGCAGCATCGCGGCCGTGCGCCGATTGTTGCGCCCTGCGGAAGCCCCGCCGTTGCCTTCGCCCGTGATGCGGCCCCCGCCTTGGCCGGCGCTTTCGTTGCAGAGCTGGTCGGGGCCCGCTGCGCAGGCAATGGAATTTCTTGCCGATGATGTCGTCGTGGCCGTGAACGGGCGAGCGCACGTTCTTCCCCGCCAGGCAGCGCTCACGTGGGAGCTGCGGCCGGATTTGCAAGCGCATTTTCCGCTGGCCGACGAAAATTCACTCCGCGAATTTCAGGGCTGGGTGCTGACTTCGGCAGTTGCGGAGGGTATCGTCGACCCCGACCTTTTCAGCGCCCGCTTTGTCAGCGAACTCATAGAAAGCGCGCCGATTTCCGAGTTCTATAATGACGTTCCGATTACGCAAGGAATGTTGCTGACCAAAAAGACGCATGCTTTGCGCGACAGTCTACCGGGTTGGCAATCGTTCCCGGCCGAACGCACCGCGCGGCTCGCGCATGGTCTTTGGTTCTGTTTCCGGGCGGCAAAGTCTTATCGCTGGCCGAAGGCGTTAACGGAGCCGCTCAAGCGTTATTTCGCGGAACTGACCGACATCAGTTGCGGCAATACCTTTCGTCTGAATCGAGCCGAGCGAGCATTTTGGGAAATCCGGCCGGATGTGCAACAGGCATTTCCGCTTTTAACCGAGGAATCTCGCTGGCAGTTCCTACATTGGATTACGACGCACGGATTGCAGGAACTCGGCCTCACGTTAGACGATGTCGATCCAAGACTCAGGAATTTTCTTGCCAAGCCGTCCGCGATACTGCCCGGGTTGCCGATGGCGATCGAGCTTGTTTTCCACGCCAGGCCGGATGTTGCCGCGCGGCATGATCCGCAAACCGAAGCGGGCCGTGCGGCTCTTGTTGCCTGGGCGAAAGAAAACTATGTCGATTTCCCGCTTGGCGAGATGTTTGCGGAAGAACAGTCCGCCCCTGCTGTTGTCAAACCGATCTATTCCGTTCCTCTCGCGCTGACGGGCGAATGGAGTGCCGTCTCCGGACGCGGTGAGGATATCCGGACTACGGCAATGGCCATTCGCGCGGCGGGCCAAAAAAACTTTGCGGTGATTGATCGTAAAACAAGCCGTGTCTTGCTTGCCGACGGCAGCGTTTTGGATAGCGGCGTGCGCCTTGAGGTGGAAAACAACATCGTCCTTTTGAATGCCGTCACGGCACTCAGCGATGCGCTCTTTCTGCGTGCGATGGACATTCATGCCGCTTACAGCATCGGTTATTGGGCCTGGGAACTGGAATGGCTCCCGCGAGCCTGGCATCATGCGTTTTCATTCTATGATGAAATTTGGGCAGCGAGCAATTTCGCACGCGATGCCTTCGCAAAAAACGGGTTACGGCCGGTGCGGCTTATGCCCATGGCCGTGACGTTGCCGGAAGATCCGATACGCGAAGATCGGACCGCGTTCGGCCTGCCCGAAGGGGCAACGGTATTCCTTTTCATGTTTGATTTTCGCTCCTATGCCAGCAGAAAAAATCCCGAAGCGGCCATTGCGGCGTTTCAGCAGGCCTTTCCGAAAGGAAATGAAAACGCGTGGCTGCTGCTGAAAACGCATGGCGGAGAAACCGCGCCGGATGCATGGGAAAGACTGCGGCAACTCGCCACGGATCCGCGCATCCTTATTCGTGACATGGTGCTGGAGCGGAGCGAGACATTGAACCTGCTTGCCAGCACGGATGCGTTCATTTCTTTGCATCGTTCCGAAGGCTTCGGCCGCGGCCCGGCCGAGGCAATGCTGCTTGCCCGCCCGGTGATCGCCACGGCCTATTCCGGCGTTATGGATTTTCTCTCTTCAGACTGTGCTTATCTTGTAGGTTACAAGCTGGTGCCTGTTGCGGCTTCCGACTATATCGGCGTGGAAGGGCAGTCCTGGGCGGAAGCCGATATTGAAGAGGCGGCCGCCCATATGCGCGCAATTTATGAAAACCCCGAACAAGCACGCCTGCTTGCCTTGCGCGGCCGAGAGCGCATTCAAACACTTTATCATCCCGCGCGCGTTGGGGCGGCCATTCTTGCTGCGCTTGCGGAAAATTCTCGCACCGAGCCGAACGTAGAGCAAACGCGAGCGCCGGAGAACAGCGAATCTCTCCAAACGCCCGAGAACGCCGAACCCGTGTTGGCTTCTTCGGTGGTTCCCTAGTTCCGGCGCAATCAGGCCGCCTGGGTGAGGGGGGTGGTGGGTTGGAGCCAGGCGGGCATGGTTTGGGGGATGAAGAGCTCCAAGAGGGCGTGGCGCGCGGGGGGTGCGGGTAGCGCCAGAAGCGCGGCGCCGTCGGTCCAGCGCCAGCGCTCTGCGGCGTTTTGCTCGAGCGGGTAAAACCCTTCGGCAAAAGCGGGGCCCTCCAGCGGCAGCAGCTTCTCTGCGAGCAGCGCGCGGGCAGGCCGGGGCGAAGGCGCCGGCCTGCACCCGCACCGGCCGGACCAGCTCGGGCTCGGGATGGCGGCGGCAGAGCGGGGAACCTAGACGTGAAAGTTCGTGGTGATGTCGATCCCGCCGTTTCTCGGATCGGCCGCAACCATAAAACTGCTCGCGGTGTAGGGCTCGCCGATGAGAGTAAGGTGAGCCAGCGCGAGCCCGCCACTCTGCACCGTGAGGGTACCGGTCGCCGTATTGTAGGTCGCAGACTCGTTGGAAGTGAAGGCAAAGCCCGCGAGGTTGATGGTATCGCCGGAGACGAAGGCCGAGATGATGTTGCTCGGCATACCGGTGCCGTCGATCTGCAGGGTGGCATTGGCGCCGAAGACCATTGCGGCGCTGCCGGCAGCCCCGCCGCTGGCGAGCTCCACAATGCCGCCGCTGATCCCAAGCGTGCCGCTGAAGTGCAATGCATTGCCGCTTAACAGCAAAATGCCGCTGCCTTCATTGGCGAGCAGCCCGCCGCCGTTCAGCGTGCCGGCAAAGTCGATGGTGCCGGGGTTGGTGTAGACCAGGCTTCCGGCATCGAAAACAGTCCCTCCGGAGAGAACATCGCTGTTATGCGCCGCCCCGCCCGCGGAGATCGCCTCCGTGCCGCCGGCGCTGATCACCGTTCCGCTTGCGCTGCCGCCGGAGAAGATAAACTCTCGGCCGCCGGAACTCACCGTCGTGCCGCTGTCTGTCCCGTAGACGCCCTCGAAACCGCCGATGCCGACCACGGTTCCGCTCGCTGCGCCGCCGGAGAAAATAACCTCCCGGCCGCCGGCGCTGATCGTCGTGCCACTAGCCATGCCACCCGAGAACACATCCTGGGTGCCTCCGGAGCTCACCACGGTGCCGTCGGCGGTGCCGCTGAGATAGACAATTTGGAGGCCGCCGGAGTTGAGCACGGTTCCGGTTGCCACCCCACCGGAGTAAACAATCTCCCGGCCGCCGGAGTTGACCGTGGTTCCCACGGTTACGCCCGATACATTCGAAGCGCCGTAGACAATCTCGAAGCCGCCGGCGCCGACCACCGCACCGCTCGCGAGACCGCCGGAAAAGACCACCTCCCGGCCGCCGGAACTCACCGTCGTGCCGCTGTCTGTCCCGTAGACGCCCTCGAAACCGCCGATCCCGACCACGGTTCCGCTCGCCGTGCCGCCGGAGAAAATAACCTCCCGGCCGCCGGTGCCGATCGTCGTGCCACTAGCCATGCCACCCGAGAACACATCCTGGGTGCCTCCGGAGCTCACCACGGTGCCATCGGCGGTGCCGCTTAAATAGACAATTTGGAGCCCGCCGGAGTTGAGCACGGTTCCGGTTGCCATCCCACCGGAGTAAACAATCTCCTGCCCGCCGGAGTTGACCGTGGTTCCCACGGTTACGCCCGATACATTCGAAGCGCCGTAGACAATCTCGAGACCGCCGGCGCTCACTCCGGTGCCGCTTGCAACACCACCGGAATAGACGACTTCGGTGCCCCCGGAAGTCACCGTCGTACCACTGGCTTTGCCGCTCGAGAACACCACCTCGCGGCCGCCGCTGCTGACGATGGTGCCGCTGGTTGCGCCGTAGACACTCTCAAAACCGCCGGAGAGGATCACGGTGCCACTGGCCGAGCCATCAAAGTAAACATCCAAGAATCCCCCGGCGCTGATAACGGTTCCGCTCGCCGTGCCGCGCACGAACTGGAAGCCGCCGGAGCTCACCACAGTGTCGGTGACGACGCCGCTAAACACCTGCTGGAGGCCGCCAGCGCTAATCACCGCGCCACTCGCAACCCCGCCGGAAAGGATGATCTCTTGACCGCCGGAGCCGATCGTGGTGCCGATGGCCAGGCCGGAAACCTCCTGCCAGCCGCCCGCGCTGATGACGGTTCCGCTCGCATTGCCGCCGGCAGAGACGACCTCCGTCCCGCCGGAGCTGACCACGGTACTGCTGGCCAACCCGCCGGAAGAGACCACATCCGTGCCGCCGGAGTTGACGATGCTGCCGCTCGCAACCCCGCCGGAAAGGATGACCTCTTGACCGCCGGAGCCGACCGTAGTGCCGGTGGCTAGGCCGGAGACGTCCTGAATACCGCCCGCGTCGATGATCGACCCGCTCGCATTGCCGCCGGCAGAGACGACCTCCGTCCCGCCGGAACTGATCACGGTACCGCTGGCCAACCCGCCTGGGGATACAATCTCAAAGCCGCCGGCGTTCACCACGGTGCCGCTGGCCACGCCACCGGAAAAAATCGTGTCGCTGCCGAAGAGGATAACACTGCTGATCAGGGATCCGAAATCTCTGATCGTTCCGCCCGAATTCGTAGTGCCGCCTGCCGAGCCGGAGGAAGCGATAATCAGGGTGCCACTGCGGATGATTACGGTGCCGCTGGCCACGCCGCCCGAGTTCACCTCCTCAACGCCGCCGGCGCTGACCACGGTGCCGCTGGCCACGCCGCCGAAGAACACATTCTCAAAGCCGCCGGCGCTGACCACGGTGCCGCTGGCCACACCGCCCGCGAACACATCCTCCTCGCCGAAGGCGCTGACCACGGTGCTGATGGCCACGCCGCCCGCGAACACAGCGTCCGCACCGCTGGCGCTGACCACGGTGCTAATGGCCACGCCGCCCGCGGACACCTCCTCAGTGCCGCCGATTACCACGGTGAAGCTGGCCACGCCGCCCGAGTACACCTCCTCAACGCCGCCGGAGCCGACCGTGGTGCCGGTGGCCAGGCCGAAGACGTCCTGAATACCGCCCGCGTCGATGACCGACCCGCTTGCATTGCCGCCGGCGGAGACGACCTCCGTCCCGCCGGCCAAAACCGTCCCGCTCGCCGACCCGCCGGAAGAGACCACATCCGTGCCGCCGAAGTTGACGATGCTGCCGCTCGCAACCCCGCCGGAAAGGATGGCCTCTTGACCGCCGGAGCCGACCGTGGTCCCGCTCGCCAGGCCGAAGACGTCCTGAATGCCCCCCGCGCTAATGACCGACCCGCTCGCATTGCCGCCGGCTGAGATCACCTCCGTCCCGCCGGCCAAAACCGTTCCGCTCCCCAACCCACCGGAAGAGACCACATCCGTGCCGCCGAAGTTGACGATGCTGCCACTCGCAACCCCGCCGGAAAGGATGATCTCTTGACCGCCGGAGCCGACCGTGGTGCCGGCGGCCAGGCCGGAGACGTCCTGAATACCACCGGCGCTGATAACGGTTCCGCTTGCGCTGCCGCCGGCAGAGACGACCTCCGTCCCGCCGGCCAAAACCGTTCCGCTCGCCGACCCGCCGGAAGAGACCACATCCGTGCCGCCGGAGTTGATGATGCTGCCGCTCGCAACCCCGCCGGGAAGGATGATCTCTTGACCGCCGGAATTGACCGTGGTCCCGCTCGCCAGGCCGGAGACGTCCTGAATACCGCCCGCGTCGATGACCGACCCGCTCGCATTGCCGCCGGCAGAGACGATCTCTGTCCCGCCGGAACTGATCACGGTACCGCTGGCCACGCCGCCCGAGTACACCTCCTCAAAGCCGCCGGCGCTGACCACGGTGCTGATGGCCACACCGCCGAAGAACACATTCTCAAAGCCACTGACCACGGTGCCGCTGGCCACGCCGCCCGACAACACATTCTCAATGCCGCCGGCGCTGACCACGGTGCCGCGGGCCACGCCGCCCGAAAACACATACTCGATGCCGCCGGCGCTGACCACGGTGCCGCGGGCCACACCGCCCGAGTACACCTCTTCAACGCCGCCGACGCTGACCACGGTGCCGGTGGCCAGGCCGAAGACGTCCTGAATACCGCCCGCGTCGATGACCGACCCGCTCGCATTGCCGCCGGCAGCGACGATCTCTGTCCCGCCGGCCAAAACCGTCCCGCTCGCCAACCCACCGGAAGAGGCCACATCCGCGCCACCGAAGTTGACGATGCTGCCACTCACAACCCCGCCGGAAAGGATGATCTCATGGCCGCCGGAGCCGACCGTGGTGCCGGTGGCCAGGCCGAAGACGTCCTGAATGCCCCCCGCGCTAATGACCGACCTGCTCGCATTGCCGCCGGCAGCGACGATCTCCGTCCCGCCGGCCAAAACCGTCCCGCTCGCCACCCCGCCGGAAGAGACCACATCCGTGCCGCCGGAGTTGACGATGCTGCCACTCGCAACCCCGCCGGAAAGGATGACCTCTTGACCGCCGGAGCCGACCGTAGTGCCGGTGGCTAGGCCGGAAACGTCCTGAATGCCCCCCGCACTAATGACGGTTCTGCTCGCATTGCCGCCGGCAGAGACGACCTCCGTCCCGCCGGAACTGATCACGGTACCGCTGGTCACGCCGCCGGAAGAGACCACATCCTTGCCGCCGAAGTTGACGATGCTGCCACTCGCAACCCCGCCGGAAAGGATGACCTCTTGACCGCCGGAGCCGACCGTGGTGCCGGTGGCTAGGCCGGAAACGTCCTGAATGCCCCCCGCACTAATGACGGTTCCGCTCGCATTGCCGCCGGCAGAGACGATCTCCGTCCCGCCGGAGTTGACTACGGTGCCGCTGGCCACCCCGCCCGCATGCACATTCTCAATGCCGCCGGCGCTGATCACGGTGCCGCTGGCTAGACCACCGGAGTAGATGCGCTCCTCGCCGCCGCTGCTCACCACCGTGCCGCTGGCCGTGCCACCCACGTTCTCTATGCCGCCGGCGCTGACCACAGTGCCGACGGTACTACCACCGAACACGTTCTCCACGCCGCCGGAGTTGACCACGGTGCCGCGGGCCACGCCGGTCGCCACATTCTCCACGCCGCCGGAGCTGACCACGGTGAAGCTGGCCGCGCCGCCCGAGAACACATCTTCAACGCCGCCGGAGCTGACCACGGTGAAGCTGGCCACGCCGCCCGAGAGCACTTCCTCATAGCCGCCGGCGCTGACGACGGTGCTGCTGGCCACGCCGCCAGCGGACACATTCTCCACGCCGCCGGAACTGACCACGGTGCCGACGGTATTACCACCGAACACGTTCTCCACGCCGCCGGAGCTGACCACGGTGCCGCTGGCCGTTCCGCCCGAGTCCACAAACTCCAGGCCGCCGGAGCTGACCTTGGTGCCGATGGCCACGCCGCCGTCGACAAACTCGAAGCCGCCGGAACCAACCACGGTGCCGCTGGCCACGCCGCCCGATCCCACAATCTCGCGGCCGCCGGAGCTGACCTTGGTGCCGATGGCCACGCCGCCCTCAACAATCTCAGAGCCGCTGGAGCCGACTACTACGGTGAAGCTGGCGACGCCGCCCGCGGATACAAACTCGTTGCCGAAGACGCTGACCACGGTGCCGCTGGCCACGCCGCCCGAGAGAACAAACTCAGCGCCGCCGGAGCTGACCACGGTGCCGATGGCCACACCGCCCGAGGAGACAATTTCCCTGCCGAAGTAGCCGACCGTGGTGCCGATGGCCACGCCGCCGGATTCCACATCCTGGAAGCCGCCGGAGCTGACCACGGTGAAGCTGGCCACGCCGCCCGCGAATACGTCTTCAAGGCCGCCGGAGCTGACCGTGGTGCCGATGGCCACACCGCCCGAGGAGACAATTTCCCTGCCGAAGTAGCCGACCGTGGTGCCGCGGGCCATGCCGCCCGAAAAAATCGTGGCGCTGCCCAATGAGCCGTTAGATCCTAAGAGGATAAAGCTGCTGATCAGGGACCCGTAATCATTGATTGTTCCGCCGGAATCCGTGATGTTCACCGCCAAGCCGCCGAAGGAGATGTTCATCACATCGCCGCTGCTCATCACAATGCCGGAAGAAGTCTGGCCGGAGCTGACGGTGTAAGTGGTCATAAGCGTTCCTCCGATGGTCTAGCGCTCGGCTTGGCGCCGAGCGGCCACGTGCGCAGCCCCGAACCCCGGAATGCGCCGAATGGTTGCTTTCACATGTTCCGCGGTGATCAGCCGCGTGCATTCAAACTGCCGCGGCGTGCCGGCATGCCGCGGACACCAGAGAAAATCCTTGTGGTCAAACCGATGCCGCACGTCGTTCCAGCAGGAATTGCAGGCATGCCAGTTGATCACCCGATACGGCGTGAAAAATTCGTTGTTCGCGTGCGTGAAGCCGCTGATCAGCACCACCGGCACCCCGGCCGCCCAAGCGAGCCACGATAGCCCGCTGGAAAGCCCCACAAAAAACTCCGCATGCCGGAGCCAGCGCGCCCGCTCGGTCAGCGGCCGGTTGCCGGTCTGATCCTCCGCCCCGTGCGGGATGTGGTTCCACACCAGCCCGGTGCCGTAAACCCGCTCGCGGTCGATGCAAATCACCCGATAGCCGTGCTCTTTCAGAAAAGCCACGATCTCGTGCCAGCCCCGCGGGTTGTTCCAACACTTCGCCTGTGTGGAACTCTGCACCGCAATGCAGACATAGGGCTCGGCAATAGGCCGGCTTTCATCCGGCAGCGCCAAAAGCGGCGGCTCTTCCGTGGGATCGACGCCCAAAATATAGCCCGCCGTGCGATGCAGCCCGACATGACGGAAATCCGTCGGCTGCCAGATACAGGCCGCATCGTCGAAAAACAGCCCAAGGTAATAGGTGGCGTAGTATTGCTCCACCCGTACCTCTTCGGGAGGAAGAAAGGTGATCTCAGGATACGCGTCGCGAAACAGCGGGATGAGCAGCGGCGAGAGCGCGCACGTCAGCCGGCAGCGGTGTTTGCGCTGGAATTTCACCGCATAGGGAAGCCAGCCCAGCGGGTCGCCCAGCGTGCCGACCGGAAACTGGATCAGCACCGGGCGGTCTTCCGCCGAATACTCGTGCACGAAGACGCTTTCCCCGTCCTGCCAGGCTTCGATGCGAAAGCGCACAAACCAGCGTTTGGCGCTGTTGATCAGCGCCCCCTTCGTTTCCGCCTCGAAGAGAATATTGCCGGTGTCGAGATCGGAAAGCCGCACTCGCCAGTTGCCCGCCGGCACCAGCACGCGTGCGCCCAGGTTGAAATCAAACCGGATGCCGCGCGGCCCTTCCTGGGTCGGGCGCGCCGCCGGCGGCGGGTAGGCCGCGTGCGCAACAATGCGGGGTTCCGCCGACGCACTGCCGAGGGATCCCTCCGATGACCCGCCGCTACCGCCCCCCTCGGTACCGGCCGTCGTAGCAATAGGCTGATCCAAATGAGAGCGATCCCCCTTTCCTAATTATAAATTAAAAACTTCTTTAATTTTCTGTCAAGCAAGCATAAACGATCGGATGCTTCACATTTCCGTGAACATTCCCGCGGCGAGCCCTCTACCCCTTAGGCCCCCCGGCAACCGCCTTCCCCGCCCAAGCAAGGCGAGTTGGCGGACCGCCGTCCTTGATGATACGTAACGATAAAATAATGGGATCAAACCATGCGAGGGCGCGCGAGAGACCCGAGCCGCGAAGGTTTAGACGTCGAGATTTGCCACGCTGAGCGCGTTTTCCATAATGAATTCGCGCCTCGGTTCCACCACATCGCCCATCAGCGTACTGAATACCAATGCGGCATCTTCGACATCGCTGATCTTGACTTGCAGCAGAGTGCGGCTGGCAGGATCCAGCGTGGTTTTCCAGAGCTGCTCGGGGTTCATTTCACCGAGGCCCTTGAAGCGCTGAATCGAAAGCCCGCGCCGGCCGTGGTTTAAGAGCTGCCGGTAGGCACTCGCCGGGCCGGGAAGGGCGGTTTCTTCCCCTTCCAGGACTAGCCTTGCCGGTTCTTGAAACTTGGCTTGCAAGATCGCGGCGCGTTCGGCAAGCCACCGGGCTTCCGCGCTGCGCAAGACGGCGGCATCCAAAACATAGCGTTCGGCGACACCGCGCACGGTGCGCGCAAGCACGAGCCCTGTCGCATCCCCCGCAACAACCCAGCCGCGCTCGGTGGGAAGAGAAATTCCGTCCAACCGCGCGGCGAGTGTTTGCGCCACATCCGGCATGCGTGCCGCCTCAACCGTCAAAGCTCCGGCAATGGCGGCTTGTTCCAACACCGTTTCCGGTGCGGTAGAGGTCAAGCGCGCGAGCCGCTCATACGCTTGACGCAAGAACGAGACTTCCGGCGCCAGCATCGCCCCGCTGACTTCGGTGCCATCCGCAAAGATCAGCCGTGCTCCGGCAAGTGCTTTGTCAAGCAGGTAATCTTCTAACGCACGATCGTCCTTCAAATAGCGCTCTTCATTGCCGCGCTTGGCTCGATAGAGCGGGGGCTGGGCAATAAATAAATGCCCGCGCTCGATCAGCTCCGGCATTTGGCGAAAGAAAAAAGTGAGCAGGAGCGTGCGGATATGCGAACCGTCGACATCGGCATCCGTCATGATGACGATCCGATGGTAGCGGAGTTTGTTGATATCAAAGCCGCCTTGCTCGGGATCTGCCCGCCCGATGCCGGTGCCGAGGGCGGTAATCAGCGTTCCGATTTCCGCGCTGCTCAACATGCGATCAAAGCGCGCACGCTCGACGTTGAGAATTTTTCCTTTCAGCGGCAAAATGGCTTGAAACCTGCGGTCGCGCCCTTGCTTGGCGGAACCGCCGGCCGAATCGCCTTCCACGATAAACAATTCGGCCGCACGCGGATCCCGTTCCTGACAATCGGCCAGTTTGCCGGGAAGCGTTGAGACATCCAACACGCCTTTGCGTCGCGTCAGTTCCCGCGCTTTGCGCGCCGCTTCGCGTGCTGCCGCTGCATCCATCACTTTTTGAATGATGCTCCGCGCTTCCTTCGGGTGCGTTTCAAACCAGTGCCCGATCACGTCCGCGACAACGGCCTGCACCACCGGCTGCACCTCGGAGCTTACCAATTTGTCTTTGGTTTGGGAGGAAAATTTTGGATCCGGAACCAAGACTTTCAGCACCGCGGTAAGCCCTTCGCGCATGTCCTCGCCGACAAGGGAAAGCCCTTCTTTCTTGCCCATGCTCTCGGCGTATTTGGTTACCACGCGGGTTAAGGCCTGGCGAAAACCGGCGAGATGCGTGCCGCCGTCCCGTTGCGGAATGTTGTTCGTGAAACACAGCATGGTTTCATGATAACTATCCGTCCAATCGAGAGCGAATTCCACTTTGATGCCGCTTTGCGCATCCAGTTTGCTGGCGCTGATTGGCGGAGCGAAAACCGGCGTCTTGCCGCGATCGAGCCATTCCACAAACCGAACGAGCCCGCCATCGTAGCGGAATATCTGCTCGCGCGGCGGGGCATGACGCTCATCGCGCAGGGTTATCGAAAGGCCGGAGTTGAGAAAAGCCAGTTCTCTTAAGCGCCGTTCCAGAATTGCAAAATCGAATTCGGTGCGCGAAAACGTTGCCGAGCTGGGTTTGAAGGTGACCTCGGTTCCGGTCGCTTCATCCGTATCGCCGACGACGCGAAGGGGGGCTTCCGCTTCACCGTTGCGAAAGCGAATGAAATGCTCGTGCCCGTGGCGCCAAATGCGCACCTCCATCCATTCCGAAAGCGCGTTCACGACCGCGGCGCCCACGCCGTGCAACCCGCCGGAAACTTTATAGGAGGTTTGATCGAACTTGCCGCCGGCATGCAACCGCGTCAGGACCAGCTCGACGGCGGAAATCCCCTCTTCCGGGTGGATATCGGTGGGGATTCCGCGGCCGTCATCGCGCACGGTAAGGCTGCCATCACCATTCAACGTTACCCAGACGTTGCGGGCATACCCGGCTTGTGCCTCATCGATGGCGTTGTCGATAATCTCAAAGGCCATGTGATGCAGACCCGAGCCGTCATCGGTATCGCCGATGTACATCCCCGGCCGTCTCCGGACGGCGTCCAGGCCCTTGAGCACGGAAATCGAAGCCGCATCGTAAGCATCGGCGTCAAGCCGCGGTGCAGCGTTACCACTCATGCCGCCATAACGCTCCAATTTTAGAGAGAATCAGCATTCTATATGCGAATTCTATATAGCAATTCTCTTCGGCAAACCCTAGTCCCCTGACGAGAAATCGTTGACAGGTTGATTCTTCGGCCACGCTATCGTGCTGCTGCAGATCGGGACCCCGAAGGATAATGCTATGATAAATCAAGGCGTTGCGCCGGTTGCGATGGAGGAGGCGTTGTATCACGTTGCACGTTCGCTGCCGTGATACAGGCATGCGAAATCTGCGTCTTCTTCGATGCTGCCCGCCGTAATGCGCAAGCCTTGTACGACGGCGCGGAGCGGCAGGAACGTCTCCCGATCGACTCCGGTGAGCAAAACCTGCGTCGGAAGGTTCATCAAGGCTGTAAAAAGCGCGCTCCGTCGGGCCGCGTCCAGATGCGTGAGCGCTTCATCCAGAAGCAATATCGGTGCATGGCCGCGGATTTCGGTAAGCGCCAGAGCATGCGCGAGCACCACCGCAACCAGGAGGGCTTTTTGCTGGCCGGTGCTTAGCAAAGAGGCCAGCAGCCCGGTATCGGCATCCGTCATCAGAAGGTCGGCGCGGTGGGCACCGAGTGCCGTGGTTCCATGCGCGGCATCGCGCGCGCGGAGCGCGGCAAGTTCCGCCCGAAGCCAGTTTTCCGTGGCCAACGCAGGTTCCGCGCAAAGATGTTCGGCGATCGCGCAGCGCAGCGAAAGCCGCGCGGTCGGGAAGCCTGCAAGCCCAGCGGCCAAGACGGCGTTGAGTCGCGCGATCAGCGAAAGCCGGGCATGGGTGACCGCAACGGCGTGGCGTGCCATCGCTTCTTCAATTCCGGCAAGCCAGGAAGGGTGCGCATCCCCTTGCGCCAAGAGCCGCAACCGTTCGGTGGCGGCCGTTTCATGCGCGGCGATTTCGCGCGCATGCGCGGGGTCAAACGCGAGAACCAGTCGATCGAGAAACCGCCGTCGGCTGGCTGCGCCCTCTTGGAAAAGGCGATCCATTTGCGGGGTTAACCACGCGGCCGAGACATGCTCCGCAATCTGCAGCTGGCTACGGACCGAGGCGCCGTTCAGGCGAAAAACCCGCTTCTCCGCCGCGCCTTCCGGCGCCGAGCCGGTGCCGATTTCGATCTCCCCGGCAGGGGTCAGAAAGCGCCCGGCCACTGCCCAGCGCCCGCTCGCGTCGGGGCCTACGCGCGCCAAGTCGGCAAAGCGTGCGCCGCGCAAGCCGCGGCCCGGGGTAAGCAACGAAATCGCCTCGAGAAGATTGGTTTTGCCGCTGCCGTTCGGCCCGTAAATGACGGTCAAGCGTCCCGGTGCGTGCCATGCGACGTGCGCGAAGTTGCGAAAATCAAACAGTGTCAGCCGCGTCAGGCGCAACGGGGGCGGGCGGACGGAAGCAGAGCCCAAGAACGACAGGGTTACACCCGCATCGGCATCAGCACATAAAGCGCGCTGAGATCGGCAATATCGCGCACGACGGTGGGGGCCGTACCATCGGCGAAACGAAACTCGACATCCCCTGCGATATGTTCCGTCACGTCATTCAGATACCGTGCTTGAAAGCCGATCTCGAGCGGTGAGGCATCGTATTGCACTTGCCCGCGTTCCAGCTCTTCGGTCGCCGTGCCTTGCTCGGGGCTGGACGCGGACAGCACGAGCAAATCGCGCGAAAGCGACATTTTCACGGGCCGCGAACGCTCGGTGGAAATGGCGGCGACGCGCGCTACCGCTTCGGCAAAATCTTTTCGTATGACTCGCAAGATTTTATCGTTGTCGCGCGGGATGACGCGTTCGTATTCCGGAAAGGTACCGTCGATCAGCTTGGTGGTGAGCATCACCGGGCCGATGCGGAACTGCATTCGCGTCTCGGAGAGTGCGATTTCCACTTCGTCGTTGAAATCATCCAAAAGTTTGCGCAATTCCAACACGCTTTTGCGCGGCAAAATCACGCCCGGAATACCGGCGGCGCCTTCCGGCAAAGGCTCTTCGATCCGTGCCAGCCGGTGCCCATCGGTGGCGACTGCCCGCAACACCGGGGTTCCCTCGCTTTCGGCGGCATGCAGAAAAATGCCGTTCAGGTAATAGCGCGTTTCCTCCGTGCTGATGGCGAAGCGGGTGCGATCGATCAGCCCCCGCAGCGCCTTCGCCGAGAGCGCAAAATGGTGCGGCAGGTTGCCCGCCGTCATGGCAGGGAAATCCCCGACCGGCAGCGCGATCAGGTTGGTGGCATACCGCCCCGACCGCAACGAAAGCGAGCCTTCGCCTTCGCGAGCGCTTCCCCCGTGTTCAAGGGTGATCCGCGCGCCTTCGGGGAGCCTGCGGACAATTTCATAAAGGGTTGCGGCGGGCGCGGTTGCAGCGCCGTTACGCGAGACTTCCGCAGGCACCTCTTCAACCACCGCAATTTCCATATCCGTCGCGGTCAGCGAAAGGCGCCCGTCCTTCGCCTGCAGTAAGACGTTGGCCAGAATGGGGATGGTGTTGCGCTTTTCAACGACGCTTTGCACATGCGCCAAGGCTTTGAGAAGCGCCGCGCGATCAATCTCACACTTCATTCTTCTAATCCTTAATCAGCCTGCCGTTCCCCGGCTTTCGCACGGGGCAGGCTCCCAAAGGCGGCTCTGTTCCGCTCGGAGCCAC
Organism: Terriglobia bacterium; assembly: GCA_023511585.1. Classification (GTDB taxonomy): domain Bacteria; phylum Pseudomonadota; class Alphaproteobacteria; order Acetobacterales; family Acetobacteraceae; genus JAIMBF01. Next base: position 25,812 of record JAIMBF010000026.1, read on the forward strand.
AGGCAAACTTATGCTTATAAGTCTCTTCACGACCATATTCTATCAACCGATTCCGGGCCGGGAAAGCGGGCAAGCCGGCGCACCTCGTTCCTCTGCCTGTCCGGTTTTAAGACGCTTCCAACATACGGCGCAAAAGCTCGACGTCTTCGGCAAAAGCGGCATCCCGCTCCATCAGTTCGGAAACCCGGGCAACGGCGTGCATCACGGTGGTATGATCGCGATTGCCGAATTTCCGCCCGATCTCGGGTAAGCTCCGGCTGGTCAGCTGCTTTGCCAAGTACATCGCTACTTGACGGGGCCGCGCGACGGCTCGGGCGCGCCGGGCCGAAGACATATCGGTGAGCCGAATGTTCCAGTGTTCGGCCACTTTGCGTTGAATTTCCTCGATCGTGATCCGGCGGTCATGCGCACGCAAAATATCGTGCAGCACTTCTTGCGTCGTTTCCAAAGTAATCGGCCGGCCGAAGAGATTGGCGTGCGCGATGAGCCGGTTCAGCGCCCCCTCCAATTCACGGACGTTGGAGGTGATTTTATGGGCCAAAAACTCCATGACTTTCGGAGGGATGGAAACCCCGGCCCTGGCGGCTTTGGCCTGCAGGATGGAAAACCGAAGCTCGTACGTGGTAGCGTGCAAATCCGCGACCATGCCGCAACCCAGCCGAGTGCGAAGCCGATCTTCCAGGCCGGAAAGGTCGGAGGGGGATTTGTCGGCCGAAACCACGATTTGCTTGCCGGCATCTACCAGCGCGTTGAATGTGTGGAAAAATTCTTCTTGAGTATTGTCTTTGCCGATCAAAAACTGCAAATCATCCACCATTAATACATCGACGCTGCGCAATTGTTCTTTAAATTCGATTGTCGATTGACTGCGAATGGCGGCGATAAACCGATACATAAACTTTTCCGCCGACATATAGGCGACGGAAAATACCGGAGGCCCAGGCCGACGGATCAGTTCCCAAGCGATGGCGTGCATCAAATGGGTTTTGCCCAAGCCGACGCCGCCGTATAAAAACAACGGATTAAACCCTGGCGCGGCGGGCCGTTCGGCAACGCGGCGCGCGCACACATAAGCAAATTCGTTCGGCTTGCCGACAACAAAACTCTCGAAATCAAAACGCGGATCAAGCCCCGCAGCCTCCGCGCGCGCATCGATTCGCTCGGGCGCGCGCGGCGCCTCAACGGGGGAAGGTGCGGCGGAGACAGCCAAAGTTTCGCCCAATGCGAGCTCTTCGGACGCGGCAGCCCCCACGCGAATATCCACCCGCCTTATGCGGGGATTTTCCGCCTGCCAGAGCGCCGTTAAGCGCCCTCCGTACTGCGAGCGCACCCAGTCACGCAAAAAGCGTGTGGGCAAACGCACGGTTATCTCATCGCCATCGAGCCCACCCAGCGACATCTGGCGTAGCCAAGCCCGATACTCAACCTCTCCCACTTCCTGCTGGAGGCGATGCTGTACCCGAATCCATTGTTGGGAGAGTTCGGCTTCGTCAGGCGGCGCCTCCCAGCCCCGAGGCTCGGCAACCTCGCAAGGCTTTGCGGGCAAAAATTCTGCCTTTTCGGAGACAGCCACCAGTTCCTGGTCCTTCACTCTGTTGTCCGCCACCGCGTATCCCCAAACCAGCAGAGAGGATTGCACCCAGTCCGTGTTGTTTTTCACCCTAAAGGTGGACACACCAAAAGGGGAAATTCTCATTCTCCGGGAGAAGAACTATCGCAAACTTCCATGCCGACGCAATAACAATTTCGCCGCTTATCGAGAAAACCAAGATAAACTTTACGCGAAGCAAAGAAACCGTGGTTTTTGTAACGGCAAGTTAACCTGCTCTTTTAAGCTTTTTTCTTAAGTTTTCCACTGCGATTAGAGTGCAATGCTATTGATGCACAATGTCTATGCAAAATTCTTGCAGAGATAAATGTCTTTTATTGTGCGGTTGTTTTTCTTCCCCAAAAAATTTTGGCGCTTCTTTCTTTTTCGAAGCTGCACGGGGGGAAAGCTAGGTGCCGGGCAAGGCTTTCACCCGCGCCGAGAGACGCGAAAGCTTACGCGCGACGGTATTGCGATGCAGCACACCTTTACTGGCCGCCCGTTGCAACTCCGGCTGCGCGGCACGGAGCGCTGATTGCGCTTCCGTTTTATTGCCTGCGGCAATCGCTGCTTCCACCTTGCGGATGAAGCTACGGACCCGAGATTTACGAGCCCGGTTGCGGAGCGTACGGCGCTCGGTTTGGCGAATGCGCTTGCGCGCGGAATCGGTATTAGCCATGGCGTTCCGGCAATCAGGACATCAATCCAACGAAGGTTTCAATGAACCAGCAAGCCAAGAAGTAGCGCTGCTGAGGAGGGGGCTTCTAGGGGGTTCGGACGGCCAAGTCAAGCAGCCGAGGAACCCCGACGAGGCCTCAGGCACGGCGGAAGTTGGGTTTGCGCTTTTCGATGAAGGCAGCCATGCCTTCTTTTTGGTCCGGCGTTCCGAAGAGCGGGTGAAAGAGAGAACGCTCGACTCGAATGCCCTCGCTGAGCGTTGTCTCAAAAGCGCGGTTCACCGCTTGCTTGGCCATTGCAACCGCAACCGGGGAAAGCGCGGCGATGCGTTCGGCAAGCGCGAGCGCCTCCTCCAGTAGCCGGTCCGTCGGCACGACTCGAGCAACCAGATTGGCACGCTCGGCTTCGGCGGCATCCATCATCCGGCCGGTCAGGATCATTTCCATGGCTTTTGCCTTGCCGACCGCGCGGGTGAGCCGTTGGGTGCCGCCGGCGCCCGGGATCACGCCCAAATTGATTTCCGGCTGGCCAAATCGGGCATTTTCCGCGGCGATGATGATGTCGCACATCATGGCAAGCTCGCAGCCGCCGCCGAGTGCATAGCCGGCCACCGCCGCGATGACCGGCTTTTTGATCTGGCTGACGATTTCCCACTTTGCGATGAAATCGTGCATCGCGACATCGGGATAGGTGCGCGCCTGCATTTCCTTGATGTCGGCCCCGGCGGCAAAAGCTTTCTCGGTGCCGGTAAGCACGATCGCGCCGATTGCGGGATCTGCCTCGAAAGCACGAAGCGCATCGGCGAGCTCTTCCATCAATTGGTCGCAGAGCGCGTTCAATGCTTGCGGCCGGTTGAGCCGGATCAAGCCGACGGCGCCGCGGGTTTCCGTCACAATCATCTGCGGAGCGGCCGGCGTTTGCGCGGAATTTGGAGCCATGGGGTTTTCCTTCCGTTCAGCGTTGTATTCGCGGGCAATAAAAGGAACTTCGGGCGGATTGGACCAGCCGGCGAATGCCGCGGCAAGCCGGCGGCCCCGGGCAACGGGGGCAGGGCTCGCCCGCGTGGCCATAGACTTTCCAAGCATGTTGGAAGTAACCAAGCGCGCCGCTCGGTTGCACATAATCGCGCAAGCTCGAACCTCCGGCGGCAATTGCTTCGCTCAACGTTGCCTTGATGGCCGCAACCAGCCGCTCGGCACGCGCGCCGCGCACTGTTCCCGCCCGCCTTTTGGGGCTGAGTTCGGCCCGATAGAGTGCTTCGCACGCATAGATATTGCCGAGTCCGGCGACGAGTCGCTGATCCATGAGCGCAGCTTTGAGGCTCATTGTCCGTCCGTGCAGCGCCTTTTCCAGATATTCGGCCGAAAACGCATCCTCCAGCGGCTCGGGGCCTAGCCCGGCAAGCAGGCGGTGCTGATCCTCGGCCTCGGTTGGCAGCAAATCCAGGCAACCGAAGCGCCGCGGGTCGATCAGGCTGATCCGCCAGCCGTCGTCGGTGAGCAGCGTCAGATGCTCGTGCGGATGCCGAAGCGTCTCCGCCCCGTTGAGCGCGCCTGCCTCCGAGTCTTTTCGCACGAGCAAACGTCCGGACATGCCGAGATGGATCAGCATGCTTTCGCCCCCGGCAAGGCGCATCAGAATATATTTGGCGCGCCGCCGAAACCCCAAAATTTCGGCACCGGTAAGCCGAGAAGCAAGCCGTTGCGGCAGCGCCCAGCGCAGATCCGCGCGTGCAAGATGCGCGCGGACGATCCGCCGTCCGCTCATCCGCGCGGCCAGCCCGCGCATTACTGTTTCCACTTCAGGGAGTTCCGGCATCGGTAGAAGACAGGCTATACACGACTTAAGATGCAAAACAACGTTCCTTCGCCCGAGCCTCAAACCGACTTCGGCTTCCGCATGGTGCCGCGCTCTGCCAAGAAGACCTTGGTACGGCGCGTTTTCGAAAGCGTAGCCCCGCGTTACGACATTATGAACGACTTAATGTCGCTCGGGCTTCATCGGATCTGGAAGCGCATCCTCCTTTCCGCGTTGGATCCGAGGCCGGGCCGGCGGCTGCTCGATCTGGCGGCGGGCACGGGCGATGTCGGTCTTGGTTGGGCGGCGATGGGCGGGGGGCCGGTGTGGCTGACCGACATCAACGCTGCAATGCTTGCCCGCGCCAAGACGCGGGCGGTTGATCGCGCGCTGATCGGGAACGCGCATTTTCTGGTGGCCGATGCCGAAAAGCTGCCGCTGCCGGATCAAAGCTTTGATCGGGTCTCCATTGCTTTCGGACTACGGAACTGCACGGATAAGCAAGCGGTGCTGGCGGAAGCCTATCGCGCGCTTCGCTCCGGAGGGCGTTTCTTTTGCCTGGAATTCTCCGAACTCCAGGTTGCCGCTTTTGCCCCGCTTTATGAGGCGTGGTCTTTTGAAGTGCTTCCGCTGCTCGGAAAGATTGTAGCGAAAGACGCGGAGAGCTACCGTTATCTTGCCGAAAGCATCCGCCGTTTCCCGAACCAGAAACGCTTGGCCGCGATGATGCAAACAGCCGGATTTCGACACATTTCCGTCATGAACCTCTCGGGCGGCATCGTGGCGTTGCACGCGGGCTGGCGGGTTTAGGCCATCATGCTTGCGGGCAAGCATATTCTGCTCATCGTGAGCGGCGGGATTGCAGCCTACAAGGCGTTGGAATTGATCCGCCTGTTGCGGGCGGAGGGTGCCTCCGTCACCTGCGCGTTAAGCCGGGCGGCAGCGCAGTTCGTCACCCCGCTTTCGTTGCAGGCGCTTTCCGAGAACCGGGTTTATTCCGATCTCTTTTCGCTGACTGACGAAAGCGAGATGGGGCATATCCAGCTTTCCCGCGCGGCCGATCTTTTGGTGGTGGCGCCGGCGTCGGCGGATCTTCTGGCGCGGATGGCCGCGGGGCTTGCCGATGACCTTGCCGCCACGCTGCTTTTGGCCACCGACAAGAAGGTGCTGGTTGCGCCCGCCATGAACGTGCGCATGTGGCTCCATCCCGCCACGCAAGAGAATATGGCAAAGCTTGTCGCGCGCGGAATCGCGGTGGTGGGGCCGGAGGAGGGGCCGATGGCCTGCAACGAATTCGGTCCGGGCAGGCTTGCCGAGCCGCCCGCCATTCTCGAAGCGATTCGCGCGCTTCTTGAGAAAGAAGGCAAACTTGCGGGAAAGCACGTCTTGGTGACGAGTGGCCCGACGCATGAGCCGATCGATCCCGTTCGCTACATCGCCAATCGCTCGAGCGGCAGGCAGGGCCACGCGATTGCCGCTGCGCTTGCCGGCCTGGGCGCGCGGGTGACGCTTGTAAGCGGGCCGGTGGCGCTGCCCGACCCGATTGGGGTCTCGGTGCGGAAAGTGGAAACCGCCGAGCAAATGCTGGCGGCATGCAAGGCCGCATTGCCGGCCGATGCTGCCGTAATGGCCGCCGCAGTGGCGGATTGGCGTGTTGCGGATGTTGCCGTGCAGAAAATCAAAAAAGGATCAGAGGCGAAAGCCCCGACTCTCACTTTGGTGCCGAACCCGGACATTCTCGCGGCACTGTCCGAACCGGGGGCGCTGCGTCCGAAGCTTGTTGTGGGTTTCGCGGCGGAGACCGAGAATGTCGTTCAGCACGCGCAAGAAAAACGCATGCGCAAAGGTTGCGACTGGATTGTTGCGAACGATGTTTCACCCGCTTCCGGCGTAATGGGCGGGGAGGAGAATCTGGTGCATCTCATCACCGCAGAGGGCGTAGAGCACTGGCCGCGACTTCCAAAGACGGAAGTGGCGCGGCGGCTTGCGGAACGGATCGCAGAGGCGCTTTTGTAAGGATCTTGCTTTTCTCCGCCGCTAACAATCTTGCGGTTTGCGTTCCCGCGCGTCATCGCTGAGGGACGAGCAATTTCCAAACCGGCTCAGGAATGCGAGCTTAAGCGTTGGGAGAGCCCCCGCGCCAAGAGGATTAAAGAACTCACTTGCAGGCCGGGAAGTTCGGCCAGTTCACGCAATCTCTTCCCTGCGGCCTTGTGGAGGGGTCGTAATTGGATCCGTAATTGTAATCCGGCCAACCGGGCTTCTGCAGGGTATCGGCTTCGAACGGCACGTTGCTCACCCCTTGTGTTCCGATCGGCGGGCCACCCGGATGCACCCCCATGGCCGCCGCCTGCGCCGCGGTTCCACCGGACGAAGCTGCCCCCGTGCCGGCCGTGCCGGCATGACCGCTAGCAGCGGCGGCACTTGCTCCATGGCTCCCCGCAGCCGAGCCGCTGCCGCCGGACGCTCCTGCCGCCGAGCCGCTTGACGCCCCTGACGAGGCGGCGCCGGCAGCCCCCATTCCGCCGGTATGGGCTCCATGTCCGCCGCCGCGGGCAAACGCGAGATCAGGACCAATACCTGCCAGCACCAAAGCGCATATTCCGGCAAAAATCGGGAACGGCGAAAATCCTGCCTGCCTCATGGCACGCTCCTTTGCGCCTTGTTATACCTTGCACATACACATAGTATTTTCACCATTTTTCGCCTCACAAATGAAGGAATTTTAATTTGCTCGGCACGATGATCGTAACCTTGAAAAGCTGTAAGCCGATCGGGCAAAGCATCAGGCCTTCGCCGATGTCCTGGCCGCAGCCCGGCCCGTTGGTGCGAATGAAGACTGAATATCCGAAGGATTGGGAAGCGCAGCGCGTGGCATCGTGTTAAGGCCGCGTCCGAGGCGGGCGCATGGCCCAGAGCAGCGCAAGCGGTGGCACCACCAACCATTGCAGGAGCGGTGTCAATCCGACGTGAAGCCCGGGCAAAACGGGCATCAGATCGGAATAGGCCCACGTTTTGTGAACCGTCGTGTTCCAAAACTCGCTAAAAATGGAATAGCCGAGACCGGCCGGGATCGAGACAAACGCTGTGCGCTTGGCACTCATTCTCGGCCAATCCGGTGTCCCGACGAAAAGCAATGCACCGAGCAATGCTGCCGATGCGATTAACACATCTCCTGCCGTACAGTGCAGAAGGGCGAAAGTGATCTGTGCTGGAGTTCCGCTTTCCCACAACGTGTAGAGAGGCAGCTGTGCTGCCTCCCACACGGCGTTTCCGATGGTTACGCCAAGAACATAACGCCTCATGGCACATAGCCAGTCGGGGGAGGAATACAACCTCACCTGCGTTGTTCCTATACCGACACGATGCGATCAGGTTACGAATGGTTGATTGGGCGATCGCACATCGACCGTTTGCCGGTAATCGGACAGCAGTTTTACATTCCGCGCATCGGGTGGCCCATAAGCTCGTCGGCCTTCTTTTGCTGCTCGGGTGAAAGCGCTTCATAAAGTGCCTTGGCCGGTCCCTCGATTGCCTTCACGGCACGAAGCCGCGCTTCCAGCATTCGCTCATGCAGCATGATGCGGTCAGGCCAACGCGTCGGCATCCCCTTTTCCATCATCGCGTGCCGTTGCTCCTGCATGGTCTTTGCGTTCGCGCGCAAGGTATCGGCAAAAGCATTCCATTGCGGCTCCTGCGTTGCGGTGATGCCAAGTTCGGCTTTTAAAAACGCGATGCGCCCCTCGATATGATCGAACATCATCATTCCCATCGGGGATGCTGACTCGCCGTGCCCCATCATCTCGCCCATCATCGGCATCATGCGGCCCATACAGCCCATCATAGGCATACCCTCGCCGCTTCCTTGCGGCATCATGCCCGTTTGCGGTTG
>JAIMBF010000133.1 GCA_023511585.1 Terriglobia bacterium
GTGCCGGGGGTTCGCGTGATCATCGATCGGCTGCATGTGCGTCCGGCCACGCCGATGGGAGACGGCGAAATCCGCGATCAGGTCAGAGACGCATTGTTAGAAGAGACCGCGCTTGCCGACTGCACCATTCGCGTCTTTGTCAAAGACAAGCTCGAAACGGTGCGCGAGCCCGCGAACCCCACCGGCACCATCGATATCAAGGTTGAAGACGGAATTGTCACACTGGACGGCGATGTGGCAGGATGGGGGCAAAAGCGCCTCGCCGGCGTGCTTGCCTGGTGGGTGCCGGGCAGCCGCGACGTCATCAACGGGCTCGGCGTAACGCCGCCGGAGGAAGACAGCGACGAAGCCATCACCGATGCCGTGCTTCAGGTGTTAGAAAAAGATCCCTTCGTCAATGCGGAAAGCATCCGCGTGCAGACCACGAACGCGGTCGTGCACCTGAGCGGTGTCGTTCCGCGCGAAGCGGAACGCGAGCTTGCCGAAAACGATGCCTGGTACGTTTTCGGCGTGGACAAGGTGATCAACCGGCTTGAGGTGCGTCCGTAATGCTCCTCTCCCGGTAGCGCGGGGTCAGCAGATCAACGGGGGGAACGCCGATGCCAGAGCTTCCGGATGTGGAACTTTTCAAACGTCTGGCCGAGCAATGCTGCATCGGCAAAACCATCGCTGATCTCAAGGTTGCGGATCCGAAGCTTCTGAAAGGCGTCTCTCCGGCGGCGCTGCAACGGCAATGGCGGAACAAAAAGCTTCGTGCCGCGCACCGCCATGGCAAGGTTCTGTTTCTGGAAGCGGATTCGGCAGGCACGCTTGCCATGCATTTCGGCATGAACGGATCCCTGCAGTCTCTTGCAGATAACGAGGAAGAACCGCCTTTTGTCCGGCTGACGCTTGCCTTCACAGACGGCCATCGGCTGGCCTATCTGAACCCAAGGCGCATCGGGCATGTGATGCTCATCAGCGATGCGAATGCTTACATTGCCGAAGAAGGGCTTGGCCCGGATGCGCTTTCTCCCGCATTCGACTACGCCGCATTTACCGCCGCGCTTGACGGAAAAAGACAAGCGATCAAAGCGGTGCTGATGGATCAGACTTGCATCGCCGGCATCGGCAATATTTACGCCGACGAAATCTTGTTTCAGGCGAAACTCTATCCTCTGACCAGCGCCAACGCTCTCGACGAGGCTGCCAAACAACGTTTGTTCAAGGCTCTCAAATGGGTTTTGCAGACGGCGGTGGACTATAAGGCCGGGGCGGAAATTTTCACGGACCGCTTGCCGAAAGGTTTTCTCATCCCCGAACGGCATGCCGGCGGAAAGTGCCCGCGTTGCGGCGCTGCCATTCTCTCCTTCAAGCTCGGCGGCCGCTCGGGGTATTATTGCCCGCGATGTCAACCGGAACCGGATGGCTGACGGCACCCGCTCGGACGGGCGCGGAAGAGAGGCAGGAGTGAAAAAGACCCCACGGTCGTTGCCGATAAGAGACAGTCTCCCGTCGCTCACAAGCTTTGTTGGAAGTGCTGTGCTCGTCATTTTTGTTACGCTTTCTTTGCCCATTCGGGCGAACGATTTGCCGGGCTGGGATCGCACGCGCTGGGGCATGACGTCTTCCCAGATTATGGCTCTCTACGGCGCTTATCTCACGCGCCTGGATGCACCGATCGTCTTCGACGGGCTTTCTGCGGAGCTTGTCTTGCGCCGTGCCTCCTTTGCCGGTCTTACGTTCATTGTCTATTTCCAAATGAGCAATACGACGCACCGCCTTGCGCAAGTGCTTCTGGAGCGGCAACGCCAGTTTGCCACCCCGAAAGATTGGCAGGCCACGATCGCGGCGCTCACCCAAGCGTTCGGCCCGCCCACGGCGCGTTGCGAAGACCCCGGCCGGCAACTTGAGGGGCGGCCGCTTGTGGTCGAGCGCGTATGGGTGATGCCGACAACAACGGTGCGCGCAAGCTTCCTCGATTTCGGCGGCCCTTATGTGCTGCCCCAAATATCGCGCCGCCTCATGGTGCGCTACGCGCCGACCCGCCCGAACGAGCCGCCCTGCTCAAGATAAGCCCATGCGATGCCGCCTGCTTGATATGGGTCAATGTGGAGTTCTTCACAGCTTTCTATGAAAAAGCCGATCGAGGGCGAAACAATGCGATTCATTCATCAAGTTATCGAAGATCTCCAAGGCCAGGGCGACGAAGAGTTAAGCCCGCTTGCCGCTGCCCTGCAGGAGCTGCTCGGCGGCGAACGCGGCTCGCTCGCCGAGCTTGCCGACCGCTTCACCGAGGCCGGCTTTGGCGACGTCATGGCCTCATGGATGGGCAAGGGGCCGGCTTTGCGCATCGGCACCGAAGATCTTCGCCGCATCCTCGGCGAGGAACGGGTGGAAGATCTGGCGACCCTAGCGGGGCTATCCTCCGCGGAATTTCTCAAGCGGCTGACGCGTGTGCTGCCTGTGGCCGTGCGGCGGATGGCCTTGATGGAAGGCAAAGAAGTCCCGGCCGAACCGGGCGAACCGCCTATCATTCCGGGGCCTTCCGATGTTGTATGAACTGGACGTTCTGGAGGTGCGGCGCATCGCCGATCTGGCCTTGGCATTGCGCAAAGTTCGCGACCAACTCCTCGAGAAAGTGCCGGAAAAGGAGCTTGGCGAGCCGCCGCCGGCTCGTGGCGAGCACAAGCCCAGTGCGGAGGTGCCGGTGGAAGAGGAGCTTCAATTTCGGCCGGAATTTATCGCGCTTCGCGAGGCCGTTGCCGAACTGCCCCGTGAAATCCGGCAGAAGCTTTGGGCGGTGAAAGAGATTGGCCGCGGCCAGTTTACCGCTCCGCAATTCGCGCAGGCCCTGGCTGCGGCCGAGGCACTGAGTGATGCGGAAATTCTTGCGGATCTGCTCGGCGAGCCGGATTTGCACGACTACTGCAAAAAGGGTCTCTACGCGCTCGGGGCGGCCGAGCTGCCGGGCGATAAGTTCTGAATTGCCCAGGGGCGCGGGTTGCTGATATGGGAGCGCAACATGGCAAACGGCAAACCGCGGCGTGCACGGTACATTGCCGTTGGCGCTGCCTTCGCAATCCGTCTGAAGGGTTAAGCCGATGACCGAGCGGCCTCCGATCCCCGCAAACACGCATAAGAACTCCGGCCCGAAGCCGGCGAGTGCCGAGGAAATTCGCCGCATTGTCGGAGATGTGGATGATCGGGTCATCCGCGCCATTATGGAGACGGGGGCCACCGCCGCGCAGGTGCTCGAGGCGGCGCTTTGGTTTCGCGGCGGCGGCGGGCTCGAAGATGAGCCCGGGCACGAACCGCACGGTGTTGTGCGGGCCGTTTACGAGATTCTGGAAGCCGAAGAACCGGCCGAGCCGGACGCTTAACCCGCGCACCGGGCTTTTCCATGTCCCCCGCCGGCGCGCTGCTCGCCTTGTTTGCAACCCGGCGGTTCTGGCCGCTTTGCCTCACGCAAGCCCTCGGTGCGTTCAATGACAATCTGGTGCGCAACGCCCTCGTGGTGCTGGTGCTGCTGAAAGGCGGCCATGCCGGGCCGAGCCTGGTGGCACTTGCGGCTGGGCTCTTCATTTTTCCTTATGCGCTCTTTTCCGCAACCGCGGGCGAGCTTTCCGACGCCAAGGACAAAGCCCGTCTGATCCGCATCCTCAAGCTTCTGGAGCTTGGGCTGATGAGCCTTGCGGCGCTCGGCTTTCTGCTCGGCTCTCTGCCGATTTTGCTTTCGGTTCTGGTCGGGCTCGGCGTGCAGGCCGCGTTTTTTGGGCCGCTCAAATACGGCATTTTGCCCGACCATCTCCGCGCGGAAGAGTTGCTTTCGGGAAACGCCGTCATCGAAGCAACGACCTTCATTGCCATTCTGGCCGGCACCATCGCCGGCGGTTGGTTGGTTTTGCCATCCCACAGTCCCTTCGGCATTGCGTTCTTGGGGGTGGGCGGCTCCGTGGTCGGGGCGCTGGCCGCGCTTGCCATTCCGCCGGCGCCGCCGCGCGCGCAAGAGGCCGCGGATTGGCACATTCTCCGAGCAACCCGGGCGCTGCTCCGCGCAACCCTGACGAGCCCTGGGATTTCCGAACCCGTGCTCGGCATCAGCTGGTTCTGGACGCTGGGCGCTTTGTTGGTTGCCGCCTTTCCGGTGACGGCCAAAATCACCCTCGGTGCGAGCGAGGACGTGGTCAGCCTGTTCCTGACCGCTTTTTCTCTGGGCGTGGGTATCGGCTCCCTTGCTTCCGCCTGGATCCTTCACGGCAAAGCGTCTGCGCGGGATGCGCCTTTGGCGCTGCTCGGCATTTCCTTCTTTGCCTGGGATTTCGCCGCACGCGCTTTGCAGGCGCGCGGGCTCAACTCGGTCGCCGCGATTCTCGGCTCGGCGGAGGGCTGGCGCATTCTGCTCGATCTTGTGCTGCTTTCCGCCTGCGGGGGGTTCTATTCGGTGCCGCTCTATACGCTGCTGCAGGAACGCGCGGAGCCGGCCTGGCGCGCCCGCGTGATGGCCGCCAACAACGTACTCAACGCGGCCTTTATGGTGGGCGGCGCCGTGATTGCGGCCGGCCTCTCTGCCGGCGGCGTTGCTGCCCCGCGCATTTTGATGCTGACCGCCCTTGTCAACCTCCTCGCCGTCCTTTGGAGCATTCGGCTGGTGCCGGCCGCAACCATGCTGCGGCTGCTGCGTGCCGTGGCCAAAGTGTTTTATCGCGCCTCGGTCAGCGGTTTGGACCATTACCCGCCGCCGGATGAACGGGCGGTGGTAGTGCCGAACCATTTCAGTTACATCGACGGCCCTTTGCTGGCCGCCTTTCTTCCCGATCAGCCCGTTTTTGCCGTCGACGTCACAACGGCAGAGCGCTGGTGGGCGCGGCCGTTTCTGCGATGGGCGCGGATCATGACCGTCGATACACGCAACCCCTTCGCGGTTCGGAGCATGATCGAAGCCGTGAAGGAAGGGCAACGGCTGGTGGTCTTTCCCGAGGGCAGGATCAGCACCACCGGAGGGCTGATGAAAATCTATGACGGCGCGGGAATGATTGCCGATCGGGCGCAAGCCAAGCTCGTGCCCGTGCGGATTGA